>RFGL01000045.1 GCA_003697015.1 Acidobacteriota bacterium | reverse complement strand
GAATGAGTGGCTTGGCCAGGTGCCACCCTTTTTTCGGACGTCGAGACTCTCTGCGGGGAGGACGGCGAACGGGCGAAGCGGCGTAGCTCGTAGGCGTGCCGCAGTCGGCAGCGGCGGCCGGCGCTGGATCGTCTGCTTCACGGTGCCACCCTTTTTACAAGTTCCATGGAATGAGTGACTTGGCCAGGTGCCACCCTTTTTTCGGACGGCCAGGTGCCACCCTTTTTTCGGACGTCGAGACTCTCTGCGGGGAGGACGGCGAACGGGCGAAGCGGCGCAGCTCGTAGGCGTGCCGCAGTCGGCAGCGGCGGCCGGCGCTGGATCGTCCACTCTTCGGCGCCTGGTCGCTGAGCGAGACCTCAGCGGCTCCGGATCGCCACCTCGAGCTCCAGGTCCTGGCGGCGGTAGAGGCAGGTTCCGCCGACGTCTTCGCAGACGTAGTAGAGGGCATAGCCGGGCACCCGGACCTTGCCGGGGGCGGCGTCCTCCGGGCTCTTCAGCTCGAGCTCCAGATGACGGACCTCGCGGCTCACCGCCTGCGGCGGGCCGGGGACGTGTTGGGCGGGCCGGTCGGCGTGCCAGCCCGGTGGCGGCTCGAGCCACAGGCTCATGCCCTCGGCCTCGTTGTTCCAATGCGCCTTGATCGCCTCGTTGGGGCGGAAGACGAGGTGCGCCCGGGCGACGTCGCCGGGAGCGACGGCGGCGGGCACCACCGCGGTCTCCAGGCGGATGAAGCGGCCGTCGTCGCGCAGGATGCGGCCCTCGGGATCGGCCGGGGGGACGGCGCCATCCGCGGCGGCGACGGTGGCGCGCGGGTCGAGGCGCTCGGTCTCGCTCGGCTCGACGGCGAGGGGGATCGGCGTCTCGCCGCGCGCCGCGATCGCCCGCCGCGCTTCGTCGATCCAGTTGTAGAACGGGTAGGGCTTGGCCAGCCGCGGGCCGTATTGCTGGATGCGACGGCGCCAGATGTACTGGTTGGGATCGAGCGCCAGGGCGCGGGTCCAGTGGTCGGCGGCGCGCTGGAAGTCGTCTTCGCGGCGCCGCGGCGAATCGTAACGGGCACGATGGGCGACGCCGAGCTGAAACTGCCCCGGGCCGTCGTCGGGCTCGAGCTCGGCGGCGCGGGCGAAGGCGGCGACGGCGTCGTCGAGGCGGTCCTCGCCGCCCCACAGCAGGAGGGCCTGACCGTAGGCGCGCTCGGCCGCGGCGCCGCCGTCGCGACGCTCGGCGAGGCCGGCGAGGTCGGGGGCGCGGGGCGGCGTCGGCGTCGGCAGGTCCGGCGGCGGCTCGTAGGAGGCGGCGAGAAAGTCGTTCACCACCGCCGGGTCGCGCGGCCCGAGGACGCGGACGATGCCGTGCTCGTCGACCAGGGCGGTGATCGGCACCACCGAGACGGCGAGCAGATTGAGCGGGTCGACCAGGATCGGCCAGTCCATTCGCTGCCACTGCATGAAGAGGCGGGCACGGTCCGGATGCTGCTCCTGGACGATGCCGACCGTCGCCAGCTCGCCGCTCTCCCGCAGCGCCTTGGTCGCCTCGTGCCACCCGGGCACGTGCCGCCGGCAGCCCGCTCACCAGGAGGCGAAGACGTGCAGCACGTAGCGCCGGCCGCGCCATTCGGCGAGGGAGCGGGGGGCGCCGCCGCCGGCATCGGGCAGCACCAGATCGGGCACCGGCCGGCCGACCGCCAGCGGGCCGGTGGGGGAAGCGGCGCCGCTCGCCGCTGCGAGCAACGCCAGGACGGACGCCATGCTGATGCCGCTGACCACGGTCGCACCTCCCTATCGTTTCGCGCCCGTCGATTCTAGCGCGCATCCGCCGGGAGACGCACCGGCAGCGGCAGCAGGCGTTGATCCGATCAGCTGCCACCCTTTTCGCAAGATCAATGGAATGAATGGGTTAGCAGCTTGCCGGCGGCGCCGGCGACGGCGGGCGATCGGCATCGGGGCAGGGCGAGACGCCGTGCGTCAGGCGCCGGCGACGGAGGGCGGGGGGATCGGATAGGATCGGGTGCGCGATGTCCGTCCTCATTCTTTCCGGCGACGACGTGCGGGCGCTCTTGCCGATGGCGACCTGCATCGAGCTGATGGCCGGCGCCCTGCGGACCCTGGCCGAGGGGGAGGCCGTCCAGCCCCTGCGCCAGGCCCTGGGGCTGACCAACGGCAAGGGGTTGTTGGGGGTGATGCCGGCGCAGCTCGCTACCCCGCCGGTGGCCGGCGTCAAGGTGATCACCGTCATGCCCGGCAACCACGCCCGCGGCCTCGACAGCCATCAGGGCACGGTGCAGCTCTTCGACGTCGACGAGGGGCGGCCGTTGGCCATCCTCGACGCCGCCTCGATCACCGAGATCCGCACCGCCGCCGCCTCCGGCCTGGCGACCCGCCTCCTGGCGCGCGACGACGCGGCCGAGCTGGCGCTTCTCGGCAGCGGCGTGCAGGCCCGCAGCCACCTCGAGGCGATGCGGGCGGTGCGGCCGATCCGCCGGGTGCGGGTGTGGAGCCGTACGCTGGAGCACGCCCGCCGCTTCGCCGATCGGGCGGCGGCGGAAAGCGGCCTCGAGGTGGTGGCGGTGGACTCGGCGCGGCAGGCGGTGGCGGGGGCCGACGTGGTCTGCACCCTGACCGGGGCCCGCCGGCCGATCGTCGAAGGCGAGTGGCTCGCTCCCGGCTGTCACGTCAACGCCGTCGGCGCCTGCACCAAGACCAGCCGCGAGCTCGACGGCGCCGCCGTCGCCCGCGCCCGGGTCTTCGTCGACCGCCGGGAGTCGGCGGAGAACGAGGCCGGGGACCTGATCCTGGCCCGCGACGAAGGCGCCATCGGCGACGATCACGTCGCCGGCGAGCTCGGCGACCTGCTCACCGGCCGCGTCGCCGGCCGCACGGCGGCGGAGGAGATCACCCTCTTCGAGTCCCTCGGCATCGGCGTCGAGGACCTGGCCGCCGGCTGGCACGTCTACCGCCGCGCCCGCGACGCCGGCCGCGGCATCGCCGTCTCCCTGGGCGACTGAGCGCGCCGCGCGCGCTCAGTTGTCGTCGTCGCGGAAGCCGTTGTGCCAGTGACTGCCGTCGCAGAAGGGCTTGTTCTTCGAACCGCCGCAACGGCACAGGGTGTAGTGCTCCCGCGACGCCCCATCGCCGAATTCGCAGTCGGCGAGCTCGGGCCCGCCGGTGACGGCGTAGGGACCGTTCGGAGCGACGAAGATCGCCGGCGGCCGGGGCTCCTCCGGGTCGCGGCGTTCGACCCCGTCGATGGAGTAGGACAGAGCGCCGGAAGGACACTGGCGGATGGTGGCGGCGATCTCTTCCGGCGTCGCGCCATCGGGATCGATCCACGGTTCCTGGCGCAGGCGGAAGACCGCCGGCAGGCCGTCGGTACAGTGCCCGGCGTGGGCGCAGATGCCGCGGTTGTCGTGGATGGTGATGCGCCGTCCGGCGTAGCTCTGCCGGCGGTCGGGGACGCGGTCCGGCAGCTTGGCGGACGAGAAGCCGATGCGGGCGTGGGTGCCGTCGCAGAAAGGCTTCTTCGCCGAGCCGCCGCAGCGGCAGAGGGCCACGGCGTCGCGGCAGGGGATCGTCCCCTTGCGGTTCGACAGATGGTCGAGCCCCTTGACCAGGTAGGGGCCGTCGGGCAGCGGCTTGATCGTCGGTCGGGCGCTCATCGTCACCTCCTCGCCGTCAGCCTACCAGCCCCGAGGTGCGGTAGACCGCGAGCAGCAGCAGGATCAGGTCGGTGATGAGGACGAAACGGGCCAGCAGATCGAGCCCCTCGGCGCCGCGGTAGAGGGCCATCCCCTGCTGGTCGGCGAGCTCGCGGTAGAGGAAGTAGAGCAGGACCGCCCAGCCGGTGAGGGCGAGGGCCGCCAGCCCCAGGGCGATCAGGACGCCGAGAGCGAGAAAGGGCGGCGAGTCGAGGGGCACCAGCCATTCCAGGCCGAGGAAGTCGAGGAGGACGGCGGCGTAGGCCGGCAGGCCGATCAGGGCGAAGCCGGCGAGGGCGGCGAGCAGCAGGTAGGCGAGCACCGACGCCTCGTAGCCGTCGACCAGGTTGCGGCTCATCTGACCGCGGGAGACGTCCGGCCGGCCTTCGGGCTGGCAGGCGGCGAGGATCTCGATGAAGGCGGCGCGCTGGGCGTAGATCAGGCCCGGCACGATCAGGGCGGCGAGCCCCAGCAGGATGCGCAGGGTGGCGAGGAGCCGGCTGGCGAGCACCGCCGGCAGGACGCGCAGGGCGCTGCCCAGGGCCTGGCCGACGGTCGGCGGCCTGCCCTCGAGGTTGCGGTCGACGAAGATCGCCACCGCCGTCACGCTCAGGCTGTAGGCGGCGAGGGAGAAGACGGCGCCGCCGGCGGCGGTCGACGGCAGGGACGTCAGGAGAGCGAGGATGGCGATCCCTCCGACCGCCGCCAGCCACGGGGTGACGGCGATGGCCAGCAGCGCCGAGGCGTGCTGGCCGAGCTGGGCCAGCACCAGACTCGCCAGGCTCTCGCCGGCGAGGAAGGTCAGGCCCCAGCGCGACGGCGACTCCACCGTCCCCGCTGCCAGGTCGCCGGCGACCGGCGCCGCCAGCCGGCTTTCCGGTTGCCGGCGGTAGGCCAGGAAGACGGCGCCGCATCGCGCGCAGCGCGGCGCCGGCGGCTGGCGGTGGCCGCAATGATGGCAGGCGATCTCCTCCGCCGCCCTTTCGGCGGCGGCTGGCGGCGGCTCGGCGGCGGCTGCCGGCGGCGTGCGGACCGCGACGGTGCGCGACGGCGGCCGCTCGAGGGCCGGTCCGTCCGCCGCCAGGTCGAAGATCTCGGCGGCGTCGATGCGTTCGGCGGCCGGCGGCGCCCCCTCCAGCCGGCCGAGGATGGCGGCGACGCCGGTCGCGAAGGCGAGCAGCGGTCCGGGCAACGGCGCCGGCGCGGCGCCGGCCAGGAAGTCGAAGGTGGAGCGGTCGAGGCGAAGGTGCGGGGCGCGGCGGCAGAACAGGCGCAGCAGGTGGCGCAGCTCCTCCAGCTCGCTGGTCGCGGTCGGCAGGTCGAAGGAGCCGAAGTCGACCCGCGCCGGCACCGTCCACAGGGGGCTCGGATGGCCGTCGACGAAGAACAGCAGCACGGTCCGTTGGGGGTCGCCGTGGCGGAAGACGGCGGCGAAGCGCAGGGCGTCGAAAGGCAGTCGGCCGAGGGCGGGGGGCTGCAGCTCGACGCCGCCGCCGGCGGCGCGCAGGCGCTCGATCGCCATCGGCTTGCGCGCCGGCGATGCCGTCGCCAAGGACGGTTGGATCACCCTGACTTTCATCTCGGGGGGTGGGCGGTCAGGCGCTGGCGACGGCCGGCGGTGCCTCGTCGTCGTCGCGGCTGCGGCGCAGGAGCAACGCCCGCCGCTTGGTGATGCTGTCGATCCACAGCGGGACGAAGGCGATCAGATCGCGCAGATGGGTGTCGACCTCGCCGATCAGGGCCGACAGCCGGCCGGCGAGCGCCCGCGCCCGCTGCGGCTCGGCATCGGCGCCGCTCAGCTCCAGTGCTCGCGCCTGCTCGTGCACCTCGACGATCAGCCGGCAGAGGGTCGGGATCTCGACCGCATAGCGGTCGAGGATCTCCATCTCGTTGAAGCGGATGCCGCGCAGGGCGAGCACCTCCTTGAGCCGCGGCGTCAGGCCGCCAATGAGCTCGTCGAGAAAGGTCTTGGCCGACTCCCAGGGCTCGCCCTCGGGGATCCACCGTCGATCCACCAGGTGCTCGACCAGCGGTACCAGCAGGGCCAGGCGCTGCGCCTCGAGGGTGACCAGATAGGCCGCCAGCTTGTCGACCGTGGCGTAGAGCCACTCCGCCTCGTCGATGTCCTGGGGAAAGCGCCGCGACAGGTAGTAGTCGGCGTCGTGGACGCTGCGCGGGTCGCTGGCCATGATCTCGCCGAAGGCGTCCTGGAGGAAGGCGTGCAGCTGGCCGATCGACACGCAGAGGAGCTTCCGCACCGGTACCAGCTGATCGTAGGTCACGGTCTCGGGGAAGCGATCGAGATCGGCGAGCACCGCGCGGTCGAGCATGAGGAGGGCGTCGTGGGCGCTCTTGACCGCCTCGTCCAGCCGCGGGATGAGGGAGCGGCGGGCGAGCAGGGGCTCGAGCTCGGTGCGCATCAGGTGCGCCACCCGCCGTACCCGGCGCCAGATCTCGCGCAGCCGGTCGGGGGAGCAGTGGAGGATGGCGTAGTTGCTCTCCAGCACCTCGCCGAGCAGGCGGATGCAGCCCAGGAAGGCACGGATTCGCGGATTCTGATCGCGCAGGCGCTCGAGGGCCCACTCGGCCACGGTCACCCCCTCGGGCAGTGCGAGGTCTCGGGAGGCGAGGTGGATCACCTGCTGGGGGCGCGTCCTGGTCCTGGATCGGATGCTACGCACGCCACCTCCGGATACGATGGAGAGCCTAGTTTACACCACGTCGCCGGCGGCGTCTTCGGGCCGGCGACGGCGGCGGGCCGGCGGTGCTACAATGACCGTAGCTCAGCCAGTCGAATCTGCGGGAGACCTGCGATGGCCAAAGTCAAGGTGTTGGTTGAAGTCGAGGAGAGCCAGCCGGAGGCCTTCGCCGTCTCGGCCTCGTTGATGGAGTCGGAGGACGACGCCGTACGCCACGGCGAGAAGTTGCTCGCCAAGCTCGCCAAGCTCGGCCTCGAGGTGCTGGACGACGTCGCGCCGGTGCCGATGTTCGCCCCCGAGGTGGTGGCGGGGGCCGAGGACGAGGAGGGCTTCGCCGCCTTCGCCGCCGAGGTGGAGAGCGACGACGCGCCGTCGGCGACCACGGTGGTGTCGTGCGAGGTCGACCGCAGCAAGCTCGACAAGCTGGCGGCGCAGCCCGGGGTCACGGTGTGGCCCAACTCGGAGATGGCCTTCTTCCCCGACGAGCACCCCTTCGACCTGGCGCGCTCCAGCGGCGGCCTCGACTGCCGGCCCTACCTGGCGCCGTCGACCATCGCCCAGATCCGCACCATGCTCGGCGTCGAGGCGGTGTGGAACGACGGATTTCGCGGCCAGAACGTCATCGTCGGGGTGATCGACCAGGGGATCGACGGCACCGTCTACCCCGTGGTGGGCGGCTTCGCGCGCGCCGGTTCGCGCCAGCCCGGCACCGCGTCGATCCAGACCCACGGCTCGATGTCGGCGGCCAACGTGCTGGTGGCGGCGCCGGCGGCGCGGCTCTACGACTATCCCTTCCTCGGCCTGCCGAGCTCCGGCGGCGCGTTGCAGATGTTCCAGGCCATCCTCGACCAGCGCCGCCGCGACGGCACCCCCCACGTCACCAATTCGAGCTACGGCTTCACCTTCGTGCCGCCGCAGAGCTCGCAGCCCAATCACGAGGCGTGGAACGTCGATCATCCGGTCAACCGCAAGGTTCGCGAGGTGGTGGCGTCGGGGGCGACGGCCTTCTTCGCCGCCGGCAACTGCGGCAGCGACTGTCCGGCCCAGGGCTGCCATGCTTCGGCGATCGGGCCGGGCAAGTCGATCGTGGCGTCGAACAGCCTGGCCGAAGTGATCACCGTCGCGGCGGTCAACCGCCACCACCAGCGCCTCGGCTATTCCGCCCAAGGCCCCGGCCGCTTCGCCGAAGAGAAGCCCGACGTCGCCGCCTACAGCCACGTCTATGCCAATTTCGGCCCCGGCCGCCCCGCCGGCGGCGACGAGTCGCGTTTCGACAGCGGCACCTCCACCGCCTGCCCGATCGCCGCCGGCGTCGCCGCCCTGCTGCTGTCGGCGGTGCCCGATCTCACCCCGGAGCAGGTGCGCACCGCCCTGATCGCCGGCGCCATCGACCTCGGCCAGCCGGGATGGGACGCCGAGACCGGCCACGGCGTGATCAACGCCGCCGCCTCCTACAACCTGATGCGGAGCTGAGCCCGCAGCCGCCCCCCGCCGATGCCATGCGCTGGCTCCTGACCCTCCGCCGCGACGTCGACCGGCAGGACCTGGACGCCCGCCTGGCGGACTGGGGCTGCCGGCCATCCGACGACGCCGAGCCCATCCCCCTGGGGGAGGACGAGCAGGTGCTGGCGGTCGAAGGCCCCGACGACCTGCCCGACCGGACCCGCGACGAGGAGCTCGTGCGCGAGGTCTTCCCCGATTCCGAGATGAGCTACTTCGACCCCGGCGGCAGCGGCCGCCCGCCGGGATGACGGCGGGCCGATCGGAACCTGCGCCAGAACCCGCCGGCGCACCGGGCCACGCCGCCCGGGGCCTCCCTGCGGTATCGATGGCGCTCGATCACCGCAGGCGGCGGGAGAAGCTCCAGTTGCCGTCGCGGGTGGCGACGGCGTAGGGCGGGCTGCGGTGGGGCAGGTGGGCGTCGAGCATGGCCTCGGTGCCGAGGGCGCCGCCGCGAACTTCGGGGGCGAGGTCGGGGGCCTCGAAGATCGACAGCATGAGCTCGTCGACCGCCAGGGGCGCCTGGTAGAGGGTGCGGGCGGTGGACGGGCCGGCCTCGATGGCGACGCCGTCGATCCCCTGGCCCTCGAGGCGGGCGATCGCCTGGCGCAGGCTGGGGGAGCGGTCGGCGATGACGCCGACGCCGCGCTCGGCGGCCCGGGAGCGCAGGCGCTCCGCCGTCTCCTCGGAGGTGTAGAGCACCGCCCGGTGGCCGCCGCCGAAGAGGGGGTGGTCGAAATCGACGTCGCCGCTGCGGGTGAGGATGACGCTCAGCGGCGGCTTGCGTTTGCCCAGGCTGCGCCGCCAATCGGCGAGCGCTGCGGGCAGCTTCGCCGGGCCGGGCAGCGCGTGGCTCAGGGCGGGCTCGGCCCGCAGCACGCGGCCGGTGGTGACGATGGCGTCGGCGCGCGCGCGGGCGACGCCGAGGGCGAAGGCGTCGTGGTCGCAGCGCGGCGTCTGATCGTTGACGTTGAGGGTGATCAGGGTGCCGCCGGGATCGCGCCATACGGCGGTGACGTGGAGCACGCCGCGCATCGCCTCGAGCGGCGCGCCGTAGATGCGTTCCACCGCCGCCGCGACGCCGGTGGCGTTGGTGACAGCACGGATCTCGTGGTCGGCGATCAAGACGGCTCGACGGCTGTGCCGGGAGAGCGCAGGCGCCCTCCCGGCGGGGGCACGTTCCTCCTCGACACAAACGGAGCGGCGCTTTGCTGCTCGTCTGCCGACGCTAGCACAAGCGGCCGGCGAAGCGTCCTGCGGCGCGGTAGGATCCGCCGGTGGACGTGCGGCCGACGATCGACTCCCGTCGCTGGCGGCGGCTTCTCGCCGCCGCTCTGCTGCTGGTGGGGCCGGCGGGTGCCGTCGCTCAGGAGAGCGAGCGCCTCGACCTCTCCGGCCGCGGGCACGGCGACGTACGGCGCTGGGAATTCCGCTGCGACGCCGGCCGCGGCTGCGGCGCCTGGACCACCATCGCGGTGCCGTCGCAGTGGGAGCTGGAGGGCTTCGGTCACTACGACTACGGCGACCAGGAGGCGGCCAAGCGACCGGACGAGGGGCGCTACCGCCTCCGCTTCACCGTGCCGGAGAGATGGCGCGGGCGGCGGATCGAGCTGTGGTTCGAGGGGGTGATGACCGACGCCGAGGTGGAGATCAACGGCCGTGCCGCCGGTCCCCGCCACCAGGGGGGCTTCATGCCCTTCGCCTTCGACGTCGGTTCCCTCCTGCGCTACGGCGGCGACAACCTGCTGCAGGTGCGGGTGTGGGAGGCGTCCGCCGACGATTCGGTCAATCGCGCCGAGCGCGATGCCGACTACTGGCTCTTTGGCGGCATCTACCGCCCGGTCTACCTCCTCGCCCATCCGCCGGCATCCCTCGAGCCGCCGGCGATCGACGCCCGCGCCGACGGCGGTCTGGTGGTGGCGCTGGCGGCGCGCGGTGCGGCGGCGGGGGATCGGGTGGTCGCCCGGGTGGTGGATTCCGCCGGCAAGGCGGTCGGATCGCCCCTCGCCGGCACCCTGTCGGCGGCCGGGGATCGGCCGGCCGCCGAGCTGCGCGGGCGGTTTGACGGCATCCGGCCGTGGAGCGCCGAAGACCCGCAGCTCTACCGCCTCGAGCTCAGCCTCGAGCGCGGCGGCGAGGTGCTCCACCGCCGCCGCGAGACCTTCGGCTTCCGCACCGTCGAGGTGCGGCCCGGCGGGCTCTACGTCAACGGCCGGCGGGTGCTGCTCAAGGGCATCAACCGCCACGCCTTCTGGCCCGACTCCGGCCGCACCCTCTCGGCCGCCATCGACCGCCGCGACGTCGAGCTGATGCGGGCGATGAACCTGAACGCGGTACGCACCTCCCACTACCCACCCGACCGTTCCTTCCTCGACGCCTGCGACGAGCTCGGCCTCTACGTGGTCGCCGAGCTGCCGGGGTGGAAGGATGCCTACGACGTCGCGGTCGGCCGGCCGCTGGTGGAGGCGATGGTCGAGCGCGACCGCAATCATCCGTCGGTGATCCTGTGGGCCAACGGCAACGAGGGCGGCTGGAATCCCGCGCTCGACGACGACTTCCGCCGCCACGACCCGCAGCGGCGGCCGGTGCTCCATCCGGACGCGGTCTTCGGCGGCTTCGACGCCACCCACTACCCGACCTGGGACGAACTGGCGGCGGCCCTCGGCCCCGGCTCGTGGTGGCAGCGCTGGCGCGGCCTGCCGCGGCCGCTGGTGATGCCCACCGAGATGCTGCACGGACTCTACGACGGCGGCATGGGAGCCGGTCTGGAAGACTACTGGCAGCTGATCCGCCATTCGCCGCACGGCGCCGGCGCCTTTCTCTGGGCGCTGCTCGACGAGGGGGTGGTACGGACGGATCAGGACGGCCGCCTCGACACCTTCGGCAACTACGGCGCCGACGGCGTCGTCGGGCCCTACCGCCAGCGCGAGGTGAGCTTCTACGCCCTGCGCGACGTCTTCGCGCCGGTGATGCTCCTCGACCGCTTCCTGCCCCCCGCCGGCGTCGCGCTCACCCTGGAGAACCGCTTCGATCACCGCGACCTGTCGAGCTGTCGCCTGCGCTGGCGCTGGCTCGCCCTGCCGCCTCCCGGCGGCGGCGCGGTGGTGACGCTGGCGGCGGGGGAGACGCCGGCGCCGGGCGCACCGCCGGGCGCTCGGGCCGAGCTGCCGTTGCCGCCGTCGCCGCCGGGCGCGCCGCCGGACGCCCTCGAGCTGGCGGTGGTCGACGCCGCCGGCGACGAGCGCATGCGCTGGGTGGTGCCCCGGGAGCGGCGGGCGCTGCGGGTGCGGCGCAAGGTCGCCCGAGCGCGCGCCGCGGCCCGCCCGGTGGCGACCTCCGCTGCCGACGGCGAGGTGATCACCCTGCGCGCCGGGGAGTTGGCGGCGGGGATCGAGCGCGCCACCGGCGAGCTCGTCTCCCTCGCCCTCGGCGGCCGCCGGCTGCCCATCGCCCGCGGCCCGCGTCTGCTCGCCGGTCACCGCGGGCGGCTGCGCGCCGGGCGTCTCTACGCCGCGGGCGGAGCGCAGGTCTTCGCCGCGCGCTTCGACGGCCGGCTGGAGATCGTCGAGTGGCGCCTCGACGCCTCCGGTTGGTTGCGTCTCAGCTACCAGTACCGCGCCGCACCCCGCCAGCCCTACGCCGGCGTCGGCTTCGACCTGCCGCCGGACGCCGTCGCCGCCATGCGCTGGCTGGGGGAGGGGCCGGGGCGGACGTGGCGCAACCGCCGGCGCGGCGGCCGCCTCGGTCTGTGGCAGCGGCGCTACAACGACGCCGTCACCGGCGTCGACTGGCAGTATCCGGAATTCAAGGGCTTCTATGCCGGCGTCGACTGGGCGGAGCTGGAGCTGGCCGACGGCGGCCGCCTGCTGCTCGCCCTGGAGGCGGACGACCTCTACCTCGGCCTGCTCCGGCCACGCTTTCCCGAGCGGCCGAGAAACGCCGTCGCCGAGCTGCCCGCCGCCGGCCTGTCGCTGCTCAACGCCATCCCGGCGATCGGCACCAAATTCCATCCCCCGGCCGATCTCGGCCCGCAGAGCCGCACGCCGCCCGCCGCCGGGCGTTACCGCGGCACGGTGTGGTTCTACGTCCAGCCGCCGCCGGGCTCAGGTGCTGGCGTGGAGGACGCGTCCGAGGCTTTCCTTGCCCCGCATCGATAGGCGAGCGGGTACCGGCAGGGGGCGTCCGGGCAGCAGCAGATGCCAGTAGAGCCAGCGAAAGGCGAGCTTGGCCCAGTGGTTGCGCCGGCTCTCCTCGAGCAGGGTCAGGGGCCCGACCCAGGGCAGGGGATAGCGACCGGGCAGGGGCTCGACGTCGTAGTTGAAGTCGATCAGCAAGGCGCGGCCGTGGCCGGTTTCGACGAAGCAGTTCGCGTGGCCGTCGAAGCCTTCGATCAGGCTGCGGCCGCGGATCGCCCGCAGGGCGTTCTCGGCCACCACCCCGCTCTGGAAATGGGCCACGGAGCCGGCTTTGGAGACCGGCAGGTCGGTGGCATCGCCGAGCACGAAGACGTCGTCGAAGCCGCGCGCCAGGAGGGTGTGCCGGGCGGTGGGCACGAAAGCGCGCTCGTCGCCGAGGCCGGAGGCTTCGATGAACGGCGCCCCGCCGTGCGCGGGGACGGTGACCAGCAGGTCGAAGCCGAGCTCGCGGCCGCCGGCGTGCAGCCGCCGCGCCTCGCCGTCGACCTCGGCGGCAACGAATCCGGTCTCCAGCCGGATGCCTTTGCGCTCGAGGAGCTCGCCGATCAGGGCCGCGGCCACCGGCTGGGCGAAGGGGCCGGCCTGGGGGGTGGCATAGATGAGCTCGACGCGATGGCGCAGACCGCGGCGGCTGAAGAAGGCGTCGGCCAGGAAGAGGAATTCGAGCGGCGCCACCGGGCACTTGATCGGCAGCGCGGCGACGTTCACCACCAGGCGACCGCGGTCGAAGCCCGCCAGGGCCTGGCGCAGCCGCCGGGCGCCGGCGAGGGTGTAGAACTCGTGCACCGTACGGCCCCAGTGAGGACCGACGAGGCCCGCGGTCGCCCGCGGCCGCAGCTGTGAGCCGCTGGCGATGACCAGCAGGTCGTAACGCAGGAGCCCGCCCCCCTCGAGCACCACCAGGCGGCTCTCCGGCTCGACCCGGACGACGGCGTCGCGCAGCCAGCAGATGCCGTCTCCCAGGGTCTTCCGGCGCGGCCTGAGCAGTCGTTCTCGGCCGCCCGCGCCGAAGGGCAGGAAGAGGAGGCCGGGCTGGTAGAGGTGCCGCGGCTCGGGGTCGACCACGATCAGCGACCAGTCGCGGGGCAGCTGGCGGCGCAGGCGATTGGCGACGACGGTGCCGCCGGTGCCGGCGCCGAGGATGATCAGGTGCTTCATCGCCGATCCTCTCCGTCCTTCGGCTCCCTCGGGTCAGCTGGCGAGATCGAGGCCGAGCTGGAGCAGCAGGCGGCGCAGCTCGAGCCCCGAGGCGGGCACGCAGGGCGGGATGCGTCTGCGGTTCGCCTTCACCCATTCGCCGGCGTCGTCGAGCGGGCGCGGGCCGCCGTCGAGACCCTGGAGCTGGCGCCACTCCGCCCGCCGCTCGTGGTCGTAGGCCCGCAGCAGGTCAGCCGACGCACCCTGGCGCAGGATCTCGGCCATCACCCGGGCGAGCTCGGCTGCTTCGCGCAGGCCGACGTTCATGCTCTGTACCCCGATGGGGCAGGCCAGGTGGGCCGCATCCCCGGCCAGCCAGGCGTTGTCGTGGCCGAAACGCGCCGCCAGCCGGCGCTCGAAGCGCACCCCCACCGACCAGCGGACGTCGTCGATGCGGGCGGCGAACCACGGTGCCCGCGCCTCGATCAGCTCGTTCAGACGGCTTTCGTCGAGGTAGGGGAAGGCGTCCTCGCCGATGGCGATCGGATGGCGCCGCTTGGTCCGGGTCTGGGGCACGAACTCCCACGAGTCCGACAGCTGGAAGCTCCACCGCCAGCGCGCCTGCGACAGCGGCCAGAGGACGTCGGCGGTGGGGCCGTCGTCGCCGTCCGCCAGCACCACCCGCATCTCGTCGCGCGACGGCCCGTTGGCGGCGATCTCGAAGATGCCGTAGAACTGCCGCGGTCCGACCTCGTCGAAATCGACGTCGAGGTAGCGGCGGACGGTGCTGCCGTAGCCGTCGGCACCGATGACGAAGCCGGCGTTGAGGTCGAAGGCCTTGGTCACCACCCAGCCGGTGGTGGCGATGGGGTAGCCGATCGAGTCCTTGGCCAGGGTCTCGATCATCGCCCGCGCCCGCTTGCCGCCGGGTTCGAGCCGCGCCAGACGCCAGTTCCACCGCACGTGGACGCCGCGTCTGCCGAGGCGCGCCACCAGCGCCGCCTCCAGCTCTTCCTGGGGCAGCACCAGGACGAAGGGGAAGTCCCCCGGCAGCTCGCCGAAGGAGATCTCGGCCCGGCGCTCGCGGCTGTCGTAGAAGGCCACCTTGTCGACCCGGTGACCGCGGGCGACGAGTTCCTCGGCCAGACCGACCTCGGCCAGCAGCTGGAGGGATGCGGGGTGGAGTGCCAGGGCGTAGCTGCGCGCCGCCGGCCGCTCCTGGGAGTCGATCAGGGTCACCTCGACGTCGCGCTCCGCCAGGCGCAGGGCGGCGAGCAGGCCGGCGGGCCCCGCTCCCACCACCAGAACCTCGGTATCGTGCTTGTCGAACATGGCGTCGTCCTCGAAACGTGCCGTCCTCGGTCGAGCATGGCCGAGGGAGGCTCCGCCGGCGACGGTTTCTCGGGTGGTTGGCCGATGATCGCCGGACGGCTTCGGCGCCCACCCGCTGGTGGGGCGTGCCGGCCATCGCCCACCCCGGCGGGTAGGCCGTCAGGCCAGCTCGGCGATCTCGACCTCGAGGCTCGGCAGGTCGACGATGGCGACGGTGGCCTTGCCGCTCAGCCAGCCGCCGGCTTCGCCGGGGTTGAGCAGCACCGGCGGGCCGGGGCGCAGGTCGACTTTGTGGGTATGGCCGTAGATCACCAGGTCGTAGACGTCGCCGGCGGCGAGGGGCTCGGCGAGCTCGGGATAGTGGACGGCGGCGATGCGGCGGCCGGCGAGCTCGGTGGTGGCGAGGTTGGGGTGCACCTCGCCGAGCTTGTCGAAGGCGCGGCTCAGGCCGACGCGCTCGCCGTCGTTGTTGCCGAAGACGCCGAGCAACGGGCAGCGCAGCTCGGCGAAGGGCCAGAGGGCGAAGGGGGAGACGAAGTCGCCAGCGTGGATCACCAGCTCGACCCGCCGGCGGTTGAACAGGGCCACCGCCTGCTCGATGCGCGGCACGTTGTCGTGGCTGTCCGCCATGACGCCGATCTTCATCGCCTAGAGGCCCTCGACCGCCAGCTCGACGTAGTCGTCGTCGACCCCGGAGCAGGGGCAGAGCTCGAGACGGTAGCGGATCTCGCCGCGCAGCCGGTCGAGCGCATTCTGCGGGCTCAGACCGCGGGCGCTGGCCACCGGGTCGGCGCAGCTGGCGAGGTAGTCTCCCTCTTCGGTCGCTTCGACGCTGGCGTGGAAGATCATCGGCGCCATCCTACCACCGCCGGCCGGGGTCCCGCCCCCCTCGGCGGACAAACGAAGAGCCCGCCGGAGCGGGCTCTGACGTCTGCCAGCCAGCAGCAACGCTGCACGCTAGAAGCTCGCCGCTACCGCCCCGTCCTCGACGGTCAGGGGCTTCTCCACCCGCTTGCCGCGCTCGACGTCGAGCGTCACCAGGGTGTAGGAGCCGGCCGGCACGGCGTCGATGGTGAAGCTGCCGTCGGCCTCGGGGACGGCGAAATAGGGGGTGTCGAGGACGACGATGGTCGCCGACATCTCGGGATGGGCGTCGCACCGTACCTGGTAGACGCCGGGCTCGGTGAAGGTCTGGTCGAGGGTCTGGCCCTTGAACGGCAGGGCGAAATTGAACACCGTCTTCTTGTCGCGGAAGATGTGGACGTTGTGGAGGAAGGGATCGCTGTTCTTGATCCGCACGGTCGTACCGGCGGCGATCGCCAGCACCTTGGGCACGAAGGTGCGGTCCACCTGGTCCAGCTCGGCGGTGGCGTCGTCGCCGGCGGCGGCGGCGGGGACGCCCTCGAGGAAGACGACCACGCCGTCGCAGTCGTCGTCGCAGGCGGCGGTGCCTTGGATCGTCGCCGCCGGGGCGACGCCGGCGACCAGGGTGAAGAGCGTCAATGCCAGGGCGGTCTTGATGTTCGCGTTCATTTCTCGATCTCCTCGGCTCATGGTGAGCGTCGCGGGGCGGCGGCTTGCCGCCGCCCCGGGGATGGTCCGGTTTCAGAACCCGAGCCGCAGTCCGACGCGGCCCTCGAGCTGGTCGTCGAAGAAGTTCTGCGACAGCTCGAGGTAGGGCCACAGGGCCGGCCGCATCATGCGGATCGGGACGGTGACGTTGGCCACCACCCGCTCGAAGCGTGCGGCGGCGTCGGCTTCAGGCGCCAGCTGCTCGTAGCGCAGGGCGGCGCGGCCGCTGAGCTGGCGGCTGACCTTGAAGCGGGCTGAGGCTTCGAGGGCCCAGGCGAGGAAGGAGCGCGACTCGCCTCCGGTGCGGGCGAAGAGGCCGGCTTCGTCCCAGGCCAGGGGATCGCCGAGGGCGTAGTCGTTCTCGCCGTAGACGCCGACGGCGTAGAAGCTGTAGCGATCCCAGCGCGCCTTGACCTCGCCGACCAGCCGGGTGCTGCTGACGACGCGGGTGGGGAAGAAGTCGGCGTGGTCGTCGTCCACGGCGTGGTCGTCGTCCATGTGGCCCATGTCGTCGCCGTGGTCGTCGTCACCGTGGTCGTCGTCGCCGTGGTCGTCGTCGCCGTGGTCGTCGTCGCCTTCGGCGCCGTGGTCGTCGCCGGCCTCACCGTGCTCGTCGTCCTCCATCGCGTGGGGATCGTGATCGGCCTCCACCGCTGCCAGGAAGGAGCCGTCGAAGACGTCCTGGCTGCCGTTGCCGGCGTAGGCCGAGAGGCCGAAGATCACCGACCGTTCCCACTTCTTGGCCAGGTTGATCTGCTTGCGGTTGAAGGCCTCGCGCTCCTTCTCGGAGAGGGCGCCGTAGTCGAAGTCCTCGGGCACCGTGCTGTTGTCGAAGCCGCGGCCGCCGCGCTTGACGAAGACGCCGCCGTAGGCATAGTCGCCGGCGACGCCGCCGGCCACCAGCAGGCCGCGGTTCAGGACGGCGGAGAGGTCGGCACCCCAGTCGGAGCCCGGGAGGATGGCCGGCGCACCGCCGCCGCCGTGCGCGTGGTGGCCGCCGCCGGCATGCTCCAGCAGGCCGCTGCCGGTGCTGACGCCGCCCCACAGCGCGGTCTCGAAGGGACGCCGCATGTCGGTATTCCACAGCCGGGTGGTCGGCTCGACGTTGCCGATGCGCAGGTTGAGCTTCTCGGGCTCCTCGGTCCAGGGGTTGATCTGCACGTGGCCGTGGGCGAAGTCGAGGTTCAGCCCCCCTTCGTCCTCGTCGGTCAGCTCGCCGATGGCGAAGATCTTGACCCGGTTTTTCTTGTCCAGCCGCAGCAGGGTGTAGAGGCTGGCGCTGTCCGGCCGCTCCATGTCGTCGCTGGCGGTGTCGTAGGTCGCCAGGTCGGTGAGCAGCGAGAGGAAGAGCTTGGGATGGCGGATCTTGGGCTCGACGTCCATGTCATAGCCGGCGAGCTTGAAGGCGATGCCCTCCTCGTCGAGCTCGGTCGGCGCCCCGACGTGGCAGGAGCTGCAGCTCGCCTGCCACTGCTTGGCGAACTCGGGCGTCGCTTGAGCTGCCGGCACTGCCACGAAGAGCGCGCAGACGGCGGCAGCGATGATCGTCTTCCTGTACATGTCTCCACCTCCATGGGTCGGATCGGTTCTACCCGCCGGAGCCAGCGACCCCAGCGCCTGGCTCAAGCCTCGGTTGAGGGAGGCGAGCAGCCGCGGCGGCGCGCCCCGTCCGGGCCCGTCCGCCGCGAGGGTGAAATAGACCGCCAGGGCGAGCTCGTCGGCCAACCCTTCGGGAACCTCGCGGGGCTCGCCCGTGCCGATCTCGCGAGCGAGGATGCTGCGCAGGCGCTGGGAGAGGGCGCCGATCAGGCGGGAGCTCCAAACCGCTTCGCGATCGACCCGTCGCAGTTCTTCGAGAGCCACCGCGACGAGCTTCTTGGTCCAGGCATCAAGGTCTTGAACTCGCATCGTCGTCTCCCTTCGCCAGGGCTATGAGCAAGGCCGATGCCAGCCGGAAGAAGATTACCTAAGTTGTTTTTTTGCAATTAATTACGCCACGAATCCCGGACCGAGGGGAGGCCCCGGGGGAGGGATCTCTTGCAGCGCTGCAAGGGGCTGGGGAGCGCGCTCTTGCAGGCCTGCAAGACGCTGGCCTGAGGGGGGGCGTTCAGTCGTCGCCGCGGGCGGGAGGTTGGAGCTCGAGCTCCTTGAGCCGGCGGTAGAGGGTCGAGGGATCGATGCCCAGCCGCCGGGCGGCCTCCTCGCGGTTGCCGCCGGCGGCCTCGAGGACCTGCTGGATGTGGTGCGCCTCGTAGGCCCGGACCGCGGCTCGCAGGTCGTCGGACGCCCGGTCGGGGTCGTCGCTGCGGCGGAATTCGGCCGGCAGGTGCTCGAGACGCAGGGTGTCGCCGTCGGCGAGGATCAGCGCCCGTTCGAGGACGTTCTCCAGCTCGCGCACGTTGCCCGGCCAGTCGGCGGCCATCAGCACCCGCATGGCCGCCGGCTCGACCGCGCGTACCTTCCGTTTCAGGCGCAGGCACAGGCGACGCAGGAGATGATCGACCAGCTCGGGGACGTCTTCGCGGCGTTGCCGCAGGGGGGGCAGGACGATCTCGACCACCCGGATGCGGAAGTAGAGGTCCCGGCGGAAGGTGCCGTCGTCGACCATCTTCCCGAGGTCGCGGTTGGTCGCTGCGATGATGCGTACCGGGGTGTCGACCGGCCGCACGCCGCCGACCCGGGTGACGCGTTGCTCTTCGATCGCCCGCAGCAGTTTGGGTTGCAGGTCGAGGGGCATTTCGCCGATCTCATCGAGGAAGAGGGTGCCGCCGGCGGCGATTTCGAAGACCCCCGGCTTGTCCCGCACGGCGCCGGTGAAGGCGCCGCGGGCATGGCCGAAGAGCTCGCTCTCGGCCAGCTCGCGGGGCAGAGCGGCGCAGTTGACGGCGACGAAGGGCGCCCGGTCGCCTTTGCCGCGGTGGTGAATGGAGCGCGCGACCACCTCTTTGCCGGTGCCGGTGTCGCCGAGGATCAGTACCGGGCTCGGCGCCTCGGCGATCCGTTCGATCAGCTCCCGCACCCGGCTCATCGCCGGGCTCGAGCCGACCAGACGGATCCCCGGCCCGGCCTCGGCCACCGCCCGGCGCAGGTAGTGCACCTCGCGTTCCAGCCGGCGCATCTCCTGGATGCGGCGGATCTTGGCGAAGAGGTCTTCCGGCACCACCGGCTTGAGCAGGTAGTCGGCGGCGCCCTTGCGGAAGGCGTCGACCGCCGTGTCGAGGGAGCCGAAGGCGGTGATGACGATCACCGCCGACTCCGGGCTCAGCTCGGCCAGACGGTGGACCACCTCGAGGCCGCTGATGCCGGGCATCATCAGGTCGGTGAGCACCACGTCGGGCGCCTCCTGCCGCGCCAGCTCGAGGCCGCTCTCGCCGTCGGCCGCGGTGCGGCAGCGGAAGCCCTCGGACTCGAGCAGGGTCGCGAGATCCTCGCGGAAGAGCTCTTCGTCGTCGATGATCAGGACCTTGGCGCTCATCCTGGTGGCCCATCGTCACCGGCCGCCGGCGCCGCCGGCAGCTTGACGGTAAAGGTGGAGCCCCGTCCCTCCTCGCTGTCGACCTCGATGGTACCGCCGTGGGCGTTCACCAGGCTGTAGGAGATCGACAGGCTGAGCCCGGTGCCGTTGGACTTGGTGGAGAAGAAGGGTTCGAAGAGCCGCCCGCGGTGCTCCGGTGCGATGCCGGCGCCGTGATCGCGCACCCGCACCTCGACCCAACCGTTGCGCTCGCCGGTCGCGATCTCGACCTCGCCCCCTTCGTGGCTCGCCTCGGCGGCGTTCAGGAAGACGTTGAGCAGTACCTGGACGATCTGATCCCGCGCCCCGCGGGCCACCGGCGACGGCTCGTGCAGCTCGGTCGTGAAGCGCACCTTGCGTCCCGCCGGCGACAGGCGGGCGATCTCCAGGGTCTCGCCCACCGCCTCGTTGAGCTTCCACCGCGACCACTCGTGCTTGGGGCTGCGGGCGAAGAGGGAAATGCCGTGGACGATGCGGCGGATGCGCTCGATCTGGCCGCGCAGCAACGTGACGCTCTGGCGGACGAAGTCGGGATCGGGCCGCCGCTCGAGCAGGCTGAGGCGGGTGGAGAGGGAGGACAGGGGATTGCCGATCTCGTGCGCCACGCCGGCGGCCATCTGGCCGAGGGCGGAGAGCTTGCCCTGGTGGATCGCTTCGGCCTCGAGGGCCTTGCGGGCGGTGACGTCTTCGATCAGCTCGACGACCTGGACGATGCGGCCGGCGTCGTCGAGCACCGGCGAGGTGGCATGGCGGAAGTAGCGCAGGCCGCCGCCTGCCGGTTTGTGGGTGCGTTCCAGCTCGCCGGGTTGACCGCTGGCCCAGGTGGACTCGGCGATGCAGGTGGGGCAGCCGTCGCCGGTGCCGCGGAGCGGGCAGGTGCCCTCCGGTCGCGTGCTGGAGCGGCCGATCCAGCGTACGGCGCGCTCGGTTGCCCAGGGGATGGACAGGTCGCGGGCGACCAGCATCATGCCGACGCCGGTGGTCTCGACGACCCGTTCGAGGCGCTGGTGCTCGAGCATCAGGCTGCGGCCGGCCCGCTCGAGCTGGCCCTCGCGTCGCCGCAGGCGCTCGACGATCAACCGGGTGAGGTAGGCGGTGAGCAGCAGGAGCGCGAGGAAGGGGAGGGTCTGGCCGAGGACGAATACCGGCGAGTGGGCGGCGTGTCCGGCAGCGGCATGGTGGTGGCCGGCGCCGCCCTGCTGGGGGCTGGCGACGGCGTTGGCATGGGGGAAGAGGTGGTTGGTGAAATGGGGCAGCAGGTGGGTGTACTCGCCCACCGCCAGGGCGAGGAAGAGCAATGCCGCCGCCGTGGTGAGGAGCAGGGCGCCCCGTCTCGAGAGCAGGATGGCGGCGATGATGACGTGGAAGACGTAGGCGAAGTAGAGGGGATTCTCGATGCCTCCCGAGGCGTTGAGAAAGCCGGTGAGGATGATCAGGTCGGTGATGCCCTGGACCAGGATCTGGCGCTCGAATCCCGACGCTCGCCGGGCCCAGTAGCGGAAGGCGAGATTGGCCACCACCAGGGCGAGCCACCAGCCGCCGAGCAGCAGCAGGGCCGCCGGGGGGAGGAAGCGCCGTACCGGCACGGCGTAGAGGATGAGGCCGAAGGATACGACGGCGGCGATCCAGCGCATGTGGATGAACCAGCGCACCGCCTG
The DNA here is from genome assembly GCA_003697015.1 of Acidobacteriota bacterium. Taxonomy (GTDB): domain Bacteria; phylum Acidobacteriota; class Thermoanaerobaculia; order Multivoradales; family J023; genus J023. Next base: position 16,174 of record RFGL01000045.1, on the reverse strand, counting down.
CTGGCGCTCCCGGCGCCGGTCGAGGAGGGCGTGGAGGTCGTCGCCGGCGGGGGAGGAGGGGAAGACCTCGACCGGCCGGCGGACCAGCAGCCAGGCGCCGAAGGCGGTGGCCCCCAGGGTCAGCAGGCCGCCGCTGGGGATCGTGAAGCGGATCTCGATCAGCGCCGCGAGACCGGCGCTCGCCAAGGCGGCGGCGATCGCCAGGGCATGGCCGCGCTCGGAGCGTGCGAGGGACGGGGGATCGCTCATCGTCGCCGGGCAGTCTACCGCGGGGTCGGATCCCCGGATTCTTGCCCCGGGCTGAGGTCCGCTAGCCGCCACTTTCGAGGAGCTGGCGGGCGGTTGCCGCCTCGTCGCTGCCGGGGGCGAGCTCGAGGACGATCTCGAGGTGGCGGCGGGCCTCGGCCTGCTCGCCGCTCTTCCACAGCACGAGGCCGAGTCGGAGGTGGACCCGGGGATCGTCCGGGGCCAGCTCGAGGGCGCGCTGGAGGAAGTCTTTGGCGCGTTCCAGCTCGCCGGCGGCGAGGCCGCGCTGGCCGGCGGCGAGCAGCCTCTCGAGGTCGGCCGGGGGAGGCCCGGCCGGCTGGAGCTCCGGCGGCGGCAGGGAGCGCAGCCGATCGACGCCCCCGGGGTCGGCGGCGAGCTTGCCGGGGGGGAGGCGCTTGAGTCGGATGAGGGCCTCGGCGGCGGCCTCGTCGTCGCCCATCGCGCGCAAGGCGTCGTAGCGCAGGAGCAGGGCCGAGGGGTTGTCGGGATCGCGGCGCAGCACCTTGCCGGCGTAGTCGAGGGCGCGGCGGAAGTCTCCCAGGACGCCGTAGGCCAAGGCCAGGGAGAGGTCGTCGTCGGCCTGATCGGGGAAGAACGGATGTTCCCAGGTCTGCGCCGTTCTCAGCACGTCGCCGCTCTGGAGGTACGACCCGCCGCCTTGGTAGAGCAGGTCGAGGGTGGCGTCGTCAAGCGCGGGGGCGAGGTCGGCGAGGCGGGCCTGCTGTGCGGTGGTGAGGGTGGCGGCGTCGGTGGCCCGGAGCACTTCCTGGGCGGCGCGGAGGTGACGGTTCTGCTGGTAGCTCTCGACCGCCGCCAGGCGCACCTCGTTGGCCTGCTCGAGCCGGCCCGCCGCCCGATAGCCCTCGGCCAGGCGCTCGACCAGGGCAGGCGGGAAGCGCGGCGGACGGAGGTTGACGTAGCGGGCGCCGAGACGGGCGGCGTCTTCGGCGTCGAGGCGGCTGGCGAGCTGGAAGCCGCGCTCGAGCTGGTAGATGGCCGAAGCCGGCGAGGTGCCGTCGCCGCGCTGGCCGAGGTGGTCGAGCATGCGGCCGGTGGTGAGGCGGTAGGCGAGGAGGGTTTCGCTCGCCCGGCGGCCGCCGGCGGCCTCCTGCAGACGGCTCTCGTAGCGGCCGACGAGCTCGAGCAGTTTGTCGCGCTCGCCGCGTTCGAGGTAGAGATCGGCGAGCTCGCGCGCGGCCTGGGGGTCGCTCTCCTCCGCCACCAGCTCGTCCGCCAGCCGGTAGCACTTCTCCGCCACCCCGCCCTCGCCGTGCCGCTGGTACCAGCGCCCCATGGCGCGCACCAGGCGGCGGAAGGCGTCGCGCGGCTCCGCCCCGCCCGTTTCGTTGCCTGCGCCGCGCGCCGCCCACCAGCGGTAGTCTTCGGGCCGCCAGCTGGCGCGCTGGTGCATGCGCAGGATCTCCCGCGCCCCGTCGCCGAGGGTCCGGTCGTGATCGGCGATCCATTGCAGGCGCGCGGCGACGTCGCCGTCGGGGAAGGCGCGGCGGTCGTAGACCTCGCCGCTCAGGGCGGCGGCGACGACGGTGAGGAGCTGCCGGCGCTGGGCGGGGCCCAGGGGGCTCTCGAAGTCCGGGTCGGTCGCCGGCTGGGCGGGGGCGAGGAAGTCGAGGGCGGTGCGGCGGGCGCGCAGTACCTGGCCGCCGTCGACCAGCCGCCGGAGGTAGGCGACGAGCCCCTCGGGATCGCGGCGATAGACCGCCATCAGCTTGTCGTGGGCGCTGCTGCTGCGCGGCGCCAGGAGCACCGCCTGGCGGTAGCGCGACGTCGCCCCCCGCCGGTCGCCGCGCGCCGCCAGGAAGTCGCCGTAGCTTTCGAGGTAGGCCGGCCGGCGCCGGCCGTCGGCGTGCTGGAGGGCGAGCTCGAAGTGGTGCGCCGCCCGCTCGGCGTCCCCGAGCTCGGCGTGGAGCTTCGCCAGGTTGTGGTGCGCCGGCGCCGCCGACGGATCGAGCTCGAGGGCCCGCTGGTAGGAGTCGACCGCTCTCCGGCGCAGCGCCCGGCGTTCGTCGTCGAGAGCCCCGGCGAGCTCTTGTTTGCCCGCGGAGCTGAGACGCTCCCCACTCTGGCCGCCCTCGGCCTCCTCCGACCCGGCTGCGGCGGCGAGCTGCTGCCACCCCACCCCGAGGTAGAAGAAGCAGCGCGCCTGCGACGCGGCGTCCTCCGCCAGCTGCGGGCAGAGGGGCGAGAGAACGGCGACCGCGTCGCCCCAGCGCCCCTCCCGTACCGCTCGCTGGCCCGCCGCCAGCTCGTCGTCCGCCGCCGCCGGCGCCGCCGCCGCGACCAGCAGCAAGCCGAGCACCCACGGTGTGGTGCGCCCGCGGGTCCTGGTGCTCGGGCGCTCAGAGGCCTGGCCCTGGGTCGGCCTTGTGGCGTCCGTGGCCGGGTAGGCGGGGCCTGTCGGCGGTCGGTGGATCGCCGGCTCGCTTCGCGCCGCTGCGCCCAGTCCCCGCGTTCGGTCGGGACGTAGGGTGCGCCCGCGGGTCCTGGTGCTCGCGGGTGGAGAGGCCTGGCCCGGCCCGAGGGTCGGACGTGGGGCTGAGGACGGCGTCGGGCGGCTGGGGTGCATGGCGGAGTCCTAGAAGACGACGTCGACGCCGCCGGGCATGTCGGACCGCGGGTCGAGGACGTAGCAGTGCATGAAGACCTGCGCCGCCAGCAGGTTGGGGCGCTCGAGGACGGTGGCGAGACGGTCGTCCCAGGGCGAGGCGAGGCCCGGGAAGTCGAGTTGGTCGACGGCGCACTGGGTCATCCCCGGCCAGCGGGCGTCGTCGATGGCACCGGTCGGTCGCAGCAGCAGGGTGCCGTCCTGGGACGGCGCATCGGCCAGCGGCGTGGCGGCGGAGCGCGACGTGGCGCCGGCGGCGCTGGTGGCGGCCGGCGCCCGGGCCTTGAGCTCGACCCGCAGCTCGGAGCCGGTGGCGGCTCGCAGGTCCTGCCAGGGCACGGTGACGATGACCGACTGCAAGGGCGGGTGGGCGAGGACCTCGGCTTCGAGCGGGATGAAGCGCAGGAAGGACTCCTCCAGCGCCTGCAGGAAACTGTCGTCGCGCTCGAAGTCGCCGTCGATCACCTCCTTGAGGTCGATGATCAGCTGCAGGGGATTGTGCGTCGGCTGGTCGTCGAAGACGTCGTAGACCTCGTGCCGCGGCAGGCCGGGGACGGCCAGGACCCGGTCGCCGATGCCGGCCTCGTAGAGCAGGAAGATCGCCTTGCCGAAGGGACGCTCCTCCTCCACCAGCCGGAGGCCGAGGCGGGCGTCGGCGACCGGGTGCGACGTCCGTTCGGCGCTCGCCGGCCAGCGCAGAAAGCGGAAGTTCCGCCCGGCGTGCTGCGCCAGGTGGTCGGCGATCGCGGTCTCGACCGCGGTCTTGCCGCTGCCCAGGTTGATCGCGAAGGCGCTGGCCTCGATCTTCAGGCCGGTGGCCACCAGCGGCTCCGCCGCCGAGGACGGCGCGCCAGCGGCGACCGCCAGGGGCAGGAGCAGGATGGCGACGAGGGGGGCGCGCTCGGCGGCCATGGTCAACAACCTCCCTTCTCCAATACGTAGGACTGGATTCTATCGTCCCCGGCCAGGGTCACCGTGGCGCGGGCGACGCATTCCTCCCGGCGGTCGGGGTAGATGCGCCGCAGCTCGAGCTCGACGGCGTCGCCGGTTCCGGCCTCGGCGGTGGGCAGGAGTTGCGGTGCCCGCTGCCACTGGCTCTTGAGCCCCCCGCGGGCCGCATCCGGCACCCCGGCATCGCTCAGGTAGCCGTCGAGAAAGCGCTCGAAGGCGTCCCGGTCGTGGCCCTCGGCGAGGCGCTCGAGGTCCGCCGCCGGCGCCCCCAGGTAGACCGTCTGGCGGCGCAGGTCGCGCAGGGGCTCGGCGAGCTTGTGGCCGACCGTCGCCCACAGCTCGTAGCGCACCTCGGGCTCGTCCGCCGGCGCCGGCAACTCGTTCTTCAGGGTGAGCCCGGGCACCAGCCGCAGGACGGTGAGGTGGCGCGGCGTGAAAGCCCCCGGCACCGCGATGCGCGCCGCGCTCCACGCCCGGACGGTGCGCGTCAGAGGCTGGAAGTCGGCCGGCTGCTCGAGACGAACCTCGAGCCGGCGGCTGCCGCCGAAGAAGAACGGCCGGCCGGCCACCGGTCGCTCGGCGCTGACCTCGAGGGGGCCGAGGTAGCTCTCCCCGTGGCGCAGCACGGCGATGCGATAGCGCGCCGCCGGTGCCCCCGGCTGGTAGACGGCGTAGATCGACGAGGTGACGGCGTAGAGCAGGGCGAGGAGCAGCAGGCCGGCGGCGAGCAGCCTGGTGGCCCCGGGCCGGCGCAGCAGCTCGCGGGCGAGCGCCTTGAGGTCGACGTCGGTGAAGGTGGTAACCGTCCAGCCCACGATCTGCCACAGCAGCGCGAGGGAGACGGTGCCGCCGGCCAGGTAGAGACCGTTCACCCAGCCGCGCAGGTGGAGGTGGCCGTAGAGGATGGCGAGCACCACCAGCAGCAGGAAGAGGGCGAGGTTGAGCCGCCGGCGCCGCGCCGGGGAGCCGGGAATCGGGTCTTCTGCGGTCGATCGTGCCATCGCGTCGGTGCGCCCCACGCCCCCCGTCTTCTCTGGACGGACCGTCGCGGACGATTCTACCCCTTGCCGTCGGCCCGGCGGTGGCCGCAGCCTGACGAGAGCGGGCCGGGCAGCGGCCGCCTCGCTGTGGCGCCTCGCGGCCCCTCAGCCGCAGGTCGCCGGCTCGCCGCGGCGCAGGGCGGCGAGGGCGCGCCGCGCTTCGCGGCGCAGGGGGCTCTCGGGGTGATCGCGGAGGAAGCTCTCCAGGGAGCGCTCGGCCTCGTCGCAGTCGCCCGCTTCCTGGGCGATCTGCACGTGCAGCAGCTCGACCTGCTCGAGCAGCCGGCGGTCGTCGAGGCTGCGGGCGGCGGCGCGGGCTCGCTCCAGACTCTGGCGCGCCCCCGCCCAGTCGCCGGCCAGTCGCCGGGCGTCGGCGAGCCGCGCCTGCACGTCGGCCCACTGCGGCGAGCCGGGCTTGAGCTCGGCGGCGAGCCGGTCGTAGAGCGCCGCTGCTCGCGCCCCGTCGCGACGGCGGTGGAAGGCCTCCGCCAGGGCCGAGAGGGCGCCGGCGTCGCCGCTGCGGCGCACCGCCTCGAAGTGGCCGACAAGCTCCTCGTAGCGCTTCAGCTCGGCGCGCAGCTGGGCGAGGTAACGCTCCACCGGGGCGTAGCCGGAGACCTGGCCGACCCGCGCCCCGCCGGCTTCGAGGATCAGCAGGGTGGGGAGGTCGACGACGCCGTAGCGGGCCTGCATCAAGCTGCCCTCGCCGCCGTCCTCGACGTCCACCCGCAGCAGCACGAAGTCGCTGGCGAAGCGACGGAAGGCTTCGCTGGAGAAGACCTCGCGCTCCAGCACCTTGCACCAACCGCACCAGTCGGCGTAGAGGTCGACGAGGATGAAGGCGTCGCGCTCGGCCGCCGCCTTCTCGGCCGCGGCGACGTCGTTCAACCAGACCTGGGGCGCCGCCGCCGCCGGCGCCACCGAGGCGAGCAGCAGGAGCGGGACGAGCGGGCGCAGGAGGGCGGTCATGGCATTCTTCTCGGCGTGGCGGGCAGGGCAGAAAATCGTCGCCTGCCGGCGCGGCGGATGATACCATGCCGCGCCCATGAGATTCGCTCGGCGCGTCGACACCCTGGCCGAGTCGGCCACCATGCGCGTCACCCGGCGGGCGGCGGAGCTGCGTGCGGCAGGGCGCGACGTGATCAGCTTCAGCGTCGGCGAGCCGGACTTCGACTCGCCGCCGTCGGCGGTGGCGGCGGCGCGCCGCGCTCTGGCCGAGGGCTTTACCCGCTACACCCCGGCGGCCGGCATCGGCGAGCTGCGCCGCGCTCTCGCCGCGCGCTACGCCGAGCGCCACCGCACCCCGTGGACGCCGTCGGACGTGCTGGTCACCGTCGGCGCCAAGGCCGGGCTCTTCGAGCTGATGATGGTGCTGCTCGACGAGGGCGACGAAATGGTGCTGCCGATTCCCGCCTGGGTCAGCTTCGAGGCGCAGGCGCGCTTCGCCGGCGCCCGGGTGGTGACGGTGACCACCGACTGGCGGGACGGCTACACCATCCACGCCGAGCCGGTGATCGAAGCCCTCAGCGAGCGCACCCGGGTGGTGCTGCTCAACACCCCGTGCAATCCGACCGGCGGCATCGTGCCGGCGGACGACCTGCGGCGCATCGTCGAAGCCTGCGCCGACCGCGGCGTGGTGGTGATCAGCGACGAAACCTACGACCGGGTGATCTACGACGGCCTGATCTTCCCCAGCGCCGCCGCCCTGGCGCGGGAATTCCCCGACACCGTGGTGCTGGTGGGCTCGTTCTCCAAGACCTATGCCATGACCGGCTGGCGGGTCGGCTTCGTCCTCGGGCCGCCGGCGCTGATGGCCAAGGTGCAGGATCTGCAGAGCCACATGACCTCCAACCCGACTTCCTTCGCCATGCGCGGCGCCCTCGCCGCCCTCGAAGAAGCGGAGGACGACGTCGCCACCATGATCGCCGCCTTCAGCGCCCGCCGCGACCTGGTGATCGAGCGCCTGCGGGCGATGCCCGGAGTGCGCTGCAGGCCGCCCGCCGGTACCTTCTTCGTTCTGCCCGACGTCTCCGCCTGCTACCGTCCCGGCCGCCGGGGCTCCGTCGCCCTGGCCGAGCACCTGCTCGAGGTCGCCGGCGTGGCGGTGGTCCCGGGCATCGCCTTCGGCAGCGACGATCACCTGCGCATTTCCTTCGCCAGCTCCATTCCCGACCTCGAGCGCGGCCTCGAGCGCATGGCCCGCGCTCTCGCCGACTGACCGGGACGAGCCGCCGCCGCGCGGGCTTTACCGTAGAGGGTCGGTGCTCGCGATGAGCTTGAGCTCGAGATGGCCGGCGGTGACCACGTCGCCGGCGACGAGGGTGGCGAGCTGGCGGCGTTCGCCGTTGACGAAGGTGCCGTTGGTCGAGCCGAGGTCGAGCAGCTCGTAGCGGCCCCCGCCCCGCGGCACGATCTTCAGATGATGGGCGGAGAGAGCGGGGTCGGGAACGAAGAGGGTATTGCCCTCGGCGTTGCGGCCGATGGCGACGGCGTGCTCGTCGTCGAGGGCGTAGAGGCGGGGAGGGGCGCCGCGCTCGCGCACCTCGAGCAGCAGCTGCTGGGTGAGCAGGCGGGTCTCTTCGAGCTGCTCATCGAGCGCCAGGCGATCGACGAGCACCGTCTTGTCGCTCACCTCCTGCAGCTCGCCGGGGGCGAGCACCGGCACCTCCTCGAGCCGCCGGCGGCGTTCTTCGGCGGCGCAGTAGGTGCAGTCGCCGCCGGCGTCGAGCTCGCTGCCGCAGCGCGGGCAGTGCCGGCTGGCCTTGAGGCGGCGGCGCCACAGCAGGAAGGCGAGGGCGGCGGCGAGCAGCATCCCGCCACCGGCGACCACCGGCCGGCGCCAGGAGGGCTCCGGCGATTCGAGGCGACCGCCGTCGCTCTCCGCCACGGCGGGCGGGGGCGGCGGCGGGGTGCTGATTTGGGGCGCGGGCAACGCCGGCGGCGGCGGCCGGAGGCGGTCGCGTTCGACCCCGACCGCCGTCCGGGCGGCGGCGACGGCGCCGGCGATCGCCGGCGCAGCGACCTCGCCGACGGTGCCGAGATAGGTGCCGTCGGAGAGCAGGGCGAGGCGTCGCAGGGAGCGCCGGTCGACCCGCGAGCCGGCGCCGAGGGCGAGGATCCGCACCCCCTGGGCTTCGCAGCGGCGGGCGATGTCGTCGACCGTGGTGGCGGAGTCTTCGTCGCGGCCGTCGGTGACCAGCAGCACGACGCCGCCTCCCTCGAGGGCGCGGACGGCGAAGAAGAGGGCGTCGTTGAGCTGGGTGTGCTCGCCCTGCGGCCGGAGTCCGGGGAGGGCGCCGGCGAGGCGCGCCGGCGACGCCTCGAGCGGCACCAGCCAGCGCGGCGCGTCGTCGAAGATCAGCAGGCCGGCGCCGGTCTCCTCCGGCAACAGGGGGAGCGTCTCCTCGAGCCGCGTCACCACCTCGGCCAGCTGCGCCGGGGTGAGGGAGCGGCTGGTGTCGACCGCCACCACCAGGGGCACGCCGCCGGCAGCCGAGCCGCTGCCTTGCGCCGCCGCGCCGGCGGCGCAGGTCAAGGGCAGGGCGCAGGCTAGGACGGCGGCTCGCCACATGACCTGCGCGGGCCTCACTCGTCGAGGACGAAGGAGACCTTGAGGTTGACCCGCCACTCGACGACCTGGCCGTTCTCCACCCGCACCTTCTCCTCGTTGACCCAGGCGCCGGTGATGTTCTTGACCGTCTTCGCGGCTTTGGCGATGCCGCTTTCGATGGCGTCTTCGAAGCTCTTCGGGGAGGAGGCGGAAATCTCGATGACCTTGGCAACGGACGACATGGCATTTCTCCTGTTCGGTTGGCGAAATCGGAAGCGAGTCTATCCTACGCGGGGCCGACCCGCTGGCCGGGCACCTTCGACGATCGACCTTTCGATCCGGCTTACGCGGGGCGGGTAGACTAGTCGGCGAACGATGAACGTCGTCGGCATCTCCGCCTTCTACCACCAGTCGACCTGCTGCCTGCTGCGCGACGGCACCCTGGTGGCGGCGGCGTCGGAGGAGCGCTTCTCGCGCGCCAAGCACGACCCGCGGCTGCCGGTGGAGGCCTTCCGTTTCTGCCTGCGCCGGGGCGGGCTCGATCTCACCGGCGTCGACGCCGTGGCCTACTACGAGCCGCCGCGGCGCAAGCTCGCCCGCCAGCTGTGGGCCGGCCCGGCGGCGGACGACGAGCTGGCGTGGCTCGATCCCGAGGGGCCGCTTCAGGCGATCCGCCGCGGTCTCGGCTGGGAGGGGGCGATCGACGTTTTCCCCCACCACCTCTGCCACGCCGCCAGCGCCTTCTTCTACTCCGGCTTCGACGAGGCGGCGATCCTGGTCGCCGACGGCGTCGGCGCCTGGGCGACGACCAGCTACGGCCGCGGCGCCGGGCGGCAGCTCGAGCTCTTCGAACAGGTCGTCTTCCCCCACTCCCTCGGCCTGCTCTACGCCACCGTGACCGCCTACCTCGGCTTTCCGATCAACGATGGGGAGGGGCGGGTGATGGGGCTGGCGGCCTACGGCGAGCCGCGCTTCGTCGACCAGGTCTGCCAGCTGATCGGCATGGGGCCCGACGGCCAGTATCGGCTCAACCTGCGCTACTTCGACTTCCTGCGCGGCGAGCGCATGTACGCCCCGGCCCTGTGCGAGCTCTTCGGCGCGCCGCCGCGGCGGCCGGGGGAGGCGATCGGCCGCTTTCATCAGGACGTGGCGCGAAGCCTGCAGCTGGTGGTGGAGGAGACCCTGCTGGAGAAGCTGCGCTACCTCCACCAGCGGACCGGCGCCGGCGCCCTGGCGATGGCCGGCGGCGTCGCCTTGAACGCGGTGGCCAACGGCCGCATCCGCCGCCAGGGACCGTTCGAGCGGCTCTTCGTCCAGCCGGCGGCGGGGGACGCCGGGGCTGCTCTCGGCGCCGCCGCCCTGGCCCACGCCGCGCGTACCGGCCGGCGGCCGGGCGAGACCCTGCGCCACGTCTTCTACGGCCCGCGCTACGCGGCGGAGGAGATCGACGCCCTGCTGCGCGCCACCGGCGTCGCCTGCGAGGACTACCGCGGGCGTCACGAGGCGCTGGCCGAGGCGATCGCCGAGCGCCTGGCAGCGGGCAAGGTGGTGGGCTTCTTCCACGGTGCCATGGAGCTCGGGCCGCGTGCCCTCGGCGGCCGCTCGATCCTCGCCAGCCCCCTCGAGGCGGGGATGCGCCAACGCCTCAATCAGCGGGTCAAGCGCCGCGAGGATTTCCGCCCCTTCGCCCCCAGCGTGCTCGCCGCCCACGCCGCCGAGCACCTGGATCTCGCCGGCCCCGCTCCCTTCATGGTCGAGACCTGTGCCGTGCGCTCCCCCTTCGAGCTGCCGGCGATCACCCACGCCGACGGCTCCACCCGGCCGCAGATCGTCGACCCCGAGGTCTGCCCGCGCTTCGCCGCCGTGCTCGCCGCCTTCCACCGGCGCACCGGCTGCCCGCTGCTGCTCAACACCTCCCTCAACGTGCGCGGCGAGCCGATCGTCTGCTCGCCGGTCGACGCCCTCTTCTGCTTTGCCGATGCCGGCCTCGACTGCCTGGCGCTGGAGGACTTCCTCATCGACCGCACGCCCGAGGTCGACCGCTGGCGGCAGCTTCTCGCGGCCTGGGAGCGGGCGCCGCGCAGCGTCTTCGCCCGTCGCCGGAGCGCCATCGCCGAGCACCTCTACACCTTCGTCTAGATGCGTGAGCGGCCAGCCTCCCGCTGCGCGGCGCCAGCCGCTGCGCCTGGCGCGACGAGCGAACCTCGGCGCGCCGGCGAGCGTATGGAGGCATGATGATCCTGCGCGACTTCCCCCGCCCTTGCCCCGTGCCCGGCTGGCCCAGCTTCGTGGTCGACGCCAGCGGTACGGAGCTCGAGTATCCGGAGCGCGCCGGACCGCTGTCGATCAAGTGCGTCTTCCGCGGCAGCGAGCTGCACGCCGCCGGCGACGCGCGCTTCGTCGTCGAGCCGGGCCGGTATCTGCTGCTCAACCAGGGCCGGCGCTACGCCAGCGCCATCCACTCCCGGCGGCCGGTCGACACCTTCTCGGTCTTCTTCCGTCCCGGCCTGGCGGAGGAGGTCCAGCGCAGCCTGACGACGCCGGCGGACGCCCTGCTCGACGATCCCGCACCTGCCGCGCCGGCGCCGGTCGAGTTCTACGAGCGCCTCTATCCCTACGACGATCGGGTGATGCCGGAGCTGCTCGACCTGCGCTCGCGCCTGCGCCGCGGCCCGGTCGACGACGGCTGGCTGGAGGAGCGGCTGCGGCGTCTGCTCGAGCGCCTGCTCGAGCGCCACCGCGACGTCGCCCGCGAGGTCGCCCGCCTGCCGGCGGTGCGTCCCTCGACCCGCGAGGAGCTCTACCGTCGCCTGCACCGCGGCCGCGACCTGATCGACGGCTGCTACGCCGAGCCCCTCACCCTGGAGCGCATCGCGGCGGCGGCCTGCCTGGCGCCGCATCACTTCCTGCGCCTGTTCAAGGCCGCCTTCGGCACCACCCCGCACGGCTATCTCACCCGGCGCCGGCTGGAGCGCGCCCGGCAGCTGCTGGCGGCGAGCGATCGGTCGATCGCCGACGTCGCCCTGGCGGTCGGCTACCAGAGCCCCACCTCCTTCGCCAATCTCTTCCGCCGGCAGGCCGGGGCGTCGCCGAGCGCCTACCGCCGCCGGCACCGGCGCTGAGGGTCAAAAACGCAAGAATCGATAGGCGCCGGCCGGCGCCGGGGGGGTAGCATCGCCCCCATGAAGACGAAGACGACGTCACCGTACCGATCCGTCGGGCGTGGAGCGGCGCTCGCCGTCGCCCTCGTCCTCGCCCTCGTCCTCGGCCCGGCGGCGCCCGCGGGCGCCGCCGGCGAGCCCGAGCCCACCCTCGCGGACCTGGTGGCCCGCGACCTCGACGGCCGGCCCTTCGACCCCCGGTCGCTGGCCGGCAAGGTGGTGCTGGTCGATTTCTGGGCGGTGTGGTGCGTGCCCTGCATCGCCTCCTTCCCGACCCTCGCCGAGCTGCACCGCGAGCTGGCGCCGCGCGGCTTCACCGTGCTGGGGGCGGCGGCCTACTCCGGCACCGCCGACGACGTGCGCTCCTTCCTCGCCGAGCGCGATCCACTGCCGTATCCGATCGTCCTGGTCGGCGACGAGACGGTGGCGCGCTTCGGCGTCGTCGGCTTGCCGACCTACGTCCTCTTCGCCCCCGACGGCACCGTCGCCGAGCGCTTCGTCGGCGAGCTCGCCGACCTCCACGACCGGGTCGTCGCCGCGGCGACGCGCCTGCTGGCGGCCGGCGGATCGGCGGCGGACCCTCCACGCGAATCGACTTCGAAAGGAGAATGACGTGCTTGCGAAGACCGCGCTGGTGCGTGCACCAGCGTTGCTCCTGGGCCTCGCCCTGGCCCTCCAGCCGGCGGCCGAGACCCGGCCCGACGCCGACTCCGGCGAGCTGTCGCCGGCCGCCCGGAAGGTGGTCGACTACCTGCTCGCGGACTGGCAGAAACAGTTCCGCTCGACCAGCATCGACAAGGCGATGACCGCCCTCGGCATGGCGGCCGACGACGATCTGCGCCTCGCGATCGGCGAGCACTTCCGCGCCCATCCCGAGCTGTCGCGCAACCTGCGCTATTGGGGGGCGAACAACTACCTCTTGTCGAATGACGAGAAGCGCATCGCCAAAGTCTTGATCAACGCCTTCCGCGACGAAGAGCGGCTGCCGGATGCGGCGGAGATCGCGCGCGTCGTCGAGCTGCCGCAGCAGGAGGTCGCCGCCCGCCTCGCCTACCTCGCCCGCGCCGGCCTGCTCGAGCGCCGGGGCGAGACCTACGCGCCGGCCGACGGCTGGCAGACCTGGGGCGGCCCCCTGCGCTACAACTTCCACACCGTCACGGTCGAAGGGCAGGCCCCCTTCGACGTGTGGTGAGGGGTCGACTTTCTGCTGTTGGTCAACAGCGACGACTACGCCGGCAAGAAGCTCCGCATCGACGACTCCTGCGCCCACTGCAGCGATCCGATCACCATCGAGGTCGAGAACGGCCGTCTGACCCGGATCGATCCGCCGACCACCTACGTCCAGCGCGGCGGCGGGTGAACGGTGGACAACTTCTTCCGGTCGGAAGAACACCTCAACGAATGGCTGAAGGTCAATCGCGGCTACGAGGGCCTCACCCGCCTGCCGGTCAAGGAATTCCTGGAGCGGCTGCAGTCCGATCCCTAGTCGTCCTCGCGGGCGCGATCGATGCCGGCCGGCGTGCGGCAGCGCGCCGGCCGGCGTCGTATAGTGCCGGGGGATGGCCAACGACACCCGCGGACGCGATGCCCGCCGCGAGCTGGCGGACGAGCTGGCGGAGCTTCTGGCGACGCCCGAGGGGATGCGCACCGCCCGCTTGCTCCAGGTCCTCGGCCTGCTCGGCGCGCCGGGAGCCGGCGGCGACGACCGGGAGGAGCCCGGCGGGGACGAGCCGAGGGCGATCGGCATCTGGCAGCCGCGCCAGGTCGACGGCGAGCTGATCTTCGAGCGCCCGCCGCCCCACCCGCTGGGGGATCACTACGCCGCCACCCGGGTGCTCCGCGCCGCCAAGCCCGCCGGCCGGCGGCGGGTGGTGCTGCTCGGCGAGTCGGTCGCCGCCGGCTACCTCTACGCCCCCCATCTGACGCCGGCGATGGTCCTCGACCGTCACCTGCGGCGGGCGGCGGGGGAGGCCTACGAAGTGGTCGACCTGGCGCGCACCAACGAGCGCCTCGCCACCCTGGCGCGCACCGCCGAGAGCGCCCAGCAGCTCGAGCCCGACGTCCTGGTGATCTTCGCCGGCAACAATTGGAACCTGCTCGAGACGCCGGAGATCTCCCCCTTCGCTCCGTCGGTGCGCGCCCGCCAGGCCTATGCCCTCGCCCTGCGTCAGGCCGGGCTGGCGGGGCCGGTCGGCCTCGCCGCGCGCCGCCTGCGGCGGGTGGTGGAGGAGGCCTTCGAACGCATCGCCCGGCTGGCTTCGGAGCGCTGGATGCCGGTGATCGTCGTCATCCCGGAGGTCGACCTCGAGCGCTGGCAGAACCGCCAGCCCGTCCCCTACCTCCCCGGCGACGGCGTCGCCCGCTGGTACCGTGCCTACGAGCAGGCGGTGGAAGAGCTGGAGCGCGGCGCCTTCGCCGCCGCCGCCGCGGGCGCGCGAGCGCTCCTCGCCCTCGACGACGTCTGCCCCACCGGCCACCTGCTGCTGGCGCGGGCCCTCGCCGGCCTCGGCCGGCGGAAGGCGGCGCGCGCCGCCGCCCGCGCCGCCGTCGACCGCGGCACCTATCCCACCCTGGCGTTCCTCGGCTCGCCCCAGATCACCAGCCTGGCCGCCACCCTGCTCGCCGCCCAGGCGTCACGCCACGGCCTGCGGGCGGTCGACCTGCGCCGCGTCTTCGCCGCCGGCCGCGACCGCGTTCCCGGGGGGGAGCTCTTTCTCGACTACTGCCACCTGAGCGCCGGCGGCATGGGGCTGGCGATGGCGGCGGTGGCGGCCGAGATCCTGGCCCACGACGGCCGCGGCAGCAGCTGGCAGGAGCTGCTCGACGACCGGCCGTCGCCGGCCGTCGCCCCCGAGGTCGAGGCCACGGCGCGGCTCGGCGCCGCGGTCCACGCCGCCCACCGCCAGCTCACCGTCGGCGATCCCTTGCCGGAGCTGGAGCGCGCCTGCCGCGCCGCCCTCGAAGCCGATCCCCGCATCGCCGCCACCATGGGCGATCTGCTGCGGGTGCGCTGCACCCCCTGCCCGGCGATCCTCACCGCCGCTCAGGGCCGCAACCTCGATTCCCCCCACCGCCTGCTGCTGCAGCACGGCTGGCGCTGGTCGCACCTCGATCTCGACCTGCTCGAAGCGCTGTGCCGGGCCCTGGAGCGGGAGGAGCCGACGGTCCGCATCCGCCTGGCGGACGAGCTCCTGCGCCACCACGACCTGCCCCCGGAAGGCCGCGAGCTGGCCCGCCCGCCGTACCTGTGGTCGCCTGTCGAGCGCTTTCTGCCCGAGGCCATGGAGCACGTCGACCTGCCGCCGCGGGCGACCTGCCGCGCCCCCTGGCCGAGCACCCGCTTCTGCCTGCCGTGCGACGGCGCCCGGGACGTCGAGCTCAGCCTCACCGCCCGTCTGCCGGCGGCGTCGGCGCCGGCGGACGTGGTGCTCAAGCTCGGCGGTCGCCCGTTCGCCTCCGTCACCCTCGGCAGCGCCTGGAAGGCGAAGCGGGTGCGGGTGCCGGCGACCCTCCTGCGCCGCGGCGCCAACCGCCTCACCCTGCGCTGGCCCCTGCCCGGCGACCTCGGCCCCGCGCCCCTCGAGCCGGTGCTCCGCCGCCTGGAGCAGGGCTACGAAGCGGAGATCCATCCCACCTTCGGCGAGGTCTTCTCCCTCCTCGCGCGCTACGCCGGTTGAGGGCGCCGCGAGCGCCCGCCGGCGGCGCTGCCGGCGGCGAGACGCCCCGCACGAGGCGCCGGGCGGCCGTGCGCTCCCGGGTCGGGATAGGCTTGAGGGCAGGCCCACCAACCGACGAGAGGACCGACGACATGAGCACACGCATCGCACGACCTTCTCTCGCCTTGCTGGCGCTGCTGCTGCTGGGCAACGCCGCCGGCGGCGGCGAAGAACCTGGAGCCGCAGGCCGATGGCAGGGCGAGATCGAGCTGCCGGGCAACGCCCTGGAGGTGATCGTCGACCTGGCGGCAGGCGACGGCGGCGCCTGGGGCGGGCAGATCACGATCCCGGCCCAGGGGCTGGACGGCTTTCCCCTCTCCGCCGTCGAGGTCGACGGCCGCTCGGTGAGCTTCCGCATGGAGGGCGTCGCCGGCCAGCCGGCCTTCGCCGGCCAGCTGGCGGAGGACGGCCAGAGCATCGAAGGCGAGTTCAGCCAGGGGGCCGGCAGGGTTCGATTCCGCCTGGCGCGCCGGGGGGACACCGACTTCGTGCCCGCCGCGCCGGCGACGGCGACGCCGGAGCTCGCCGCCCTCGCCGGTACCTGGCGCGGCCAGCTCGACGTCCCCGGTCAGACCCTGCGCCTGGAGCTGCGCGTCGCGGTCGGCGACGGCGGCGTGCTGGACGCCCGTTTCGGCAGCCCGGATCAAGGCAATACCGACATGCGCGTCAGCCGCCTCGAACGCGACGGCCGGAAGGTCACCGTCAACCTCGACTACCTGAACGCCCGCTTCGAGGGCACCCTCAACGAGGACGGCACCACCATCACCGGCGACTGGCACCAGGGCGGAGGCACCCTCCCCCTCACCCTGACCCGCGATCCCGACGACGCGACCGAGTAGAGAGTCGCCCGGAAGGCGCTCGGAAGG
>RFGL01000424.1 GCA_003697015.1 Acidobacteriota bacterium | reverse complement strand
CGCAGCTGGTCCCTGATCTTCGTCGGCGACGCCTGGATGAGCCCCTTCGAGCTCACCCACGCCGGCGGCGCCATCGACCTCTTCCACCACAACCGCGACACCGGCCTGGCGTGGCTCGAGCGCTTCCGGCGCCGCTGCCCGGACTCGGTATGGCTCAATCCCGAGCCGCGGCGGGTGTGGAGCGCCCCCAGCGTGCGCCTGGTGCGCCACGTCTTCCCCATGTTCGAGCTCACCCTCGACGGCCTCGGCGAGGCGGTCGACGTGCTCTGCCGCCGCCGCCCCAACCAGCCGCTCCCCGGGCCCATGCCCCGGGGCCTCGACTAGGGCCGCCCTCGGGCGGGCTGGCGTAAGTGACGAAGAACGTGTAAGGTAGGGCTGCGAGCGGGTCGCGGCGATGCAGTTCGGAGGCGCTACGGAGGGCGCCGGCGCCCTGCTCGCGGTCGAGGGGATCGTTTTCGGGGTGGGGGGAGTCCAGCGATGCTGAAACCCGAGTTGGTGAACGATCTTGAGCCGATCGAGGTGGTCGGCGAGGCGCAGGCGCAGGAACGCATCTGCGTCTTCACCATCCACGACGGCAGCCAGGTGCCGCGGCGCGTCCTCGGCGACGACGCGGAGCGGATCCTCGATCGCGCCGACGTCCGCCAGACCTATCTGCGGGAGCGCGACTGGGGGGCGGACCTGGTGGCCGCCCAGCTGGCCGGCGAGCTCGGCCTGGCGAGCCACCTGCGGGTGCGCCTGGCGCGGGTGCTGCTCGACTACGGCCGGTTCCCCGGCGTGTCGGAGAACGGCGAGCCCTACGAAGAGCGCAAGTCGATCTACCCGCCGATCGCCGGTCTCCTGCCCCGCATCGCCCGCCACCGCCTGATCACCGACTACTTCGACCGCATCTCCCGCTGCCTCGCCGCCCGGCTCACCGGCGCTCAGGTCACCCTCGCGGTGCACACCTACGACGCCGCCGAGACGCGCGGCGCCGATCGGCCCGAGGTCCGCCTCCTGCGCCGCACCCTGAGCTTCCCGTGCCAGGCGACCGGCGAAGCCTTCGACCGCCTCTTCCCGCCGGTCCTCTGCGCCTCGACCTGCAACAAGTCGCTGATGTTCCAGACCGTGCTCAACGGCGCCGGCAACGGCGGCGACGTGGCGCCCTACCTCATGCCCCACGGCTCGGTCGAGATGCGCGTCCAGGTATGGTTCTTCTTCCGCTTCCTGCGCGCCCGCTTCACCGACCGCCACCCCGCCACCGCCGCGCAGCCGGCCTTCCAGCGGGTGTGGGCGATGCTCCTCGACGTCACCCGCCGCTCCAGCGACTGCGAGCTGCTGCGCGGCTATCTGCACGACTACCGCGAGGCGCCGGCCGGGCAGGAGGCGCTCTTCGCCGGCGCCCAGCTGGCCTACGACGAGATCGCCGACTTCCTGCGCGCCAACGAGTCCGAGCTGGTCGACGGCTACCGCTTCTCCACCGAGCGGCCGAGCTGCATCGGCGTCGAGGTGCGCAAGGATCTGCTCTACGACGTCGACCCCGAGGCGGGTCACGTCCGCCCGCGCCGCGACGCCGCCGACGTCGCCCGCGACGTCGCCCGCCAGCTGGCGCCGGCGGTTCGCGACCACCTCGAAGCCTATTTTCCCCACCCCGTCATCCCCGCCGCCCCCGCCGCCGAGCCGGCGCTGATGGTCTGATCGGCCGCCCGCGCGCCGTTCCGGTATCATCGGCCTTCCGCCCCGCCGGCTGAAGGTCCGGGGAGGAGCGACCGTAGATCGACCGATCATGCAGACCCACTACCACGAGTTCGAGTCCCTCGAGCATCTGCTGGCGACGCGGCTGTTGCCCGGCGGCGGCGACGAGCCGGTCCGTTTCGTGGTCTTCGGCGGCACCGGTGCGGTGGGCGGGGCGGTGGTGCTCGAGCTGTGCAAGCTGATCCTGATGTCGCGGCGCTACCGCGAGCAGCCCCTGCGCGGCGAGATCTACGCCACCGGCGTGTCCGACAAGGACATCTCCAAGTTCGCCAGCCGCCTCTACCTGGCCCTGGGGGACGAGGCGAAGATCGACAAGATCGAGCCGCGCCGCCACTACCGCATCGACGACCGCATCGACCTGCGGTTCTCCCTCCTCCACCTGCGCTTGCCGCAGGACCTGAGGGAGCGCGTCGGGAGCCTCAGAGAAGCCGCCGAAGCCCGCGGCGAGCCCTTCGATCTCGAGGCCGCACTGGTGAGCTACTTCGAGCAGCAGCCCAAGCCCTTCCTGGCCTACGTCGAGCAGCTCGAGCGCCGCTTATGGCATGCGGTGGTGGTCGCCATCCCCCTGCCCAGCGTCGCCACCTACACCTTGGGCATCCTCGACCGGCTGGTGGCGGAACACGGCCTCGATCACCGGGCCGCCCAACGCATCAAGGCGGGGTATCTGCGCAGCTTCGTCCGCGGTCTGGCGGTGATCCAGCAGCGCCATGCCCGCTGCGTGGTGATCGCCCACACCACCGCCGTCGGCGGCATGTACCGGGTCGACGGCGGCGACGCCGAGATCCGCCTCGGTTTCGCCCACAGCGCCCTGGGCAAGAAACTGGTCGACAAGAAGTACTTCGCCGATCAGCTGACCCGGGTCTACCTCGACCACGGCTTCGACGTCCTGATCACCGCCGCGGCGATCGGCATCGACGCGGTCGAGAATCGCTGCCGCCTGCCGATGGACCGCGGCATGCGCCAGGCCTTGCAGGAGAGAATCGACAGCGCCCAGCCGACGGTCAAACGCGACGACCTGGCCGCCGGTCACGTGCTGCTCTTCCCCGCCCACGCCATCCCCCTGGAACCGCCGGCCGGCGCCGGCGGCACGGTGGAGCGGCGTCCCCTGTGGTTCGGCGGCGGCAAGGACCTGATCGTCGACGCCGCCATCCGCTCGGGGGAGAACGGCCTCTTCACCGTCGCCAACTGCCTGGCGCTCTACAACGTGATGAAGGTGGCGATCCCCGAGGAGCTGGCGATGGTGCTGGTGCGCCACGCGGTCTTCGGGCCGGAGCGGCGGCGCGACTGGTTCCAGGGCAAGATCTGCTACTACAGCGGTACCGAAAACGCCCTCTTCGCCCTCCGCCTGCTGGAGAACTATCCCCAGCTTCTGCGCTCCCATCTCGGCGCCTTCGCCATCCAGGCCTACCAGGCCCTGGGCTCCGCCACCCACCAGGCCCGCCTCCACGAGCTCGGCCTGCTCGTCCTGCTGCTGCGCCTGCGCGACCTCGGCCGGCGTTTTGAGTCGATTCCCGAGCAGGAGCTGGCGGACGCGGTCTCTGACCTCGACGCCTTCTTCTGGCGCGCCACCCGGCCGCCGGCCTTCGAGGATCTCGACGACCTGGAGGTGGCGGAGCTGACGCAGCTGCTGGGCCACCTGTGCGAGACCGAGGAGATGGAAGACGCCGGCCGGCTGCTGGGTTACGACCCCCGCGCCCAGGGCCGCCGCGAGCCCGGGCGGGAGAAGTTCCTCGCCCGCCTGGCCACCACCATCCGGCGCTATCTCCAGACCATCACCTCCCTCGGCATCCCGATCATCTACCGCCGGCCCGTGGACGGCAGCGACCGGCTGCTCGTCGGGCCCTACGTCGCCCCCCTCGAGCTGGCGGTCGCGAGCTCCGGCGATCTGCACGACGCCTGGCAGGCGCTGGCGGAGGAGCACGGCGTTCCGCTTGAGGCGGCGCGCGACTGGGTGATCGCCAACAACGGCTTCGTCGACCTGCGGCCCCACGCCCTGGGCAGTGCCGCCCAGGAGCCCGGCCCGCACCTCGTCGAGCAGGTGCGGGGGTTCCGCGACGGCGGCGAGATCCTCGCCTGGCTCGACGGCATGCGCGCCGGCTCCTACTTCACCACCTGCGGCCTGGTGGCGCTCAAGCTGCGCCTCGACCGCCTGGGCAAGACGGTCCGCGCCCGCAAGCTCGAGCTCGGCACCTCCGAGACCTGGAAACACCTCTTCCGCCAGGACCGCGACGGCCGCCACGTCCTCGCCCCCGGGCTGGTGGAGACCGTCCGCATGTACCAGGAGGGCCTGGGGAAGGTCACCGGCACCGAAGCCCTATGGCCCCATTGGGGCTACTGACCGTCGCTTGTACGAGAAGAATGTTCCTGTTCTACGTCGACGAGAGTGGCGACGTCGGGCTCGCGAACAGCCCGACGCGTTTTTTCGCGCTGAGCGCATTGGTCGTCCACGAGCTGCGATGGCAACAAACGTTGGACAAGATCGTCCGGTTCAGGCGGGCCCTGCGAGACAGATTCGGACTGAAGCTGAGAGAAGAGATTCATGCCGCACACTTTCTTCATAGGCCAGGGGACTTACGCAGGATACCGAAGTCGATTCGACTGCGGATCCTGCGAGAGGTGCTGGACTTTGAGGCAATGCTTACGGGCGTAAGCATCGTCAACCTGGTAGTCGACAAAGGACCTAAAGCGAAAGACTTCGACGTCTTCGACTTCGCGTGGAAATGCCTCATCCAGCGATTGCACAACACGATATCGCGCAAGAATTTCCCCGGTCCGCAGAATCCTGACGACTATGGACTCCTCATCGTAGATCGCACGGACGAGAAAAAACTGCGATCCCTGGCCCGGAAGATGCGCGTCTACAATCCGATTCCCAACTCTTACGGCCTGGGCTACAGGCAAGTCCTGCTCGACACTCTAGTGGAGGATCCGGTCCACAGAGATTCGCTGCACTCGTACTTCATTCAGTTGGCGGACGTAAACGCGTACTTTCTTTATCAGAAAATAGAAGCATGCGGTTACGTCCGAAAGAAAGGGGCGCGGAATTACTTCGATCGACTGGAGCCCGTACTCTGTACGGTCGCGAGCAGGACGGACCCTCTGGGCATCGTGAGGCTATAAAAAGAAAGGGCCGCCCAATCGGGGGCCCGATAGATCCTACTGCCGAGTCTGGCTCGGGGTCAGATCTGGAACAAGTATAGCTCAGTTGTCTTCTGGACGCAACAGGCGACTCTGGAGCTCTCGAGCCTCCGAAGTTCAGACCGTGATCCTGCGGCGCTCACTCACCTCGGCGGTCGAAGTAGGGGTGCTTGGCCACCGGCGGTTTGGGGATCTCGCCGGAGGGCTTTTTCAGGGTCAGCTCCTCGAAGAGCAGGGACGGCACCACCAGGGAGACCACCGGCTCGCCGCTGACGGCGCCGAGGAAGCCGCGGAAGGGGTCGTCGCGCTGCGGGCTGAAGGGCACGGCGTAGGGCTCGGCGCGGGCCGCCGCCGCCACCACGTCCTTGAAGCTGGCGGCGGAGAGGCCGGAGATCTCGACGTTGCGCAGCAACGTCTCGCGGCCGTCGGGGAAGACCTGGTAGGCGACGATCGGCAGCGGT
>RFGL01000423.1 GCA_003697015.1 Acidobacteriota bacterium | reverse complement strand
CGGGGTGGGGGAGTGGGCGACCACCAGCTGGGGGGTGGGGCGCGGCAACCGGCTGCGCATCGCCGCCGAGCTCCACTTCCCCCACTCCCTCGGCCTGCTCTATTCCGCCTTCACCTACTACACCGGCTTCAAGGTCAACTCCGGCGAGTACAAGGTCATGGGGCTGGCGCCCTACGGCGAGCCGGAGTACGCCGACCTCATCCTCGAGCACCTGATCGACCTCAAGGACGACGGCTCCTTCCGCCTCGACATGTCCTACTTCGACTACGTCTCCGGCCTGCGCATGACCAACGACAGGTTCCACCGCCTCTTCGGCGGGCCGCCGCGCCAGCCGGAGTCGGAGCTCAGCCAGCGCGACATGAACCTGGCGCGATCGATCCAGGTGGTGTGCGAGGAGGTGATGCTGCGCATGGCGCGCCACGTCCACCGCGAGACCGGCCAGAAGTACCTGGTGCTGGCCGGCGGGGTGGCGCTCAACTGCGTCGGCAACGGCCGCATCCTGCGCGAAGGGCCGTTCGACGACGTCTGGATCCAACCCGCCGCCGGCGACGCCGGCGGCGCGCTCGGGGCGGCGCTGATGGTGTGGTACGACTACCTCGACCAGGCGCGACGCGCCGAGCCGCGCGGCAGCCAGCGGGGTTCCTACCTCGGCCCCTCGTTCAGCGACGAGGAGATCGCCGCCGTGCTCGACCGCTACGGCGCGGTCTACGAGCGCATCGGCTTCGACCACCTGCCGCAGCGCCTGGCCCGGCTGATCGCCGGCGAGAAGGTGATCGGCTTCTTCCAGGGGCGGATGGAATTCGGGCCGCGCGCCCTGGGCGGGCGCAGCATCATCGGCGACGCGCGCTCGCCCGAGATGCAGTCGACGATGAACCTCAAGATCAAATTCCGCGAGTCGTTCCGGCCCTTCGCCCCGTCGGTGCTCTACGACCGCGTCTCCGACTACTTCGAGCTCGACCGCGAGAGCCCCTACATGCTGCTGGTGGCGCCGGTCAAGGAGGAGCATCGCCTGGCCTCGGCGGACGAGGAGGCACGGCTCTCCGGCATCGACAAGCTCAAGGTCAAGCGCTCGACCCTGCCGGCGATCACCCACGTCGACTACTCGGCGCGGGTGCAGACCGTCCATCCCGACGACCACCGGCTCTACTACGACGTGATCAAGGCCTTCGAGGAGATTTCCGGCTGCGCGGTGATCATCAACACCTCCTTCAACGTCCGCGGCGAGCCGATCGTCTGCACGCCGGAGGAGGCCTTCGTCTGTTTCATGCGCACCAACATGGACTACCTGGTGCTCGGCCCCTACCTGCTCGACAAGACGGCGCAACCCGAATGGCAGGAGACGGAGGACTGGCGGCAGGAGTTCGAGCTCGACTGAGGAGCGATCATGCAGGCGATCCGCGACGAGATCCGGTCCCTCGATCCCCAGACCGGCGACTTCCGCAACTTCGGCTGGCTGGTGGGGGGCGTCTTCCTGCTCCTCGGCGCCCTCTTCTGGTGGCTGGGCCGCAGCTGGTATCCGGTGATGCTGTGGATCGGCGGTCCGCTGGTGGTCCTCGGCACCGTCGCACCGCGACTGTTGCGGCCGATCTACTGGGGGTGGATGTCCCTGGCGGTGGTGATGGGCTTCGTCGTCACCCGCGTCCTCTTGACGATCTTCTTCCTACTGGTCATCATTCCGGTGGGATTGACCTTCAAGCTGATCGGCCGCGACCCGTTGCACCGCAAGCTCGATCGCCGCGCCGCCAGCTACTGGATCCCGAAGACCTACGCGATCGACGACCGGTCGCGTTTGGAGAAATACTTTTAGGCGGAGACGTCCATGGGTGAGTTTCTGAAGCAGTTCTGGCAATTCCTGCGGGTGCGCAAAAAGTGGTGGCTGGGTCCGATCTTCGGCATGCTGCTGCTCCTGGGCGTGCTCCTGGTCCTGACCTCGGGCTCGGCGGTGGCGCCCTTCATCTACACCCTCTTCTAGGCGCCCGCCGCGGCGCCGGCCGGTCCCCCGGGCCGGGGCGGCGACGGGCGCCGCCGCGCGTCCGCGCGGCGTTCAATCCCAGGGCACGACCGAGACGCGGGTGATCTCCTCGCCGTTGATCACCCGCACGGTCTTGGGCACCGCGTCGATCTCGTGCTCGGTCGAGCCGCAGGCGACGTAGTAGGTGCGGTCGCCGTCGCGAAACCCCGGCCGATCGGCCAACAGGCGCCAGGTGTCGACCTCGCCGGCCTGGGGCACGAGGGTCACCTCCCAGCCCGAGTCGGGGAAGCTCATGGTGGCGAAGACGAAGAGCACCGCCCGGCGCCCGGGCTCGTCGGCCTCCTCATGCTCGAAGTGGCGGGCGAAGGCCTTGTACTCGACGTTCTCCGCCTCGACGGCGGGCTCGAATTCCTGCGCGTTCATGGTGATCTCCTGGAGCGGGAATCAGCTGAAGACCGCCTCGACCTGCGAGCTTCCCGCCACCGGCTCGAGGCGCAGATGGAGCTCGCCCAGGTCGTCGTTCCTCAAGGTGTAGAGGCCCTCCGGCAGGGGCTCCCCCGGGCAGTTGAAGACCGCGGAGAACTGGCTCTGCGTCCCGGGGCCGCCGGTGCCGAGGTCCACCGCCTCGCCCATCGGCACCACCTCCGCCAGGACGAGGGTCGCCTTGCCCCCCTCCCCCTCGGCCTCGAAGCTCTGGCCGACGCATTTCGAGAACGTCGCCTCGTCGAGCTTCTGCACCGGGCTCGGCTCCACCTTCGCCCACTCGATCGCCGCCTCCTCGCGCTCGTCCGCCGCCGCCGCCGCCTGCCTGCACGCCGCCTCGGCCTGTTCGAAGGTCACCTTGTCGTACTTCGGCTCTTGCGCTTCATTCGCCATCGACCTCTCCCTTCCCCTAGCCGCGCGACGGATAGAGACCCACCAGGGCGATGATGAAGTTCATCGCCAAGAAGGGCTGCATGTTGTTGTGCGGTTGGCTGCCGCCGGCGTTGCCGACGATGCCCGCGTTCATCGGCACGGTGCTGCTCGGCGGCGCGAAGACGTTGAGCGGGGTGGGCGGTGCGCCGCGTGAGATCCAGTGACCGACGGGCTCCAGGTTGTTGCCCGGAACGGCAGATGCCCGGACCGTGTGGGTGTGGGACGGCATCTGGGCCTCGGTCAGGGTGATCGACTCCGTGCCGCCCCGTTGCCCCAGCCGCCGGGCGGTCAGACCGGGGCCGCGGCCGGGGTGCATCGGCGCGCGGCCCTTGAGGTTGGGCAGCGCCGTCGTCGTCCGGCCGTCGCCCCCGTAGGTGGTGCCGATCAACGAGAAGAGGGCCGTGTTCTGCGCGATCGGCAGCAACTGGCCGTTGCAGAAGGCCCAGCCTCGAGGGGCGAAATTGCCGGCGAAGATGCGGATTTCAGCAAGAAACGGTTCAGACATCGCGAACGCTCCTCAGTGTCGTGACGGGTAGATGCCGAACAAGGCGATGATGAAGTTGATGCACAGGAACGGCATCAGATTGTTGTGGGATCGGGAGCCGCCGACGTTGCCGAGAGCACTCGTCGCCATGTTGACGAAGCTGGAGGGCGTGGCGTCGCGGTAGATGTTCTGATCCGCACGGGTCAGGGCTTGATTCTGCGGCAGGGTCGTCGTGCTGGCGCTGTTGGATGCCCTGAAATCGTGGCTGTGGGACGGGAGCTGATTGACCGTGATCGTCTCCTCTTCAGTACCGAACTTGGCGCCCAGTCTGCGCGGCGAGAGGCCGGGGCCCGTGCCGGCGTGGATGGGGATTCGACCGCGAAGGTCGGGAAGCGCGAAGGTGGTACGGCCGTCGCCGCCGTAGATGGTGCCGAGAAGCGAGAAGAGGGCGTCGTTCTGGGACACCGCCAGCAGCTGGCCGTCGCAAAAGGCCCAGCCGCGGGGCGCAAAATTTCCGGCGAACATGCGGATCTCGCCGACGAAGGGTTCCGACATGTCGATCTCCTTAGTTGCGGGACGGGAAGAGGCCCTGCAGCGCGATGCAGAAGTTGAGGACGAGGGTCGGCTGCATGTTGTTGTGAGCTTGGCCGCCGCCGACGTTCAAGACGGTGCCGGAAGCCATGTTGCCTGCGGAGGCGAGGGGACCGTAGACGGGATCGCTGGCGGGCGACTGCGCGTGAAGGTTGTTGAGGGCGATGGACGACGTCGCCGGGCTGTTCTCGGCGTTGGCCGGGTGGTCGTGCTGGGGCATCTCGGCGGCGCTCAGGGTGTGGGTCTCCTCACCGCCCTTCTGCCCGAGCAGATGGACGGAACCGTTGCTCGACCCGACGTGGATCGGCGTCCTCCCGCGAAGATCGGGAAGCGCGAAGCTGGTGCGGCCGTCGCCGCCGTAGGTGGTTCCCAACAGCGAGTAGAGGGATTGGTTCTGGCTGATCGGAAGGATCTGGCCGTCGCAAAACGCCCAGCCTCGGGGTGCGAAGTTGAATCCGACGATCCGAACTTCCGCCAAAAACGGTTCTGACATGGACTCTCCTTTCGTAGGCTCCAAAAACTCTACGGCAACTTGGTGCAGCCTCCGACCGGGCCGGCGTCGAGCGGGCCGCCGAAGATGTCGAAGTCCGCCGTGAACGGTGGCTGGTCTGCGGTATCGGCGAGATTGCGCGCCTGATTGTTGCCGTTCAAGAAGGCGGCCGCGGCGACCTCGTTGCCGCCGGCGAAGCCCTCGAGCTGCAACGTACCCGGACCCTTGTCCCAGAACAGGAAACCATCACCGAAGGTCGGTGCGTTGCCGGTGAACTTATTGCCGGTCATGGCGATGCACATGGTGCCGCCGCCGCCGCCCGAGGTCTGGACGATGCCGCCGCCGGTGGCCTCGCCGGTACGATCCACGTTCAAGACGTCGTTGTTGGTGAACTCGATTTGCGCCGAGCCGCCGGTCTGCGTGCTCAGGCCGATGCTGCCGAGGTTGTTGCTGGTGAAGCTGTTGCCATCGACCTTGAGAATCGCGGAGCCGGCTTGCCCGATGAAGCTGACGAAGCTGTCCGCGACGTTGATCGTATTGTTCAGAATCCGCCCGGCCGTGATGTTGCCGCCGGTGAACGAGCGGACGCGGAACGCGTCGTTGACGTTGCCGGCCAGGTCCAGGCCGGTGAGGACGTTGTTCTCGAAGCGGAAATCCATCGAACCGCTGGCTCCGGCGCGCAGGCCGAGGCCGCCGTCCTGGAGCTGGCAGTCCCGCACCGTCAAGCTGATGTTGTTGCCGGCGGTCGACGTTTCGTGCTCCGCCGTCACCGCCCGGCCGTTCCAGTTCTGAAAGACGCAGGTCTTGACCGCTCCGGTGGCCGTGCCGTCGATGAGGACGGTGAGGTCGTGCGCCGCTCCCGTTCCCTCATGGACGATCTGGATCCCGTCGTTGGAAACGTTCTGGATGGTGTTGTCGCGCACGGTGAGGTTGAGGCTGACGTTGCGGTTGTGGGCGAAGAACGCCGTATTGGTCGCTCCCGGCGGGAAGGCCGAGGCGACGAATTGGGCGGTTCCGTTGCGGTTCAGACTCATGTCGACGACGTTGTCCTCGAAGAGCGACGTGCCGCTCAGCTCGGTGAACCACAAGGCGTTGTCCGGCACGCCGGATGCGTCGGCGACGTCGTCGCCGATGCGGTTGAAGCTGGCGTTCCTTACGGTGAGACCGCTGACGCCGCGGCCTTGGATGGCGAACTGCTGGATCTGGGTGATGGTCAGCCCATCGAGCGTCACGTTGGTGACGTTGCGCAGGTCGATGCCGTCGTCGGCGCCGTCTTGGATGGTGCCGCCGTTGCTGGTGAAGCTGCCGGTGTTGTTGCGCAAGAAGATGCCGTCGCCGTCGTCGTTGCCGTCGTCGGTGAGCTCGACGCGGGTGACGTTGGTGAAGGTCTCGGCGTTGGTGACCCGCGGTGCCGTGACGTCGGTGGTGGCGAAGGTGACCGCGGCGCTCGACCCCTCGACGTGGATGCCGTGGCCGCCGGCGGCGTTGGGATTCGGCACCGTCGTGGCGCCGAAGTCGACGGTCCCTTGAACGGCGTTCAAGAAGACGCCGGTGGCGTTGCGGTTGTTGACGGTGGTGGCGCCGAAGCTGATGGTGGAACCGGCTCCGACCGTATTGAGCTCGATGCCCTCGGCGGTGGCGTTGTCGACGGTGGTGGCGCCGTTGACGGTGAAGCTCGAGCCCGCCGCGAGGTTGGCGAGCCGCACCCCCTCGGTGGCGCTGCCGGTGGACGACAGGCTGTCGAAGGTGATGGCGGTCAGGACGCCGTTGATCTCGACCGCCTTGCCGCCGGTGTTGTCGACGGCGTTGGTCAGCACCCCGGTGTCGGTGACCCGCACCTCGCCGCCGTTGGTGGCGACGAAGCTGGTGCCGGCGGTCTGGTCGAGGTCGATGCCGCCGGCGAAGCTGATCACCGGATTGCTGCCGCCGCCGTTGTTGTCGAGGAAGATGCCGGTGCCGGTGTCGGTGATCATGCCGCCGAAGGTCACCGCGGCGCCGGTGCGGCCGGTGACCTCGACCGAACGGCCGCTGGCGTTGTTGATGGTGCCGTTGTAGATAATCGCGTTGTTGCCCATGTCGACGTCGAAGGCCGTACCGGCGGCGCCGCTGACGTCGCCGCCGTTGATCGTCACCGTGCCGGTGTTGTTGGTCAGCGCCACGCCGGCGCCGGCGGTCGCGTCGACGTCGATCGAGTCGAAGGTGAAGGCGGCGCTCGAGCCTGCGACGTCGATGCCCGCAGCGCCGCCGCCGGTGCCGTTGACCCGGGTCAAGCCGCTGACCGCGAAGGAGCCGCCGGTCACGCCGTCGGCGTCGATGCACTCTGCGGCGCAGCCGGAAGCAGCGGTGATGGTGCTGAAGTTGAGGCCGGGGATGCCGATGGTGACGCCGTTCAGGTCGACCGCGTGCGCGGCGCCGGCGCCGACGGTGACGCTGTTGGTGACCGCCGCGCCGGCGTTGCAGCCGGTGTTGCTGCACACCTCGACGGTGCCGCCGCCGGTGGCCTGGAAACCGATGCCGGTGGTGGTGGCGGCGGTGAGGCCGCCGTTGAAGCGGACCACGGCGCCGGCGTTCGAGGCCAGGGTGACGGCGTTGTTGGCGCCGGTGCCGAGATCCACCGCGCCGCTGAAGGTGACGTTCCCCGCCGCGTTGTTGTTGACCGAGATGCCGCTGCCGGTGGTGGCGCCGGCGTTGCCGATGGCGTTCGAGAAGGTGACGTCGCCGGCCATCGCCGGGCGGTTCTTGACCTCGACGTCGAAGCCCGAGGCGTTGTCGATCACCCCGCCGTAGCTGACGGTGGCACGGCCGCCGTCGACCTCGAAGGCGGTGCCGGTCGAGCCGGTGATCAGCGAGGGCGGTGCATTGCCGATCGTCAGCGAGCCGTCGACGTCCTTCACCCGCACGCCGGTGGTGGGGCTGGCGGTGGACGAGATGCTGCCGAAGGTGGCGTTCACCGTCGCCGGATCGAGGTCGAGGGCGGGGCCGCCGGTGGCGCTGACCGTGCCGGCGGTGACGCCGAGCTGGAAGCCGGCGTCGGGCGGGCCGGGGACGAAGACCCCGGCGCCGGCGACCCGGAGGCCGCTGCCGCCGCCGGCGGCGACGTCGAGCTGGGCGAAG
The DNA here is from genome assembly GCA_003697015.1 of Acidobacteriota bacterium. Classification (GTDB taxonomy): domain Bacteria; phylum Acidobacteriota; class Thermoanaerobaculia; order Multivoradales; family J023; genus J023. The sequence continues at coordinate 6,302 of RFGL01000423.1, read as the reverse complement.
CTCAGGTTGCCGCTCACCCGGCTCGCCGCCGCGGCCGGGCTGCCGAGGACGACGCCGGCGCCGCCCACCGGGTTGGCCGAGGTGCCGACGGTGGTGGTGCCGGCGGCCACCAGGTCGAAGTCGGCGTCGGTGGGATCGGCGTCGAAGACCGCCCCCACCACCTCGATGCCGGTGCCGCCGGGATTGCCGTGCACCGAGTTGCCGGCGAAGCCGGTGACGAAGAGGGTGCCGGTGCCGGCGCTGCCGTCGACGTGGATCGCCGTGCCGGCGGCGGAGGTGACGTCGGCGTTGTTGTCGATCGCCACCTCGACCTGGCCGGCGGTGGCGGCGGAGGTGACGTCGATGGCGTTGCCGGTGGGCGAGGCGGTGGCGAAGACGTTGTTCGAGACCGTCGCGGTGAAGAGGCCGCTCGAGCCGGGGTTCAGATCGATCGCCTCGGTCCCCGAGCTGACGAAGCGGTTGTCGTCGATCACGATCCCCACCGCGTGGGTGGCGGCGGAGGTGACGTCGATGGCGTTGCCGCTGGCGGCGATCTCGAGCCCCCGCACCTCGACCCCGAGGTGCGGCGCCAGATCCGCCAGCACCCGCACCGCGTCGCCGGCGGCGTTGCCGATCAGCGGCCGGGTCGACGGCGGCACCGCGGTGGCGGTGGGCGGATTGGGGACGTCGACCACCACGCCGCCGAAGGTGTGGGTGGCGGTCTTGTGACCGATCAGCTTCTGCCCCGAGCGCAGCCGGATGCCGCCGTTCTGGCCGGCGGTGGTGCCGTCCCCCTCGAAGACGAAGATCGTGTCGCCGTCGAGGCTGGGGCCGCCGAGGAAGGCGTCGGCGGCGCCGAGGGTGTCGAAGGGATTCGACGAGCGGCCGTCGCCGCCGGCCGGGTTGAGCGGCGCGGTCGGATCGTTGTGGACGAACCACACCAGCGCGTCGACGACGTCGATCGACACCGTCCCAACCGCCTGGCCGCCGGCGCCGTTCTGCACCGTGTAGGTGAAGGTATCGGCCATCGCCCCGAGGCGGTTCTTGACCCCCACCGGCGGCACGTAGACGAAGGTGCCGTCGGCGTTCATGGTCACGTCGCCGCCCAGGGTCGAGGTGCCGGTGAGCAGCGCGGTGCCGTTGATGCCGACCACCGTCAGGGCGGTCATCTCCACCGGATCGCTGTCGTTGGCCAGCACGCCGCTGGCGGCGGTGACCCGCGCCAGGCTGGTGGGCACGGCGCCGCCGGCGGCGATCTCGACGTTGCCGGCGGTGACGTACATGTCGTTCACCGCCGCCGGCGGATCGGGTACCGCCGTCACCGTGACGTCGAAGGTCTCCGGCACCATGGTGGCGCCGTCGTCGACGGTGACGGTGATGGTCACCGGCCCGCCGTTCTGATTCGCCGCCGGGGTGACGTCGATGGTCAGGTTGGGGGCGACGCCGCCCAGGACCAGGTTGGCGTTGGGGATGATGGTGGTATTCGACGACGTGGCGGTGACGATCAGGGCGCCGGCGGCGGTCTCGGCGTCGCCGATGGTGAAGGGGAGGGGGCCGGTGGAGGCGTCCTCGTTGATCACCTGATCGGCGATCATGGTGATGGTCGGCGGGTCGTTGACCGCGGTGACGGTGACGTCGAAGGTCTGGCTGGTCGTGGTGGTGCCGTCGTCGACGGTGACGGTGATGGTCACCGGCCCGCCGTTCTGGTCCGGCGCCGGGGTGACGTCGATGGTGCGGCTGGCGCCGGCACCGCCCAGGGCCAGGTTGCCGTTGGGGATGATGGTGGTATTCGACGACGTGGCGGTGACGACGAGGGCGCCGGCGGCGGTCTCGGCGTCGCCGATGGTGAAGGGGAGGGGGCCGGTGGAGGCGTCCTCGTCGATCACCTGATCGGAGAAGGCGGTGATGGTCGGGGCGTCGTTGCTGCCGGTGACCTTGATCGACACCGTGCCGGCGTCGTTCAGCACCCCGTCGGTGACGGTGTAGTCGAAGGTGTCGGTGACCATCTGGCCGTCCCCCAGGGCCTGGAGGGCGGCGACGCCGGTCGGGTCGTAGCCGAAGGTGCCGTCGCCGTTGTCGGTGACGGCGGCGCCCTGGGCGGAGACGGCGTCGGCGCTCAGCACCGCCAGCACCGAGCCGGGGTCGGGGTCGGTGTCGTTCAGCAGCACGTTGCCGGTGGTGAAGGCGGTGTCTTCGTCGGTGGAGAAGCCGGCGCCGGAGTCGTCGACCGCGGTCGGCGGGCCGCCGCTGGCGCACAGCGCGCGGGTGCAGCAGAGCACCGCGGCGCGGGCGTCGAGGATGGTGATGGTGCCGTCTTCGTCGAGGTCTTTGTTGAGCAGGTCGACGGCCGGATTGCCGGTGACCACCGCCGGCATTCTCAGGTCGGCGAGGATCTGCAGGATGTCGTCGAAGTCGACGTCGCCGTCCTGGTCGAGGTCGGCGCTGCGGTTGGGGTTGGCCACCGCCAGGGCGGGGCCGGGGAGCATCGCCAGCAGCAGGGCGGCGAGGGCCAGGCCGGGGAGGGCGGGGTGGAGGAAGCGCTTCATGACGTCGCCCTCCGCAGCCGCGCCAGGCCGCCGGCGAGGAGCAGCAGGACCAGCAGGATCAGCCCCCACTGGGAGAGGGTGGGGATGTCGATCACCGTGCCGGTCACCACGCTCGCCGGGGCGACGGCGTCGATCGGCAGGGCGGCGGCGAGCTCGTCGCTGACGGTCGAGGTCAGGACGTCGACGTCGAAGGTGCCGGTGCCGACGGCGATGGCGTCGAAGGTGGCGCTGAAGAGGATGAAGCTGTCGGGCTGGAGCGCATCGAGGGAGGCGGCCGGCAGCAGCGACAGCTCGTCGGCGGAGAGGGTGCCCCCCGCCACCGAGCTCATGGTGCTCGCCTCGCCCATCGTCGGATCGCCGAGGAAGGGGCCGAAGACGATGCCGGTGAAGGCGAAGAGGGAATCGTCGAAGGTCAGGTCGAGGTCGAAACCGCCGACCGAGGGGCTGGCGAAGTTGCCCAGCCCCGAGACCACCACGTCGATCGTCAGGCTGCTGCCCGGCGGCACCGTGGCGGCGCTCGGCACCACGTCGATGGTCACCGCCCGGGCGGCCTGAGCCGACCAAAGAAGTCCCAGGGCGAGGCCCCACGGGCCCAATCTGCTTCGTGTCATGTAGTCCTCCAGAGCCCCTGCCGCTACCGCGGCCGATCGGCGTCGAGAAGCTGCGGATCCTCCTCGCGATCATCGCCAGGCAAGCCGAGCTGTCCCCGTGGATGCCGCGCGGCATTATATACCCGATGATCGATCGATGGGAGACCCGCCGCCGATCGAAATCGTGCGCCGCTGGCCAAAGTCTCTACGCCCCGCGCCGGCGGCGTGGGGCGCCGCCGGCTGCACGCGTACCTGACCGGCGCTAGAATGCTCGCAACGAGACGAAGACGGCATGCGTGGACTGCACAACGACGAGCCGACCCTCGGCGACCACCTCGCCCGCGGCGACCTGCTGCGGCGGGTGGGCGAAGCGGTGGCGCGATGCGATCCGCCGCAGGTCTTCGGCGTCCACGGCGACTGGGGCAGCGGCAAGACCAGCTTCCTCCACCGCCTGCACTTCTACCTCACCGGCGACTGCCCGCAGCAGATCGAGGCCGAGCGCACTCGGGCCGAGAACGACCCCGCGCTCACGGCGAGGCGCTTCAGGAAGCAGGTGACGGTGGTGTGGTTCGAGGCCTGGCGCTACCAGCAGGAGCGGGTGCCGGTCGTCGCCCTGCTGCACGAGATCCGCGCCCAGCTGCCGTGGCACGCCAAGGCCCTGGCGCAGACCAGCAAGCTGGCCGAGGTCGCCATCCGCGGCGCCCTCCTCTCCCTCGAGGACATGACCAAGCGCATCGGCATCCAGGCGTCGAAGATCGAGGAGGCGGGGCGGCGGTGGGAGGAGGCCAACCTCGCCACCGCCCTGCCCTCCCACGTCTTCCGGCAGCATCTGGAGGAGGCCCTGCGCAAGCTCCTCGGCAAACGCGACCGGCGCTCGCGCCACCGCCTGGTGGTGCTGATCGACGACCTCGACCGCTGCGAGCCGGAGACCGCCTATCAGCTGCTCGAGGGGATCAAGATCTACCTCAACCTGCCGAGCTGCGTCTTCGTCCTGGGGATGAACCAGCGCATCATCGAGCGCGCCATCGCCCAGCACCTGCCCAAGGCCGTCACCGGCGAGGGGGAGGGCGCCGCCCGCGTCAGCCGGGCGATCGCCGGTGAGTACCTGGAGAAGCTGTGCCAGAACATCTGGCACCTGCCCTTGGTCGAGGCCCCGGGGGAGCTTCTGGGCCGCTTCCTCGGCCTCGACTTCGAGGGCGCCGAGGCCCTCGGGCGGGTGGTCGACGACTACGACTGCCTGCCGCGCAATCCGCGCAAGATCAAGGGCTTCGCCAACCTCCTGCAGCGCTTCGCCGACCACTGGCAGGGGCGGCGGCGGAAGCTCATGAAGGAGGCGGAAGGGGCGCGCGACTGGATCTCGTCGCGTCTCACCGGCGACGCCACCCGGCGCTGGAATGGCGGCGCCGCCGGCGCGATGAGCGACGAGGAGGTCTGCGACTACCTGTGGGCCTGCTGCGTGGTGATCTTCGCTTACCTCTACCAATTCCAGCGCCCGCTCTACCGCATCCTCGAGGGCGATAGCGACTTCTACCGCGAGATCGAACGCTGGTGCCGCGGCCGGCCGACGGCGAGCGACCGCCACTTTCCCTTCGAACGGCGCCAGAGCCGCGTCGCCACCGATGCGTCGGAACGCGAGCCGACCCCCGGCGCCGGCGCCGAGCTGCGGCGGCACTTCCACGACCCGGCGTCGGCCGAGATCCTGCACGTCGAGCCCCTGGTGGCCGACCTGCGGCTGACCGACAGCGAGGTGAGGAGTTACCTCCTGCGATGAACGAGCGCACGCCGAGGCCCCCGGCCTCCCGCCGCCGGCCGGCGGCGGAGGCCGGAGGGTTCAATCCCTTCGACGAGCCACGGCTCCTGGCCTACTTCGAGGCCCTGGCCGACTGGCACGGCTACATCCGCTTCCTCGGCCTGCCCCACCTGCGCGACAACCCGGACGTACCGATCGACGAGCTCTACGTCGAGCCCTCCCTCGCCGACCGCCATCTGCGGCCGGAGCAGGCCGACGACCAGGCCCACCGCGAGGACCTCCTCCCCACCCTGGCGGCGCATCCGCGGCTGGTGCTGCTCGGCGATCCGGGGAGCGGCAAGTCGACCCTGGTGAGCTGGCTCGCCTGGCAGCTGGGCCGCGGCCGCTCGAGCCCGGTGGCGGAGGCCCTCGGCCCCCTGGTGCCCCTGCCGCTGATCGTCCGCGACCTGGGGATCGGCCGCGGCGTCACCTGGTGCTCCCTGCTCGACGCCTTCCTCGCCCAGCCGGTGGCCGCCGCCCTGGCCGCCGACCGCCGGCTGCTCGACCAACTGCTGGAGCACGGCCGCGCCCTGATCCTGCTCGACGGCCTGGACGAGATCGCGAGCGAGGCGGTGCGCCGGGACCTGCACGCCGCAGTGGTCGACGGCTTCACCCGCCATCCCCACTGCCGCTGGCTCCTGACCTCGCGCCAGGTCGGCTACGAGCAGGTGCCCTTTCACCTGCTGAGCGGGCTCGATCTTCCGGAGGAGCCGGGGGAGACCTCGCCGGCGCAGGATGGGCTCGTGAGGTGGCAGGCGGCGGAGGTCGACCGGCTCGCGGCGCCCTCTCGGCTCCTCGGGTGGGAGGCGGCGGAAAAGGAGGGGGGCGTGGCGGCGCCCGGGTCGCCGCGGCGGGCGCGCGGCGCCTGGGCCGCGGTGCGCTACGTCGCTCCCTTCTCGGACGGGCAGATCGAGCGCTTCGCCGCCGCCTGGTACGCCCGTCACGAGACGGTGGCGGAGAAGGCCGCGGCGCGCGCCGGCGACCTGGTGGCGGCGATCCACGCCCGCGGCGACACCCTGTGCCTGGCGCGGACCCCCAACCTCCTCACCCTGATGGCCCTGATCCACCGCATCCAGGCCCGCCTGCCCCACGGCCGGGCGCTCCTCTACGGCAAGATCGTCGAGGCCTACCTGGAGTCGATCGACGCCTTCCGCGGCCTCGAGGAAGTGGGCTACGAGCTGGCGGAGAAGCGCCGCTGGCTGGCGGCGGTCGGCTACCGGATGCAGCTCCGCCGGGCGCGAGAGCACGCGGATGACGAGAAGGAAGCGGGAGACGAGGGCGAGATCCTCGCCGCGGAGAGCGACGTGGTGCGCTGGATCGAGGAGGCGATGGCGGGCTCGGAAGAGGCGGAGCCGGGGGCCGCTGCGGCGGCCGCCCGCGACTTCGTCGCCTACGTCG
>RFGL01000422.1 GCA_003697015.1 Acidobacteriota bacterium | reverse complement strand
GCGCCCGCGGGCGCAGGGCGAGGGCGCGCCGCAGCTGGGCGGCGGGAACTCCCAGCCGCCGGGCGACGGCGGCGGGGTCGTCGCGCCGCAGATCGGCCCAGCGTTCGGCGGCGGCGGCCAGCCGGCAGAGGGCGGCGCGGGTGATGGTTTCAGCCGCATTCAAGGCGATGGTGAGATGACGTCGGCGTTGGTGGTCCATGGTCTCGTCCTCAGAAGGCGCGGTGCCCCATTGCACCGCCCGATTCCTACAAGACGAGACGGCAGCGAAAATCTTCGCCGCCGGGGCGCCGGCGAACGCGGATCATCACCGCATCAAGGCGGCAGGTCCCGCCGGCGCTGGCAATCCGGCGGCGATGGAGCTAGGTATATACTCAGGATGATTCGACGGAGGATTCGACGAGGAGACGATCACGCTCCCGTCGCCAGCCGGCGATGGGTCGATGGCCCCGGTGCCCGAGGAATCGCGATGAAAACCCCTTCGACCGTCCTGCTCCTGGCCCTCGCCGCCTTGCTGCTCGCCGCCCCCACCGCCGAGGGCGGCAAGGCCGATCCGGCGACCGCCTCGACCCAGCTCGCCTTCGGCGTCAAGATGGCCCAGCGCGGGCTGTGGAACGAGGCGCTCTTCCGCTTCAAGCGCGCCGAGAGCATGGAGCCGAACAACCCCCGCATCCTCAACAACCTGGCGGTGGCCTACGAAGCTCTCGGTCAGTTCGACCGCGCCCTCGAGTACTACCAGCGGGCGCTCAAGCTCGATTCGGGCAACGCCGAGCTGCGCAAGAACTACTCCCGCTTCGTCGAGTTCTACCGCAACTTCAAGCCCGACGATGGGGGCAAGAGCACCAGCGCGGCGGCCGGCGACGACGCGGCGGAGGATGGGAGCGCCCCGGCCGCCGAGACCGAGGAGGGCGGCGGTGCAGGCGGCGCCGCCGATGCCGCGTAGGGAGGACGTCGCCGACCTCCGGAGAAGACAACGACGAAGCGCCGACTCGACAAGGAGACCAGACCGATGAATCCACACCCCCCGTTTCGCCGCCGGCCCTTCCGGGCCAGCCTGGCTCTCGCGGCATTCCTCGGCTCCGGTCTGGCGACGCCGCTCTTGGCGGATGGGGTCGAGGTCCGTCTGACCCTGCCGGTGCGCGCCCGCATCGACCTGTCGGGGGTGCGCACCATCGCGCCGCTGCCCTTCATCATGGTCAGCCAGGAGGGCGAAGGCCGCATCCCGGGCCGCGACATCGACGTCCAGGCCGAATTCGAGCGCTACCTGGTCAAGCTGCTGCGGCGCGAGACCGATCTCAAGATCATCGATCCCGGGCCGGTGCAGTTGCCGACCTACGACCTCGATCTGCTGTCCCGCGACCGCGACTTCTGGCGCGCCCTGGGAGAGCGCCTGCAGGCCGACCTGATCCTCGCCGGCAGCCTCGACTTCGACATCCAGGATCGCAGCGGCTACCGCACCGAGGAGTACACGTCGCCCTTCGACGGCCGGATCTACCGCCGCCAGGTGCTGGTCGAGGAGACCGGCTTCGAGTACGACATCGTGATGCAGGTCTACGACGGGCGTACCGGCGAGCTCCTGCACAGCGACAACTTCAAGGACTTCAAACAATACGAGGGCGAGAGCGCCGACCCCCTGGTCGGCATGTTCTCCAACCTCTACGCGCTCGAAGACCGCATCGTCGGCATCTTCGCTCAAAAGAGCGTCCAGGCCACGCGCGTCCTGTTCGCGAACTAGCCCGCGCAAACGGAATCGCCAAGCGCGCATGACCCATCGATCAAGGAGGTCCAAGGTGACCCATCGACCGCGAATCAACCGGCCGGAGAGCTTCCTCCTTCAGACCCTCGTCCTGCTCGCCGCCTGCGCCGTGGTGGCGAGCCCGGCCCTCGGGCAATTCGGCAAGAACCGCATCCAGTACCGCCAGTTCGGCGAGTGGAAGATCTACCATTCGCCGCACTTCGACGTGCACTACTACGAGGACGAGGCTCCCCTGCTGGAGAAGACCGTCTCCTTCGCCGAGAGCGCCTACGACGAGTTGTCGCGCGAGTTCGACTTCCAGATCCAGGATCCGACGCCGCTGATCGTCTACCGCACCCACTCGGCCTTCCTGCAGAACAACATCATCCTCAACGGGGTGCCGGAGGGGGCGGTGGCCTTCGCCGTGCCGTCGCGCTTCCGCATGGTGCTGCCTCTCGACCTGCCCGACCCGGACCTCCTGGCCCTGATCAAGCACGAGCTGACCCACATCTTCCAGTACCACATCCTCTTCCGCGGCAAGCTCGTCGGCGGCCTGCGCGGCGGACCGCCGCAGTGGTTCATGGAGGGCATGGCGAGCTACTACGGCGACGACGAGTCGCCGTCGGAGAAGAAATTCATCCGCGACGCGGTGGTCAACGACGAGATCCCCTCGGTGCTGATGCAGGGCGGCGGCTACTTCGCCTACCGCTTCGGCCACGCGGTCTTCGACTTCATCGAGGAGCGCTGGGGCCGCGAGACCATCGTCGACCTCCTCTACGAGGTGCGCAACACCCTGGGGGCGAACATCGGCCGCGCCATCGAGCGGGTCTTCCGCATGGACGTCGAGGACTTCGACAGCGAGTTCCGCCGCTGGCTGCGCAAGAAGTACCTCACCGAGCTGGTGCAGACCGGCGAGCCGGGCGACTTCGGCAAGCCTTTCCGCCTCGAGCCCGGCGTGCGCGGTCAGGAGCTGTCGCCGGTGGCGTCGCCGAGCGGCGATCTGGTGGCGGCGCTCAGCACCGACAAGGGCGAGGTCGACGTCTCCCTCTTCGACGCCAACAAGCGCCGCCGCATCCGGGTGCTGACCAGGGGCTTCGACAAGAAGATCGAGCAGTTCGTGATCAGCTCGACCGCCCAGCCGGGCTCCGACCTCGCCTTCTCCCCCGACGGCAACTACATCGCCGCCTTCGGCCGCCGCGAGAGCTACAACAGCCTGGTCCTGATCGACGTCATCAACGGCGGCATCCACCGGATCATCGACATGGAGGTCGAGCAGGCCCGCGCCCCGGCCTGGCATCCGGACGGCGGCTCGATCGTCTTCTCCGGCAACCTGAACGGCCGCTTCGACCTCTTCAGCATCGACCTCGACACGTTCGAGATCACCAACGTCACCGACGACGAGATCTACGAGACCGCGCCGGCCTTCTCCCCCGACGGCAAGTGGCTGGCCTATACCGCCTGGGTCGGCGAGCACACCCACCTCTTCCGCCTCGACACCAGCGACCCGTCGAAGCGCTACGCCCTGACCACCGGCGAGCACAACAACAAGGAGGCGGTGTTCTCGCGCGACGGCAAGCGCATCTACTTCACCAGCGATCGTTCCGGCGCCGACAACATCTACGGCCTCGATCTGGAGAACCGCCAGATCACCCAGTACACCAACGCCGTCACCAGCTGCGATCGACCGACGGTGCTGCCCCTGCCCGAGGGCGGCGAGCGCCTGGTCTACAACGGCTACTGGAAGCGCGCCCACGATCTCTACATGACCGACGTCGACGAGCCGATCGCGCCGCCCGAGCCCTCCGACTTCGAGGGCGTCGAGCCGGTGGTGACCGCCGAGCTGCCGAAGTTCGAGCCCGCCATCGAGGTCACCCTCGACGAGGCCAACGTCGGCAAGTACGGCGGCTTCAAGTTCTTCCTCGAGGACGCCACCACCTTCGCCGGCCTGTCGACCAACAACATCTTCGTCGGCCGGGTGCTGCTGTCGTTCAGCGACTACCTCGGGGATCGCCGCATCCTCACCAACGTCGCGGCGGTCGACTCGTTCTCCGACTTCGACGTCATCTACGCCGACCTCTCGCGGCGCTGGCAGTGGACCGCGCGGGCGTCGGATCAGCGCTTCTTCGCCGTGCTCGGCGACCCGTTCACCGGCCAGATCGTCGACCGCGCCGAGGTCTATCGCCTGACCAGCCTCGAAGGCAACCTGATCTACCCGCTGTCGCTCAAGCGGCGCTTCGAGTTCGGCCTCAGCTTTCAGCTGCGCGAGTTCAACTTCAACGCCTTCGTTTTCGATTCGGCGGGCAATGCGGTGCAGATCATCGAGCCCCGCGACGACACCATCCCGGAGATCAGCGCCGCCTTCGTCAGCGACACGGCGCTGTTCAGCCCCTGGGGCGCGATCGGCGGCCACCGCGTCCGCATCGGCGGCAGCTGGGCCCCCGATCTCGACGACAGCGGCACCCTCGAGTCGCGCCTCTTCGTCGACGCGCGCAAGTACATCCCGGTCACCCGGCGCAGCAATTGGGCCTTCCGCCTGGTGGCGGTCGAGGCCGACGGCAATTTCCCCCTGCCGTCCTACATCGGCGGTCTCGACACCCTACGCGGATTCGACTTCCGCCAGTTCGGCGGTACCCGCACCTTCTTCGCCAATATCGAGTTCCGCTTCCCGCTGATCGACCAGCTCGCCCTTCCCGGCCTGCGCTTTCAGGGCATCCGCGGGGTCTTCTTCCTCGACGTCGGCGCCGCCTACTTCCCCGACGTCGACAACGGCTTCAATTTCTTCGATAGCGAGAACGGCCGCCTGGACGGCGGCGTCGCGTCCTTCGGCTATGGCTTCACCATCCGCTTCCTGGGGTTCAACCTCAACTTCGATTTCGCCAAGCAGTGGGACTTTGAGCAGAGCCTGACCGGATTCGAGAGCGCGTTCTGGATCGGCACCCGATTCTGATCCCGGCATCCCGCCGCCAGGGCGCACTCCGGTGCGCCCGTCTCCGCCGTCGGGTAGACTTGGCGCCGCCGGCCGCGGGGGGGAGGACCGTCGCGGCCGGCGAGGGTGGCCGCCGGAGACGGCCTGCGGCCCCGCTCGGCACTCCGCCTTGTCTGGCGAAGGGGGTGGGGATAGAATCCTGGCGATACGGCAATGTAGACCGGATCGGCGGTGCAATCGCCTGCAGCAGTCTGCTCACATGAAGATCGAGGTATTAGGCGGCTACGGCGGGGAGAGTCTGGGTTGCCGGATGACCTGCCTGCTGATCAACGACCGCATCGCGCTCGACGCGGGGTCGTTGTCCCAGGCGCTGTCGATCGAGCGCCAGGTGCAGGTGCGCTCCATCCTCCTCACCCACTCCCACATGGACCACACCAGCTCGATCCCCTTCTTCATCGAGAACGTCTTCAGCCGCGCCGAGCGCAACATCGACATCTACACCTCGTCGGCGACGGTCTACGCCATCCGCAAGTACCTCTTCAACAACGCCACCTGGCCCGACTTCACCCGCCTGCCCAACCACCTCTTGCCGGCGGTGCGTTTCCACGAGCTCAAGGACGAGGTGCCCTTCGAGCTCGGCGGCGTCCGGTTCACGCCGATCCCCGTCGACCACCTGGTGCCGACCCAGGGCTTCCTCATCCAGCAGGACGGCAAGGCGGTGCTGTGGTCGAGCGATACCGGACCCACCCAGCGGCTGTGGGAGGTGGCCAACGAGACCGCCAACCTGAAGGCGATCTGCATCGACGTCAGCTTCAGCAACGACCTGCAGCACATCGCCGACGTCTCCTTCCACCTCACCCCCCGCACGCTGGAGCGCGAGCTGGAGAAGCTCGACAAGAAGGTGCCGATTCTCCTCCATCACCTCAAGCCGCCGTGCATCGACGCCATCCGCGCCGAGGTCAAGCGGTTGAACAACCCGGACATCGATTTCCTGGAGCAGGGCAAGGTCTACGAATTTTGAGGGATGGGCAGGAGGCGCTGACTTCGCGAACGGCTATGCGGCTGGCAATACTGGGCTCGGGCAGCAGCGGCAACGCCGTCGTCGTGGTCTCCGGCGGACGGCGGATCCTGCTCGACGCCGGCTTCTCCTGTCGCGAGATCGAGAAGCGGCTCAAGGCCCTGGGGGAGGATGCCGCCGAGCTCGACGCCCTGCTCCTGACCCACGACCACGCCGATCACGTGCGCGGCGCCGCCCGCCTGGTGCGCCGCCATCGCCTGCCGCTCTACGCCACCGGCGGCACCCTGCAGGCGGCCGGCCTGGCGCCGCTCGACGGCGCGTCGCCGGCGGTACGCGTCATCCGCTCGGGGGAGCCTTTCGTCGTGGCGGGCTTCCGGGTCGAGCCCTTCCGCCTGCCCCACGACGCCGCCGAGCCGGTGGGCTTCGTGATCGAGGACGAGGCGGGTTGCCGCCTCGGTCTCCTCGGCGACCTGGGCTGCCGCAGCCAGCTCGCCTGGGGCCGCCTGCGGGATCTCGATTGCCTGATCCTGGAGACCAACCACGACCTCGGCATGCTGCGCGGCGGGCCCTATCCGTGGTTCCTGAAGCAGCGCATCGCCGGCCGCCACGGCCACCTGTCGAACGGCGACGCGGCGGCCGGGGTGGTGGACCTGGTCAGCGAGCGCCTGCGGCGGGTGGTGCTCTACCATCTATCCCGTACCAACAACCAGCCGGCGTTGGCTCTGGCCACCGTCGGCGAAGCCCTCGATCGCGCCGGTGCCGGGGAGGCGGAGGTGGTGGTCAGCCACCAGCACGAGCCCACCGCCTGGCTGGAGGTGACCCGGTGAGCCGTAGCAAGACCCCCTCGACCTTCCACGCCCGGGTGACGGTGATGCCGCGTCGGGCGGTGCTCGACCCCCAGGGCCGGGCGATCCACCAGGCCCTCAAGCGCCTCGGCTTCAAGCAGGTCGAGGAGGTGCGCGCCGGCAAGAGCTTCGACCTGACGCTGACCGCGGCCGGCGCCGAGGCCGCGGCCGCCGCGGTGGAGGAGATGTGCCGCCGGCTGCTGGCCAATCCGGTGATCGAGGACTTCGCCGTCGAGCTGGTGGATGGCGCCGGGGACGGCCGTTCGTGAGGATCGATCCGTGAGGTGCGGCATCGTCGTCTTCCCCGGGTCGAATTGCGACCACGACGTCTACCACGTGCTCAAGCACGTCCTCGGCCAGGAGGCGATGTTCCTCTGGCACGACGCCACCGACCTCAAGGACTGCGAGCTGATCGTGCTGCCCGGCGGTTTCGCCTACGGCGACTACCTGCGCGCCGGCGCCATGGCGGCGCGCTCGCGGATCATGTCCGCGGTGGCGCGTCACGCCGAGCGCGGCGGCCTGGTCCTGGGGATCTGCAACGGCTTCCAGGTGCTGCTCGAAGCCGGCCTCCTGCCCGGCGCCATGCGGCCGAACCGCGGCCTGCGCTTCCTCTGCCAGGACGTCTATCTGCGGCTCGAGCGCCACGACCTGCCGTTTACCCACGCCTACCGCGACGTGCGGGTGGCGCGGATGCCGATCGCCCACGCCGAGGGCTGCTACGTGGCGAGCGACGAGGAGCTCGACCGCCTGGAGGCCGGCGGCCAGGTGGTGCTGCGCTACGGCGACGCCGGCGGCGGCCGGGGCGACGACGACCCGGCGGTCAACCCCAACGGCTCGGCCCGCGCCATCGCCGGCATCGTCAACCGCCAGGGCAACGTCCTCGGCATGATGCCCCACCCCGAGCGCTGCGCCGAAGCGGTGCTCGGCAACGAGGACGGCCTGCCCCTCTTCCGCGGGCTGACCGAGGAGCACGGGAGGACGGCCCGATGAGCCGCCGCGTCGCATCCCCGGCAGAGCCGGCGGTCGACCAGGAGGTGGCCGCCGAGCACGGCCTGTCGGCGGACGAGTACGAGCGGCTGTGCGATCTTCTCGGCCGCACGCCGACCTGGACCGAGCTCGGCATCACCTCCGCCCTATGGTCCGAGCACTGCTCCTACAAGAGCTCCAAGGTCCATCTGGCGCGCTTCCCCACCAGCGGCCCCTACGTGCTCCAGGGGCCGGGGGAGAACGCCGGCGTGGTCGACATCGGCCACGGCTGGGTGGCGGCGTTCAAGATGGAGAGCCACAACCATCCGAGCTTCATCGAGCCCTACCAGGGGGCGGCGACCGGCGTCGGCGGCATCCTGCGCGACGTCTTCGCCATGGGAGCGCGGCCGATCGCCTGCCTCGACAGCCTGCGCTTCGGCCGCCTCGAGGCGCCGCGCATGCGCCACCTGGTCGACGGCGTGGTGCGCGGCATCGGCGACTACGGCAACTGCGTCGGGGTGCCGACGGTGGGCGGCGAGACCGGCTTTCATCCCAGCTACGACCGCAACATCCTGGTCAACGTCTTCGCACTCGGCCTGGCGCGGCGCGAGCGCCTGGCCCACGCCCGCGCTGCCGGGGCGGGCAATCCGCTGCTCTACGTCGGCAGCCCCACCGGCCGCGACGGCATCCACGGCGCCACCATGGCGTCGGAAGCCTTCGCTGCCGACAGCGAGGCCAAGCGGCCGACGGTGCAGGTGGGGGATCCGTTCACCGAGAAGTTGCTGCTCGAAGCCTGCCTCGAGGCCCTGCGCACCGGCGCCGTCGTCGCCTTGCAGGACATGGGCGCCGCCGGCCTGACCAGCACCGCATTCGAGATGGCGGCCCGCGGCGGCACCGGCGTCTACCTGAATCTCTCTCGCGTGCCCCTGCGCGAGCCCGGCCTCACCCCCTACGAGATCATGCTGTCGGAGTCTCAGGAGCGCATGCTGCTGGTGGTCGAGCGGCAGCGCCAGAAAGACGTCGAGGGGATCTTCCGGCGCTGGGGCCTGGAGGTGACGGACGTCGGCAAGGTCACCGACGACGGCCGAGCGGAGGTGCGCTTCGCCCGCCGCAAGGTCGCCGACATGCCGGTCCAACCCCTCACCCAGGGTGCGCCGGTGCTGCGCCGGCCGGTGAGGGTGCCCAAGGATCTGGAGGAGCGCCAGCGACCGCCGGAGGTGCCCCAGCCCGACGACCCCACCGCCGCCCTGGCGGCCCTGCTCGACACCCCGGAGATGGGGTCGAAGGCCTGGATCTGGCGCCAGTACGACCACACGGTGCGCACCAATACCGTCGCCGGCCCGGGCGGCGACGCCGCCGTCCTGCTGCTCAAGGGCACCCCGGCCGGGTTGGCCCTGACCAGCGACGTCAACCCGGTCTACTGCTGGCTCGATCCCCACCGCGGCGGCGCCCAGGCGGTGGCCGAAGCGGTGCGCAACCTGGCCTGCGTCGGCGCCGAGCCGATGGCGCTCTCCGACTGCCTCAACTTCGGCAGCCCGGAGGATCCGCAGATCGCCTGGCAGTTCCGCGAGTGCGTCGAGGGCATGGCGGCAGCCTGCCGCGCCCTCGAGGTGCCGGTGATCTCGGGCAACGTGTCGTTCTACAACCAGACCGACGACGGCGGGCCGGGCGGGCCGCGGGCGATCCACCCGACGCCGACGGTTGCGATGGTCGGTCTGATCCCGGATCTCGCCAGCCTGCCGTCGTCGTCCTTCACCCGCGCCGGCGACCGCATCGTCCTGCTCGGTACCGACGCCGGCGAATTCGGTGGCTCGGCCTACCTGCGCCTGCTCTATGAGGTGGAGCAGGGGCGTCCGCCGGCGGTCGACCTCGGCCGCGAGGCGCGGCTGGCGGAGCTCTTGCGCTTCCTCGCCTTCGAGGGGCTGATCTCCACCGCCCACGACCTGTCGGAAGGCGGTCTCGCCGTGGCCCTGGCCGAGGCCTGCTTCGGCCGCGGGCTGGGCGCGGAGGTGAGCCTCGAGCTGGCGCCGCTCAACCTCTTCTCCGAGACCCAGGGACGGGCGCTGGTGGCGGCGCCGGCGGCGGCGGTGGAGCAGGTGTTGGAGGAGGCCGAAGCCTACGGCGTACCGGCGCTGGAGGTCGGCGCGGTGGGCGGCGAGCGCCTGCGCATCCGTGCCTCCGGCGGCGCGGTCGACGCGGCGGTCGAGGACCTGCGCCGGCGCTGGGAGACCGCCCTGCCGCGGTGGATGGAAGAGACCGGCTAGCGCGCCCGGCGGACCGGGCAGGCGCAGACCATGTGCGGCATCTTCGGCATCGAAGGGCACGACGACGCGGCGGGTTTCGCCTACCTCGGCCTCTACGCCCTGCAACACCGCGGTCAGGAGAGCGCCGGCCTGGTGTCGTGGGACGGCGAGCACATGCACCTCGAGCGCGGCATGGGGCAGGTGGCGGAGCTCTTCCGCCGTCCGGTGCTGGCGCGCCTCGCCGGCCGTTCGGCGATCGGCCACGCCCGCTACTCCACCGCCGGCTCGAGCGTGCGCGCCAACGCCCAGCCGATCGTGGTGGCGACCGCCATGGGGCCGCTGGCGGTGGTCCACAACGGCAACCTGACCAACGATCGGCGGATCCGCGCCCGCCTCGAGCGCGAAGGCTCGATCTTCCAGACCACCAGCGACACCGAGGTCATCCTCCACCTGATGGCGCGCAACCCGCGGGCCGACGTCGTCGAGTCGCTGATGGTGGCCTTGAGCGAGGTCGAGGGGGCCTACTCCCTGCTGCTTCTCACCGCCCAGGGCCTGATCGCGGCGCGCGATCCCCACGGCTTTCGGCCGCTGGTCCTCGGCCGCTTGGGGGACGCCTGGTGCTGTGCTTCGGAGACCTGCGCCTTCGACCTCTTGCGCGCCGAGCGGGTGGCGGAGGTCGAGCCCGGGGAGGTGGTCCAGCTGCGCGACGGCGAGCTGCGCCGCTACCGCCTGCCGGCGAGCGCGCCGCCCAGCCGCTGCGCCTTCGAGCACGTCTACTTCTCGCGGCCCGACAGCGAGATCTTCGGCGACAGCGTCGCTCAGGTGCGGACCGCGATGGGCGCGCGATTGGCCTGCGAACGGCCGGCGGATGGGGACATCGTGGTGCCGGTTCCCGACAGCGGGCTCTTCCCGGCCCTCGGCTACAGCCGCGCCTCGGGCCTGCCCTTCGAGCTGGCGCTGATCCGCAACCACTACGTCGGCCGCACCTTCATCGAGCCGCGCCAGGCGATCCGCGACTTCGGCGTCCGGGTCAAGCTCAACCCCGACCGGCGGCTGATCGCCGGCCGGCGGGTGGTGCTGATCGACGACTCGATCGTGCGCGGCACCACCTCGCGCAAGATCGTCCGCATGGTACGCGAGGCCGGGGCGCGCGAGGTCCATCTGCGGATCAGCTCGCCGCCGACCCGCTGGCCCTGCCACTACGGCATCGACACCCCCAGCCGCGAGGAACTGATCGCGGCGCGGCAGAGCGAGGACGACATCCGCGCCTTCACCGAGGCCGACAGCCTGGGCTATCTTTCCCTCGACGGCATGCTCGGCTGCCTGAGCGGTGCGCCGGAGAGCTACTGCACGGCCTGCTGGCGGGGCGATTACCGGGTGCCGGTCAGCCCCGAGCAGTCGCGCCAGCGGCTGCTCTTCCCGATCGTCAGCGAGGAGCGAGAGTGAGCGAAGCCTACCGCGACGCCGGCGTCGACATCGACGCGCAGGAGCGTGCGCTGGCACGGATCAAGAAGCTGGTGAAGAAGACCCGCACCCGCGGCGTGCTGGCCGACGTCGGCGCCTTCGGCGGCCTCTTCCGCCCCGACCTGCACGGCATGAACGAGCCGGTGCTGGTCGCTTCCGCCGACGGCGTCGGCACCAAGCTGGCGGTAGCCAGGCTGGCCGGCGACTACTCGACCGTCGGTGCCGACCTGGTCAACCATTGCGTCAACGACGTCCTCGCCCAGGGGGCGTTGCCGCTCTTCTTCCTCGACTACGTCGGCACCGGCGTCCTCGATCCCGAGGCGGTGGTCGAGCTGGTGGCGGGGGTCGCCCGCGGCTGCCGCGCCAACGGCTGCGCCCTGCTCGGCGGCGAGCTGGCGGAGATGCCCGGTTTCTACCGGCCCGGCGACCACGAGCTGGTCGGCTTCATCGTCGGCCTGGTCGACCGTGGGCGGCTGCTCGACGGCTCCCGGGTGCGGCCCGGCGACGTGCTCGTCGGCCTGCCGTCGGCGGGGCTCCACACCAACGGCTACTCCCTTGCCCGCCGGGTCCTCTTCGATCGCCTCGGCCTCGCCGCCGGCGATCCGATCCCCGGTCTGGAGAGCCGCAAGAGCGTCGCCGAGCACCTCCTCATGCCCCATCTCTCCTACCTCAAGCCGCTGCGGCCGTTGCTCGGCCATCCCGCCCTCCACGCCCTGGTCCACGTCACCGGCGGCGGCCTGACCGACAACCTGCCGCGGGTCCTGCCGCGGCGCTGCCACGCCCTGGTGCGCCTCGGCAGCTGGCCGATCCCGGAGCTCTTCACCGCCCTGCAACGCCACGGCGAGATCGACGACGAAGAGATGCTGCGGGTCTTCAACATGGGCCTCGGCATGGTCCTGGTGGTCGATCCCCAGGGGCTCGCCGAAGTGCTCGCCGCCCTGCGCAAAGGGCGCCAGAAGGCACTGCCGATCGGCACCGTGCAGAAGGGGGCGGAGGGCGTCGCGTACGACTTCACCCTCGCCGGGGAG
>RFGL01000044.1 GCA_003697015.1 Acidobacteriota bacterium | reverse complement strand
GCCGCCGGCCGCCGGTCCCAAGCCGCGCAGGCCGCGCCGGCGGGTGCGGCGCGGCGCCGGCCTGCGTTAGCCGCCATCCCCCGCGCGGCCGCGATCGACCCGGCGGGCTTCATCGGCTCAGACTTCATGCTCATCGCGCCGCATGGTAGCTCAACGACCGCCGGCGAGGACCCCGCAGCTGGCGCGGCGCGCGGCAGCGGGGTAGAATGGCGCCACGCTCGGGGCGCTGCGGCGACGCTCGACCGCTTGCGGGGCGATGGCGCAGCTGAGAGGCACCCGTCGAACCTGATCCGGTTCGTACCGGCGTAGGGAAGCGTCCTCGCGCGAGCGGCCTGCCGCGCATCCAAGCTTCACCAGCCGGCGAGCTCCCGACCGATGGAGGAATCGCCATGAGCACACCGACCCGCCGCTGGTCGCCGCCGCACCGAGGCGCCGACCCCTCGTCCCGCCACCAGGGCACGACCCCGGGGAGCTTCGCCCGGGCCCCCGACGTCGGCGGGCCCTTGAGCTTCAGCTCCCCCGATTCACCGGGCATGCCGGCGCCGTCGTCGAAGACCGCGTGGGACTTCAACCCGGCACCGCGCGACGCCTCCTGCGCCGTCACCCAGCTGGAGAGAGCGCGCCACGGCGAGATCACGCCGGAGATGCGGCGGGTTGCCGAACGCGAGGGGCATCTATCCCCCGAGCAGGTCCGCGACGAGGTGGCGGCGGGGCGGATGATCATCCCCGCCAATCGCGTCCACCTCGGTTACGGTCTCGAGCCGATGGCCATCGGCCGTGCCGCCCGCACCAAGATCAACGCCAACCTCGGCGCCTCGCCGGTCAGCTCGGGCACCGACGAGGAGGTCGAGAAGCTGCGCTGGGCCGTGCGCTGGGGGGCGGACACGGTGATGGACCTCTCCACCGGCGGCGACCTCGACGCCTGCCGCGAGGCCATCCTGCGCGCCTCGACGGTGCCGGTGGGCACGGTGCCGATCTACGCCATGATCCGCGGCCGGCGGCTCGAGGACCTGACCTACGACGCCATCCTCGAGGAGATCGAGCACCAGGCCCGGCAGGGGGTCGACTACTTCACCATCCATGCCGGCGTCCTGCGGCGCCACCTCAAGTACGTCGAGAAGCGGCTGATCGGCATCGTCTCCCGCGGTGGCTCGATCCTCGCCAAGTGGATGATCCACCACGGCAAAGAGAATCCGATGTACGAGCTTTTCGACGACATCTGCGACGTCATGCGACGCTACGACGTCAGCTTCTCCCTCGGCGACGGCCTGCGACCGGGAGGCCTCGCCGACGCCACCGACGACGCCCAGCTGGCGGAGCTCGAGACCATCGGCGAGCTCACCGAGCGCGCCTGGGCCAAGGGGGTGCAGGTGATGGTCGAGGGCCCGGGCCACGTACCCTTCGACCAGATCGAATACAACATGAAGCTCGAGCGCCGCATCTGCCACGGCGCGCCGTTCTACGTCCTCGGCCCGCTGGTCACCGACGTCTTCCCGGGCTACGACCACATCACCTCCTGCATCGGGGCGACGGCGGCGGCCTACCACGGCGCCGCCATGCTGTGCTACGTCACCCCCAAGGAGCACCTCGGCCTGCCCAAGCGCGACGACGTCAAGCAGGGCTGCGTCGCCTACAAGATCGCCGCCCACGCCGCCGACGTCGCCCTCGGCATCCCCGGCAGCCGCGATTGGGACGACGAGCTGACCAAGGCGCGCGCCGCCCTCAACTGGCAGCGGCACTTCGATCTCGCCTTCGACCCCGACGTCGCCCGCGCCTTCCACGACGAGGACCTCGACGTCGACACCGACTTCTGCGCCATGTGCGGCCACGACTGGTGCTCGGTGCGCATCTCGAAGGAGATCCAGGCCTTCGCCTCGGGCAAGGATGAGGCCTTCGCCTGGGACAAGCCGAGGCGGAGCGCCGCCTTGAGCGCCGAGCAGCGGGCGATCCTCGAGCAGCGCGGCGTGCTGTCGCCGGAGGAGATTCACCGCCTGGCGTCGAAGACCCGGCGGGCGGTCGGCGCCGGCGGCGGCGCCAAGGCCTCGTGCCATTCGGACTACGCCGACGCGGCGACGGCGCAGCGCATGCAGGACGAGCGCCTGGTCCGCCTCGGCGGCTGAGGCCGAGCGGCTTCCCTTGACCGCCGCTCCGGCGGTGCTAGAGTGCTCGGGTACCGCCACACTCGCGTGGCGGCCGACTTCTGGAGACCGACGCGATGATGAGAAAACCCTGGATCCCCCTTCTCCTGCTCTCCCTCCTCGCCGCTTTCGGCCTGACCTTCAATGCTCTCGCCGACGCGCACGAAGGCACCTGGACCGGCGAGGTCCTCGACCTCGCCTGCTACATCGGCAACGGCGCCAAGGGCGCCGATCACGCCGGCTGCGCCAAGACCTGCGTCAAGAACGGCCAGCCCATGGGCCTCATGACCGACGACGGTACCCTCGTCCTGCTCGCCGCCGATCATCGGAACGGCAAGCCCTACGAAGAGCTCAAGGAGCTGGCGGGAGAGAAGGCCGAGGTCACCGGCACCCTGGCGGAGCGTGACGGCATGAAGGTGGTGACCGTCACCGGCGCCAAGGCCGCCGCCGGCAAGTAGACCGCTCCCGGCGCCGCCGGCCTCGGGTCGCACCGAGGGCGGCGCCCCGCCCTGCGGCCGCCGCGGCCGGGTCCCGGCGGCGTCCGCGGCAGCGGGCGGTACCATGCCAGCCGACGACACCAGCCGCCGTCGCCGAAGGCGGCGCCGACTCCTGCTTCTGCCGGTGCTCGCCGCCGCCGTGCTCGCCGCCCTGCCCTGGGCCGGGCGGGCCCTGCTGTGGCGGTGGGAAGACAATCCCCTGCTGCGCGGCGAGAGGCTGGCGCGGAAGGTCGGCTGCCTCTCCTGCCACCGCCCCGAAGCCGGGGTCGAGATCCCCAACCCCGGCAGCCGCTGGGGCACGGTGCCCCGCTTCCAGGCGGGCAACGCGATGATGTACGCCGAGAGCTGCGCCGACGTCGAAGGCTTCGTCCGCTCCGGCGCCCCCCGCGCCTGGCTCGACGACCCCGAGGTGCGCCGCCGCTTGGCGAGCCAGCGCCTGCGCATGCCGGCCTACGAGGGGCGCCTCGGCGACGACGAGATCGCCGACCTCGTCGCCTACGCCTGCGCCGTCGAAGGGCTCGACCTGGCCGGCGCCGGCGATCCCCAGGTCGCCGCCGGCCGCGCCCTCGCCCGCCGCCACGGCTGCCTCTCCTGCCACGGCGTCGAGGGCGCCGGCGGCCGCCCCAACCCCGGCTCCCTCGGCGGCTTCATCCCCGGCTTCGCCGGTCGCAACTTCGACGACCTGGTGCGCGATCGCGCCGAATTCGCCGAATGGATCCGCCACGGCACCAGCCGGCGCCTGGCAAGAAACCCCCTCATCCGCTACTTCTGGCAACGCCAGGCCATCGCCATGCCCCCCTACGGCGACGCCCTGAGCGACGAGGAAATCGACCAGCTATGGGCCTGGGTGGGGGCGATTCGCCAGCGCCCCTGAGGCCCGCGATCTCATCCACGGCCGGCGTCCGCTCGGAAATGAATTCCCGGTCTGCGGGAAGGAATTCCCGAGCTAGGAGCAGAGCCTGGCGACGTCGCCCCAGTAGGCCAGGGGGAGGCGGGTGGCGGTGGCG
>RFGL01000043.1 GCA_003697015.1 Acidobacteriota bacterium | reverse complement strand
TCGACGAGGTGCGCCAGGGCCTGCTGCGTGGCCTGGCGGCGGCGCGGGCCGTCGCCGATCAGCATCCCGAGCGGGCGGCGGCCCAGATCGAGGTCGCCGAGCTGGCCTACAAGCTGCGCCGCTGGGAGGAGGTGATCGCCTACCTCGAGCGCAGCGGCGAGATCCCGCCGGAACGCCCGGATCTCCTCTTCTACCTCGCCGTCGCCCGCTACGAGACCGGCGACCTCGAGGGCGCGGCCGAAGCCCTGGAACGCTGCCTGCCCCGGATCCACCGCAGCGCCTTCGTCAACGACTACGCCGCCAAGATCCTGGGCGAGCGCCGCTGACGCCGATGCCGATCCTCAAGGCCGAGGCCGATCTCCTGCCGGCGGACCTCTTCGACCGGCCGCCGGCGGCCCTCGACTGGGCGGTGGCCTACGTCAAGAGCCGCCGGGAGAAGGCCCTGGCGCGCTACCTCGAGTCGCGCCGGCTGCCCTTCTACCTGCCCCTCGAGGAGCGCCTGCGGCGCCGCGGCGGCCGCACCCGCCGCTCCTACCTGCCGCTCTTCCCGGGCTACGTCTTCCTGCCCCAGGCGCGCCGCAGCCGCCTGCCGGTGCTGAAGAGCAATCTGGTGGTCCACACCCTCGAGGTGGTCGAGCAGGACCTCCTGCACCGCCAGCTCGAAAGCCTCTGGCGGCTGCAGGCCAGCGGCGCCCGACTGGTGCCCCACCCCTACCTCGAGGCCGGCGACGAGGTGGAGATCGTCGGCGGTTGCCTGCGCGGTTTCTCCGGCCGCGTGCTGCGCGCTCCGCGCGGCCTGCGGCTGGTGGTGTCGATCACCTTCCTGCGGCGCTCCGTCGCCGCCACCGTCGAACGGGACCTGGTGGCGCCGCGGCGCCGGGGTAGTAAGCTAGACTGCGACCCATGGACGAGCCGATCTCGATCCCCAAGAACGCACGCATCTTCGTCGCCGGGCGCCACGGCCTGGTCGGCTCCGCCATCGTAAGCCTCCTGGAGCGGGAGGGCTACGGCGAGCTGCTGACGCCGAGCCGGGCGCAGCTCGACCTCCGCGACCAGGCGGCGGTCGACCGCTGGTTCGCCCGCTACCGGCCGCAGTACGTCTTCCTCGCCGCCGGCACCGTCGGCGGCATCCTGGCCAATCAGCAGCGGCCGGCCGAATTCATCTACGACAACCTGATGATCCACGCCACGGTGGTGCACGCCGCCCATCTCTACGGCGTCGACAAGCTGCTCTATCTGGGCAGCTCCTGCATCTATCCCCGCGACTGCCCGCAGCCGATCGCCGAGAGCTCGCTCTTGAGCGGCCCCCTCGAGCCGACCAACGAGCCCTACGCCATCGCCAAGATCGCCGGCATCCGCCTGTGTCAGGCCTACCGGCGGCAGTACGGCTGCCGCTTCATCTGCGCCATGCCGACCAATCTCTACGGCCCCAACGACAACTTCGACCTCGAGGAGGCCCACGTCCTTCCCGCCCTGATCCGCAAGTTCCATCAAGCCAAGGTCGACGGCCGGCGGGAGGTCGCCATCTGGGGCACCGGCCGGCCGCGACGCGAGCTGATGCACGTCGACGACCTGGCGCGCTGCTGCCTCTTCCTCATGCGCCACTACGACGCCACCGAGCACATCAACGTCGGCACCGGCGAGGACCTGAGCATCCACCAGCTGGCCGACCTGGTGCGGCGCATCGTCTACCCGCAAGCGCGGCTGGTCTTCGATCCCAGCAAGCCCGACGGCACGCCGCGAAAGTGCCTCGACGTCCGCCGCTTGACGGCGCTCGGCTGGCGGCCGCAGATCGACCTCGAGAGCGGCATCCGGCAGACCTACGACTGGTTCCTCAGCCACCACCCGGCGGCGCGCGGCAAGCCGGTCGGCGCCTCCCGCACGGCGTGAGCCGCAATCCTCCGCCATGAGCTACGACCTGCGCCGCCCGCTGCTGGCGTCCCTGCGCTCGGAGGCCGAACCCGGCTGTCTGGTGATCGGCGAGGTCGCCCAGGCCCACGACGGCAGCCTGGGGATGGCCCACGCCTTCGTCGACGCCATCGCGCGCGCCGGCGCCGACGCGGTCAAGTTCCAGACCCACGTCGCCGCCGCCGAGAGCACCCGCCACGAACCCTGGCGGGTGCCCTTCAGCCCGCAGGACGAAAGCCGGTACGACTACTGGCGGCGGATGGAGCTGAGCCGCGAGCAATGGGCCGGCCTCAAACGTCACGCCGAAGAGCGCGGCCTGCTCTTCCTCAGCTCGCCCTTCTCCCTCGAGGCGGTGGAGCTGCTCGAATCGATCGGCGTCGCGGCCTGGAAGGTGGCCTCGGGCGAGACCTCCAATCCCCAACTGCTGGCGCGGCTGGCCGCCACCGGCAAGCCGATCCTGCTGTCGACCGGCATGAGCACCCTGGCGGAGCTCGACCGGGTGATGGCGGACCTGGCCGAGCGCCGGGTCCCCCGCGCCGTCCTCCAGTGCACCTCCGCCTACCCCTGCCCGGCGGAGCGGGTGGGGCTCAACCTGGTGCCGGAGCTGCGCCGGCGCTACGCCTGCGCCGCCGGCTTGTCGGACCATTCGGGGACCATCTACCCCGGCCTCGCCGGCGCCGCCCTCGGCCTCGAGGTGCTGGAGGTCCACGTCACCTTGAGCCGCGAGATGTTCGGTCCCGACGTGGCGTCGTCGGTGACCACCGCCGAGCTGCGCCAGCTGGTCGAGGGGGTGCGCTTCATCGAGCGCATGCGCGCCCACCCGGTGGATAAGTCGACCCTCGACCCGGAGCTCGAGGCGTTGCGCAGCCTGTTCACCAAGAGCGTGGTGGCGCGCCGCGACCTGGCCGCCGGCACGGTGCTCCAGGCCGCCGACCTGGCGCTCAAGAAACCGGGCACGGGGATCCCGGCGGCCGAGCTCGAGAGCCTCTACGGGCGGCGGCTCAAGGTGGCGGTCGAACGCGACCGATTGCTCCGCTACGACGACCTGGAGGCGCCATGAGACGGGTGTGCGTGGTGGTGACGGCGCGGCCCAGCTACAGCCGCATCAAGACCGCTCTCGAGGCCATCGCCGAGCATCCGGAGCTCGAGCTGCAACTGGTGATCGCGGCCTCGGCCCTGCTCGACCGCTACGGCACCGCGGCGCGCTACGTGGAGGAGGACGGCTTCGACGTCGCCGCCCGGGTCTACATGGTGCTCGAGGGGGAGAATCCGACCGCCATGGCCAAGACCACCGGCCTCGGCCTGCTCGAGCTGGCGACGGTGCTCGACAATCTCAAGCCCGACGTGGTGGTCACCATCGCCGACCGCTACGAGACCATCGCCACCGCCATCGCCGCCGCCTACATGAACATCCCGGTGGCCCACGTCCAGGGCGGCGAGGTCACCGGCTCGATCGACGAGAAGGTGCGCCACGCGGTCACCAAGCTCGCCGACCTCCACCTGGTGTCGACCGAAGGGGCGCGGCGGCGCCTGGAGCGCATGGGGGAAGATCCGTCGAAGGTGGTGGTCACCGGCTGCCCGTCGATCGATCTGGCGGCCGAGGTGGCGAAGGACCCGGCCCTCGACTTCGATCCGATCGCCAAGTACGGCGGCGTCGGCACCCCGGTCGACCTCGCGGCGGGCTACCTGGTGGTGATGCAGCATCCGGTGACCACCGAGTACGAGGACGCCCGCCGGCACGCCTTCGAGACCCTCCACGCGGTGGCCGGCGCCGGCCTGCCGGCGCTGTGGTTCTGGCCCAACGTCGACGCCGGCGCCGACGGCACGTCGAACGCCATCCGCACCTTCCGCGAGATCGAGCAGCCCGAGCGCATGCACTTCTTCAAGAACATGCGCCCGCTCGACTTCCTGCGCCTGCTGGCCAACTGCCGCTGCCTGGTGGGCAACTCCAGCGCCGGCATCCGCGAAGGCAGCTATCTCGGGGTGCCGGTGGTCAACGTCGGCAGCCGCCAGGCCGGCCGCGAGCGCGGCGCCAACGTCCTCGACGCCCCCTACCGCCGCGACGCCATCCGCCGCGCCATCGACGCCCAGCTGGAGCACGGCCCCTACCCCGGCGAGACGCTCTACGGCGACGGCCAGGCCGGCCGGCGCATCGCCCGCGAGCTGGCCCGCGCCGAGCTCACCATCGACAAGAAGCTGACCTACTGAGCCGCGGCATGTTGATCGCGATCAACTACCACTACGTCCGCGAGCGCTTCGACGACCCCTACCCGGGCATCTACGGGGTGACGCCGGCGGCCCTGCGGCGCCAGCTCGAGCTCCTCGGCCGGGCCGGCACCTACGTCTCGGCGGAGGACGTCCGGCGGGCGGCGGCCGGCGGCCGGCCGCTGCCCGAACGGGCCTTGCTGGTGACCTTCGACGACGGCCTGCGCGAGCAGGTCGAGCTCGCCTGGCCGGTGCTCCAGGCGCTGGGCATCCCGGCGATCTTCTTCGTCAACAGCCGGCCGCTGGTCGACGCCGTGGTGTCGACCGCCCACCAGATCCACCTGCTGCGCGCCGGCCTGCCGCCGGCGGAGCTCTCGGCGCTGCTGGCGGAGGTCGCCGCCGAGCTCGGCGTCGCCGTCGCCCTCGACGGCGCCGCCGACGACGCCCGGCGCCAGTACCCGTACGACGAGCCGGCGGCGGCCGAGCTCAAGTACGCGCTCAACGTGCGCCTGCCCCTCGACCAGCGCCGCGCCCTGGTCGAAGGCGCCTTCGCCCGCGTCTTCGCCGGCCGGGAACGGGCGATCAGCCGCCGGCTCTACCTCAGCCCGGCCCAG
>RFGL01000421.1 GCA_003697015.1 Acidobacteriota bacterium | reverse complement strand
GTGATCGCGGCCGTCAACGTCGTCTTCCCGTGGTCCACGTGACCGATCGTGCCGATGTTGACGTGCGGCTTCGTGCGCTCAAACTTCTCCTTGGCCATGCTTCCTCCGAGATTCTTCTGACGGTTCGTACCGAGGCTGACCTCGTCTCCGAGCTAGCCCGCCACCTTGGCGACGACGTCGTCGCGCACCGATTGCGGGGCCTGCTCGTAGGCGTCGAACTGCATGGTGTAGTTGGCCCGTCCCTGGGTGATCGACCGCAGGTCGGTGGCATATCCGAACATCTCCGCCAGCGGCACCTTGGCGGTGATCACCTGGGCGCCGCTGCGTGCTTCCATCTTCTGCACCCGACCGCGGCGCGAGGTGAGGTCGCCGATGACGTCCCCCATGTAGGCCTCGGGGGTGACCACCTCGACCGCCATCACCGGCTCCAGCAGCACCGGCCGCGCCTTGCGGCAGGCGTCCTGGAAGGCCATCGAGCCGGCGATCTTGAAGGCGATCTCCGACGAGTCGACCTCGTGGTAGCTGCCGTCGAAGAGGTCGACCTCGACGCCGGTCATCGGGTAGCCCGCCAGGGGGCCGGTCTCCATCGCCTCGCGCACCCCCTGCTCGACCGGCTTGATGAACTCCTTGGGCACCACCCCGCCGACGATCATGTCGTTGAAGACGAAGTCGCCGTCGGCACTCGGGCGGATGCGGATCTTGACGTGGCCGTACTGGCCGCGACCGCCGCTCTGGCGGACGAAGCGGCCCTCGCCCTCCGCCTCGGTGGTGATCGACTCCTTGTAGGCCACCTGCGGGCGGCCGACGTTGGCGCCGACCTTCCACTCGCGCAGCAGGCGGTCGGTGATGATCTCCAGATGCAACTCGCCCATGCCGGAGATCAGGGTCTGACCGGTATCCGGGTCGGTGTGGACGCGGAAGGTCGGATCCTCCTGCTGCAGCTTGGCCAGCGCCACCGCCAGCTTCTCCTGATCGGCCTTGGTCTTGGGCTCGATCGACACCGCGATCACCGGCTCCGGGAAGCTGATCGACTCGAGGATGATCGGGTGCTGGCCGTCGCAGATGGTGTCGCCGGTGCGCACGTCCTTGAGGCCGACGGCGGCGGCGATGTCGCCGGCGCGTACGATCTTGATCTCCTCGCGCTTGTTGGCGTGCATCTTGAGCAGGCGACCGATGCGCTCCTTGCGCTCGCGGGTGGCGTTGTAGACCGTGGTGCCGGCCTCGACGGTGCCGGAGTAGACCCGGAAGTAGGCCAGCTGGCCGACGAAGGGGTCGCTCATCAGTTTGAAGACCAGGGCGGCGAAGGGCTCGTCGTCGCTCGCCTGGCGCCGGGCCGGCTGCTGGGTCTGCGGATCGACCCCTTCGATCGCCGGCACGTCGAGGGGCGACGGCAGGTAGTCGATCACCGCGTCGAGCAGCGGCTGCACCCCCTTGTTGCGGAAGGCGCTGCCGCAGAGCACCGGCTGCAGCTGGTTGGTCACCGTCGCGGCGCGGATCGCCGCCTTGAGCTCGCCGACCGTCACCTCCTCGCCGCCGAGGTACTTCTCGAGCAAGGCGTCGTCGGACTCGGCGACCGCTTCCACCAGCTGCTCGCGCCGGGCCAGGGCCTCGTCGCGCAGCTCCGCCGGCACCTCGACCACCTCGAAGCGGGCGCCGAGGGACTCCTCCTCGCTGTAGTCGTAGGCCTTCATCTCCAGCAGGTCGATGACGCCGCGGAAGTTGTCTTCCTTGCCCCACGGCAACTGCAGGGCGACCGGGCGGGCGGCGAGGCGGGAGCGCATCATGCCGATGGTGCGCTCGTAGTCGGCCCCGACGCGGTCCATCTTGTTGACGAAGGCGATGCGCGGCACGCGGTACTTGTCGGCCTGGCGCCAGACGGTCTCCGACTGGGGCTCGACGCCGGCGACGGCGTCGAAGACCGCGATCGCGCCGTCGAGCACCCGCAGGGAGCGCTCGACCTCGGCGGTGAAGTCGACGTGGCCGGGGGTATCGATGATGTTGATGCGGTGCTCGCGCCACGAGCAGGTGGTGGCGGCGGAGGTGATGGTGATGCCGCGCTCCTGCTCCTGGACCATCCAGTCCATGGTCGCCGCGCCGTCGTGGACCTCACCGATCTTGTAGTTGATCCCGGTGTAGTACAGGATCCGCTCGGTGGTGGTCGTCTTGCCCGCGTCAATATGGGCCATGATGCCGATATTGCGGGTCTTTTCGAGTGGTACTTGCCGTGCCATGACTCTGTGCTCCGGGGTGCGATCGTCGCTGTCCGTGCTCGTGTCGTCAATCACCCCTCGCGGCGGGCGGAGCCGTCCACCCCCGCGACCGTAATCTCTGCCCGACGAGGCCTACCAGCGGTAGTGCGAGAACGCTTTGTTCGCCTCCGCCATGCGATGGGTATCCTCTCGCTTCTTGACCGCAGCGCCGCGGTTCTCGGCCGCGTCCATCAGCTCGTTGGCCAGCTGCTGGCGCATGGTCTTCTCGCCGCGCTTCTTGGCGCTCTGGATCAGCCAGCGCATCGACAGGGCCAGGCGGCGGGCCGGACGCACCTCGATCGGCACCTGGTAGGTCGAGCCGCCGACGCGGCGCGACTTGACCTCGACCGCGGGCTTGACGTTGTCGATCGCCCGCTTGAAGACCTTCATCGGGTCGTCCTGGGTGCGCTCGCGGATGGTGTCGAGGGCGTCGTAGAGGATGCGCTCCGCCACCGTCTTCTTGCCGTCCTGCATGATGACGTTGACGAACTTCGTCACCAGCTGGGAGTTGTAGAGCGGATCCGGCAGGATCTGCCGCTTGGGTACTTCTCGCCGCCTGGGCATGGTCTTCGCGCCTCGCTATGTCGCTTCTCGCCCCGGTCCTCAGACCTTCGGGCGCTTGGTGCCGTACTTGGAACGCCCGCGACGCCGGCCGTCGACGCCGACCGTGTCGAGGGTGCCGCGGATCACGTGGTAGCGCACCCCCGGGAGGTCCTTGACGCGGCCGCCGCGGATGAGAACGATCGAGTGCTCCTGCAGGTTGTGGCCGACCCCGGGGATGTAGGTGGTGACCTCGATGCCGTTGGTCAGCCGCACGCGGGCCACCTTGCGCAGGGCCGAGTTCGGCTTCTTCGGCGTCTGGGTGTAGACCCGCACGCACACCCCGCGCTTCTGGGGCGAGCTCTGCAGCGCCGGGCTCTTGGTCTTGGCCTTCTGGCGCTTGCGCCCTTTCCTCACCAGCTGGTTGATCGTCGGCATCCGACAATTCTCCTCGTTCCGGCCGCACTCACGACCGGGTGATCTCACGTCTGCTTCGTCCTCAAACCCGCCGGCGGCCCCGATCGCCGCCGCGCAGATCAGACCGCCCCCCAACCGGGGCCGCGATCTTCGTTGTTTAGCGAGCTTCTACTGGAGGGTTAGCTCGAGGCCATCATCGGGCTTGCAGCGAACGTGCCTTTCCCGACTGAACCCCGCCAGCTGCGCCGCAGGGATGGGGACCCTAGCAAAAGCTCGCCACCGCGTCAAGCCCCGGGGAAGAAAAATCTCCTCCTGGCCTCCTCCCGGGTTCAGGGGCCCGCATGCCCTCCCGGGCCCGCCGTGCGCTCGGCGCGCAGGGCGCGGAGAGCACTGCTCAGGAGACGGCGGCGCAGGGTCCGGTCGACCACGCCGGCGGCCTCGAGATCGTCGAGGGCGCGGCGCACGCAGTCCCGGTACTCGCCGACGCTCAGGCCGGCGTCGGCGTAGCTGCAGGGGATCTCCGGCAGCACCAGGCGCTCGCCGGCCCGCACGCCGTAGAAGCGGTTGCGCACGCCCCCGGGCCACAGCACGTCGACGGTGCCCGACGACGCCTGGCCGAGGCCGAAGAGCAGCGGCAGGGCGTCCTGGGAGGCATAGCTCGAGCCGCCGAGGACCGGCTTCATCACCCAGCGGCCGGCGGCCGGCCGGAAACGCACCACCGCACCGATCCCGTCGCGGTTGACCCGCCCCTCCGCCGCCAGGCCGATGGTGCCGAGGAGGGTGATCTCGACCCAGCCGTTGCCGTTGCCGCCGGAGGAGATCTCGACCGCCAGGGTGCCGTCGTCGAAGGTGCTGCCGTTCCACACCAGCTCGCCGGTCTTCGGATCCGGGTCGAAGCTGAGAAAGAAGCGGGCGATCGGATCGAAGGGCGAGCCCAGCGGCTGGTGCGGGGTGAGCGCGATGCTCTCCGGGATCACCATGTTGGCCACCGACACGACGTCGACGAAGCCGTTCTGATCGAGGTCGCCGGTCGCCATGCCGTGCACCACCCGCCGCTGGTTGGCGGCGAAGCCGGGGACGGCGTCGAAGTCGACCGTGAAGCGCGCCGAGCAGTCCGGGTTCTGCAGCACGACGCCGCCGTTCGACAGCTCGAGCCCCGGACCGACGTCGAGACCGCCGTGGTAGATGACGTCGGTATCGCCGTCGTTGTCGTAGTCGACCGCCGACACCCCCCAGCCGAAGAGGGTGGTGCCGAGATCGCCGACGCCGATGTCGGTGAAGATGCCGTCGTGCTGCCCCAGGAACCAGCGCGACGGCTGCTCGAGGATCGGCATCGCCGGGGTGTAGTCGCCGAAGTTGCTGGCGAAGAAGTCGAGGTTGCCGTCGCAGTTGAAGTCGGCGAAGGCCAGCCCCATCCAGGCGCCGGGGGCGAGGATTCCGGCCTGGGCGGCGCGGTCGGTGAGCTGGCCGCTGCCGTCGTTGCGCCACAGGTGGAGCATGCCGCGATCCACCCCCAGGACCGACGACGCCGGCGGGATGCCCGCCTGATCGTCCGCCGCCATCACGTCGACGTCGCCGTCGAGGTCGACGTCGACCATGGCGATCGCCCAGGTCAGGCCGGCCGCCCCCGCCGCTTCGGGCGGGAAGCCGGCCAGTTCCTCGATCCCCGAAGAGGCGCTGGCGTCGGCGAAGACGTTGCCCCCCTGGTTGACGAACAGCTGGTTGTGCTGATTGAGGGCGAAGGGCTCGACGTTGATGCCGCGGTAGTGGTCCCAATTGTCGTAGGTGTTGGCGATCACCACGTCGAGCAGGCCGTCGTTGTCGACGTCGCCGAAGGAGCAACTGGAGGAAACCCGCACGCCGCTGGCGGCGATGCCGCTCGCCGCGGTGACGTCGAGGAAGGTGCCGTCGCCCTGGTTCTCGAACAGGCGGTCGGGGCTGTTGTGGGACAGCACCAGGAGGTCGTGGTCGCCGTCGTTGTCGACGTCGCCGAAGCAGACGCCGGTCGAGTCCTGGTCGGTGGCGTCGACCCCGGCCGCCGTGGCGACGTCGACGAAGCGCAGCTCGCCGCTCTCGCGCAGCTGGTTCGAATAGAGGCTGTTGGCCGCCCCGGGGCCGTTGGTGACGTAGAGATCGAGGTCGCCGTCGCGGTCGTAGTCGAAGATCGCCACCCCCGGCGCGCCGTGGGACTTCATCGGCGTCGCCTCGATCTTCTCCTGGGTGTAGGGCGGATCGTTCTTGATCGCGTCGAAAATCGCCTTCGACGCCGACGGCACCCGCCGGTAGGTGATGCCGGCCTGATCGCCGGCGGCGACGTCGATCAGGGTGACGCCGCCGTCGGCGGCGGCCAGCGCCGGCAGCAGCGCCCCCAACAGGGACACGGTGCAGGCGGCGCCTCGTGTGATGGTGTGCATGATCGCCTCTCCTCTCCTCATGGAGCATAGCGGATGGTGGCCGAAACGAACGAGAGCCCGCCGCACGGCGCGCGCGGCGGGCTCCTTCAGGACCTCAGCGGTCCGGCCGGGTTACGGCTGGTTGACGCAGAGCGTGAAGCTCTGAGTACCGCCGCTGAAGTGGTCGACGCGCCAGCGGTAGGTGGCGGAGCCCTGAGTCGTCAGGATGCTCTCGTCGCAGTTGGCGCTGGTCGAGCTCGCCACCGCCGAGAAGCTGCAGCCGAAGAAGTTGCAGCTCTGGACGTCGAGGAAGAGGTCGAGGTCGGCGGTGACCGGGTCGCTGCACAGCAGGCGGCCGTCGAAGGTGCCGCTGCCGGCGAAGTCGGAGGTCGTCTGGCTGCCGCTCGAGATGGTCGAGGTGAACACCGTGAAGCCGGCCGGGCAGCCGCTCGGCGGCGGCGGCGGCGGCGGGGCGCCGGCGTTGCAGTCGTTGGTCGACAGCACCTGCAACAGCAGGTTGGGCGAGCCGGTGCCCGGGTTGCTGATGCGGTCGGCGCTGGCCCGGGCGGTGAGCTCGGCCTTGACCTGATCCGGGGTCCAACCCGGGTTCTCGTCGAGGATCAGGGCGGCGGCGCCGGCCACGTGGGGCGACGCCATCGAGGTGCCGCTGATGGTATTGGTGGCGCTGTCCGAGGTGTGCCAGGCCGAGGTGATCGACGAGCCCGGAGCGAAGATGTCGACGCAGGTGCCGAAGTTGGAGAACGACGAGCGGGCGTCGGTGGAGGTGGTCGAGCCGACGGTGAAGGCCTCGGCCGCGCGCGCCGGCGACGAGTTGCAGGCGTTGGCGTTGTCGTTGCCGGCGGCGACGGCGTAGAAGACGCCGGCGGCGACCGAGTTGTTGACCGCGTTGTCGAGGGAGGTGGAGATGCCGCCGCCCAGACTCATGTTGGCGACCGCCGGGCTGATGTGGTTGTTGGTCACGAAGTCGACGCCGCTGATCACGCCGGAGGTCGAGCCCGAGCCCTGGCAGTTCAGCACCCGCACGCCGTGCAGGGTGACGTTCTTGGCCACGCCGTGGGCGCTGCCGCCGAGGGTGCCGGAGACGTGGGTGCCGTGGCCGTTGCAGTCGATGCCGTTCTGGCCGTCGCCGACCGAGTCGAAATCGGCCGAGGCACGGCCGCCGAAGTCGTTATGGGTCGGCCGGATGCCGGTGTCGATGACGTAGGCGTGGACGCCGGTGCCGTTGAAGCCGCCGTCGTCGTAGAGGTTGTCGAGCGGCAGGTCGCACTGGTCGACCCGGTCGAGACCCCACGAGGGCGGGTTGCTCTGCACCGCATTGAGGGTGATCACCGCGTCCTCTTCGACGTAGCGCACGAAGGGGCGCCGGGCGAGCGCACGGGCGGCCTTCTCGGGCAGATTGACCATCAGGGCGCCGTTGAGCACGTTCGGGCTCCACGAGCGCAGGTACTTGGCGCCGTAGCTGCGCGCCAGGCCGGCGGCGACCGAGCCGGCCGGGGTCTTGGAGTCGAAGACGACGATGTAGCTGCCTTCGATCCGCTTGCCCTTGGCGCGGATGTACTTGCCATCTTCGCCGGGGAAGGGGATGCTGATGGGCCCGGCGCCCGACTGGGCCAGCACCGGCGCCGCAAGGATGGCGATAACGAGAAATACACCGAGTCTCTTCATCTGAGCCTCCTGACGAAACAAGGGTTGGTTGCCGCAGAAAGCCCAGACTCCCCCACGCACTCACCGTGTTTTTGGGCTCTCTCGACCGGACGACGCGCAACAAGCCTGCGCGCGCTTACTTATGGACTCGGGTACTCTAGCAGCCCGGGCACGTTCCGTCAAGGGTGCCGGGCAGATTTTCACCGCCCCCAGGCGGTAAGCTCGCCCCCATGCCCTCCCTGGAGCGGGGCTCCGGCATGCCCGTAGCGCTCCGGCGT
>RFGL01000420.1 GCA_003697015.1 Acidobacteriota bacterium | reverse complement strand
TCCGCCGGCGGCGCCGCCGCCGCGGCGCGCTCCACCGCCACGCTCGGCGGCGGCGGATCCTGCTCCAGGATGCGCTGGGCGAGCTGGTGGGGGGTGAGCTCATCCTGGGGGTACGGGCTCTGACCGGCGAGCAGCTTGTAGAGCAGGACGCCGAGGGAGTAGACGTCGCTGGCGGTGGTGATCGCCCGCCCGCCGACCTGCTCCGGGCTGGCGTAGACCGGCGTCAGCAGCTGCTGCTCGCGTACCGTCTTCTCCACCTCGGGGCCCTCCGGCTGGAGGATCTTGGCGATGCCGAAGTCGAGCAGCCGCGGCTCGCCGGCGGCGGTGATCAGGATGTTGGCCGGCTTGAGATCGCGGTGGACGATCAGGTTCTGGTGGGCGAAGTGCACCGCCTCGCACACCGTCTCGAAGAGCTCAAGCCGCCGCTCGATCGACAGCTCGTGACGCCGGCAGTAGCGGTCGATCGGCTCCCCCTCGACCCGCTCCATGACGATGTAGGGCAGCCCGTCCTCGGTCTTGCCGCCGTCGAGGATGCGGGCGACGTGGGGGTGGACGAGGTCGGCGAGGATCTGGCGCTCGCGCTCGAAACGGCGTACCGCACCGATGCTCTCCATGCCGCGCTGGAGGATCTTGATCGCCACCTCCTGGCGGTAGACGTCGTCGGCCCGCACCGCGCGGTAGACCACCCCCATGCCGCCGTGGCCGAGAACGCCGGTGATCTCGTAGGGTCCCAGGCGCTGGCCCTCGCGCGCCGGACGCTCGGCCGGCGCGAGCAACGCCACCGCCGGCTGCTCGATGAAGTCCGCCACCTCCGCCTCCGCCTCGAGGTAGGCCGCGACCTCGGCGTAGAGCTCCCCGTCGCCGGCGCAACGCTCGGCGAGAAACGCCGCCCGCGCGGCCGACGGCAGCTCGAGAGCGGCGGCGAGGATCTCCTTCACCTCCGGCCACCGCCGGTCGCCCCCCGCTGCTGCGCTCATCGCTTTCGGCCCTCCTTCTACCGGTAGACGCGTCGAGCGGCCGCGCCGGGGCTCAGCAGCCCTCCTTGATCCGGCGGTAGAGCCAGAACTTGGCGGTCTGCCACTCGCGCTTGACGGTCGACACCGAGATCCCCATCACCTGCGCCACCTCCTTCACCCCCAGGCCGACGAAGTAACGCAGATCGACGACCCGGCACTGGCGCGGGTCGACCCGGGCCAGCTCGCGCAACGCCTCGTCGAGGGCGACGAGGTCGAAGTCCCGGTCCAGGGCCACCTCGAGGGCCGGCGTCAGCGGCACCTTCACCGCCCCGCCGCCGCGCTTGAGCGCCCGCCGGCTGCGGGCGTAGTCGACCAGGAAGTGGCGCATCACGTCGGCGGCGAAGCTGAAGAATTGGTAGCGGTTGTCCCATCGCACCTCGCGGCGGTCTCGCAACCGCACGTAGAGCTCGCTGATCAACACCGTCGGTTGCAGGGTGTGGGCCGACGATTCCCCCTGGAAGTAGAACCGCGCCATGCGGTGGAGATCCTCGTAGACCAGCGGCAGGAGCTGGTCGAGAGCCTCCGCGTCGCCGTCGCTCCACGCCTTGAGCAACCGCGTAACGTCCTGGTCTGCGGGCATCCTCCGAGCATATCAAGCCCGCCGCCTCACTCCCGCCGGCCGCCGTCGCGCAAGCCGGCGGTGGACATCTGCGCCCGCAGGGTCCGGTTGACCCAGTCGGCGACGCTCAGCCGGCGCCGGCCGGCGGCTTCGACGGCGAAGTGCAGGACGTCGTCGGCAAGCCGCACCCGGCGGTCGCCGGAGAGGGGGACGGCGGCGGTGCGATCGGGACGGCCGCGCAGGTAGACCGCCGGATCGCCGAGGACGATGAAGTTGCGGGCATCGTTGTGGGCGGTCCAACGGACGCCGAGCTCGACGCCGTCGACGTCCTCGCCGCGCTCGAGGCGCTCGAGGGGCGCCGCCAGGTGGGCGGCGAGGGCGGCGTAGCGGCGGTGGAGCGGGCGCAGGGCGTGACCCAGGCGGTGGCCGGCGAGGAGCAGCTTGAGGCTGTCCTCGAGGCTGCGCACCGCCTCGCTCGGCCGCTCGCCCAAGGTCCAGCTGAAGCTCAGGGTCCAGCCGCGGTCGACGTGGCCGACCACCGCCAGGGCACCCCCGGCCAGGAGCGCCTGGGGCAGGCGGGCGACGAAGGGCGCGGCGGCCAACTCCGCCGGCGGTCGGGCTTCGGCCAGGGTGCCCCCGTCGCTCTCGTGGGGAAAGTTGTCGAAGCGCGGGGTGCCGGCTCCGAAGCAGTTGAAGAGGAAGGCGATGAGGCCGCGGACGTCGGCCCCGTCGAGGTCGCCGGCGTGGAAGAGGTGAGCGCCGGGCGGCTGGTCGTCCGCCCGCCGGCAGGCCAGGGCGCCCTGGTACGCCCGCTGGTAGGGATTCCCCACCGTGAGGCGCAGGCCGTGGCAGGAGGCGAGAACCAGGGCCGGGGTGGCGTCGCCGCCGAGCAGCCGGATGAGGTCGTCCTTGTCGCTCTCCTCGCCGCGCCACAGCTCGAAACGCCAGTCCGCCAGGTGCCGGTCGAGGAAAGACGGCAGGCGTTCGGCCAGGGGCGCGGCGAGGTAGTCGGCCAGCAGCCGGCTGACGTCGTCGCCGTTGTCGACCGAGAACAGCACCGCCCGTCGCGGCCGCTGGACGGTGCGGCTCTCCGCCGCCAGCACATGCTCGGCGTAGCGCCGGTAGCCGGCGGGATCGTCGAAATGGAGCCGGCCGACGGCGCGGTTGATCGCCAGCTGGTATTGCAGCTCGAAGGGGATCTGCCGGGGATCGCCGGCGATCACCAGGTAGTAGGGCAGCTTCGCGGGATCGATCACCCCGGGGGAGACGTCGTGCCGGCGCCAGAAGTCCCGCGGCGTGATGCCGGGGGGGACGGGGATCATCTTGAACAGCGCCCTCCCCGCCTGGCGCTCGCGCTCGAAGATCAGGTCGCCGAGCAGGCGTTCGATCCGGCCCCGCTGGCCCTCGGGGTAGACGACGCCCCAGCCGGTCTGCTCCAGGTCGTGGGGGTCGAGATCCGAGGGCAGCTCGCGCCGGCGGCGGTGGTGCTCTTCCTCCTCGGCGACGTTCCTCTCGTACTCCAGGCAGCGGGCGAGCTCGTCCAAGCGCTCCGCCCGCTGCGCCGCGCCGCCCCGGGCCAGGCGGCGGGCCAGCTGGCGCGGCCCCCGGCCGAGGAGGTCGTCGGGCAGGTCGCCGTGGCCGAGATTGACCGGCTCGTCCGCCGCCTCTTCCTCTTCGATCGGCAGCGGCCGGCCGGCGGAGCGCCGGCGTCCCGGCCGCGGTCGGGCGATCGCGGCCTCCCAGCGCAGGGCGGCGATCAGCGGATCGTCCCCCGCCGCCGGATCCCCGGGATCGTCGGGCAGGTCGCCGTGGCCGAGATTGACCGGCTCGTCCGCCGCCTCTTCCTCTTCGATCGGGCCGTGTCGTCGTCGTTCGTTCACGTCAGTCATCTCCCGTCGTCGTCGTCAATGGGTCGCCGGCGGCGACGGCCGGCGGCGGCCGCCACTCGCCGAGGAATTGAAAACCGGCCCAGTGGTAGGGAGCCGCCGTCGCCGGCTCGGCGAGGAGCGCCAGCTGGGCGGCGCGCAAGGCCGCCGGCGGCGCCACCCCACGGCCCAAGAAATCCTCGTAGAAGCGGGTCATCAGGGCGGTGGTCGAGCGGTCGCCGACGGGCCACAGACTGGCGATCACCCGCCCCGCCCCGGCTTCGAAG
>RFGL01000419.1 GCA_003697015.1 Acidobacteriota bacterium | reverse complement strand
GCGCCGGCGGCCGCCGGCGGCCGGCCGCGGCGCCTCGCCCGAGCGCGCCTGCACCAAGGCCTTGCGGCACGGCACGCACTCGCGGGTGTGGTCCTCGAAGAGGGCGGCGCGGGCCGCCGACAGACGGCCGGCGAGGTAGGCGGGGATCAAGGCCTGGTAGTCGTCGCAGCCGCGGATCTCGTCGACCTCGGCGGCGGCGACGCCGGCGTTCGGGCCGTTCAGATTGCGCCACACCCGGGCCGCGGCCTCGTCGACCAGCGCGTCGTCGGGGCGGGCGCCGGCGATCTGCGCCGCGGCCTCGTCGAGCAGGGCTTCGTAGCTCTTGGTTCGATCAAACATGGTCGAGTCCTCCGATGCAGGATGCGAAGTCTTTCTTCACCCGTTGGCGGGCGCGGTGCAGCATGACGCCGATGGCGGTCTGCGACGAGCGGGTCAGGCCGGCGATCTCGCGATTGGGCATGCCCTCGAGGAAGCGCAGGGAGAAGACCTCGGCGCTCTTCGGCGACAGGCCGATGATCGCCTGGCGCAGGCAGCGGCGGATCTCGCGGTCGCGCTGGCGGCGATCGGGGTCGTCCCCGGGTCGCGCCGGCAGCTCGATCTCGTCGAGTGGCAGGGGGCGCTTGCGCGCCCGCGAGCGCAGCAGGTCGAGGGAGGCGTTGACCGCCGCCCGGTGCAGATAGCTCGCCGGCCCGGGGCTCAGGTCGACCGCATCCCGGCGGCGCAGCAAGCGGAGGAAGACGGTCTGCAAGACGTCCTCGGCATCGGCGGCGCTGCCGGTGATGCGGTAGGCGGTGGCGAAGACCTGGCCGTGGTAGCGCTGAAAGATGTGCTCCAGCTCCGCCGCCTGCGACGGCGGGCTTTCGTCATGGGGGGTTGCGGCGTGCAAGGTTTCCTCCTGCGGAATGACGCTGTCGATGGCGATTCGGTCCGACGTTCGGCCGTGGGAAGTTGCTCTCATCACCCTTGAAACGACGTCCTGGGGCGTTTGTTACAGGGCGCCGGGGCCGCCGGCGGAGGTCGCGGGCGCCGCTCGGTTGAGAGGGGAGAGCCGGTGCCGTAGAATCGGCCTTCGCCGGGACTCGAAAGGCC
The DNA here is from genome assembly GCA_003697015.1 of Acidobacteriota bacterium. Classification (GTDB taxonomy): domain Bacteria; phylum Acidobacteriota; class Thermoanaerobaculia; order Multivoradales; family J023; genus J023. The sequence goes on along the minus strand of RFGL01000419.1, from coordinate 6,815 downwards.
CAACCTCCCGGCGCGGAGCCCGCGTGACATCTCCCCGACTTCACCGACAGTCGCTTCTGACCTGCGCCCTGTTGATCGCCGCTCTTCTCGCCGCCTGTCGCGGGGCCGAGCGCGGTCCGGGCTACGAGGACCTGCTGATTTCCGGCCGCCTGCGCTCGAGCCTGGACCAACCGCCGGCGCCTGCCCTCGTCTCCTGCGGCGACGAGACCTATTTCGCTCGCTCCCTGGCTGCGGGGGAAAAGGTGTGGGCCGAGCTCGACGCCGGGCAAGGCTCGCAGCTGGTGGTGGCCGGTTGCGCGGCGACGGGCCGCGGGCGGCCCCTCCGCGGCAGCCTGCGGCTCGAGCTCGTCTTCGGCGGCGAGCGCGTCGAGCGCCGGCTGCCCCTGGCCCCGCCGCACCGCTGGTGGCGCCAGGAGATCGACCTGACGCCCTACGCCGGGCGCGGCGGCAGCCTGCGGCTTGAGGCTGAAGGCGTCGGCCCGCGCGCGTCCCTCTACCTGCGCGACGTCTACCTGAGGCGGCAGCGGCCCCTGCCCCGTCGCCCCTCGCCACCGCCGCTTCAGGTGCTCCTGATCTCGGTCGATACCCTGCGCCACGACGCCCTCAGTGCCCTCGGCGGCCCCTGGCCGACCCCCGCTCTCGACCGCTTGGTGGCGGAGGGGGAGACCTTCGAGCACAGCTACGCGACGGCGAGCTGGACCAAGCCGTCCCACGGCTCCCTCTTCACCGGCCAGCACCCGCCGGTTCACCGGGCCATGACCCACACCCAGGGCCTCCACCCGGCGCTTCCCACTCTCGCCGAGTACTTCCAGCGCGCCGGCTTCGCCACCGCCGGCCTGGCCCAGGACATCGTTCACCTCGACGCCCGCTTCGGCTTCGACCGCGGCTTCGACGAGTACCGCACCGTCCACTGGACCCTGCCGCAGATGGCGCGCTACGCCGCCGACTGGATCGCCGATCACCGCAGCGTGCCGTTCTTCTACTTCCTCCACACCTTCGCCGCCCACTCGGACTTCTATCGCCTGCCCTACGAGGCGCCGGACGTCGACCAGGCGACCGTCGAGGAGCGCTTCGGCGTGCCGCACTACGGCTGCGAGAGGTCGTCCTGCGCCTCCGAACGACTGGCGCGCATCAACCAGGGGGAGCTGCAGCCGCTGCCGGGCGAGGCGGAGATCCTGCGCTTCCTCTACGGTGAAGGGGTGCGCTTCGTCGACGCCGAGCTCGGCCGGCTGTTCGACGATCTGCGGGCCCAGGGGGTCTTCGACGACCTGCTGATCGTCTTCACCAGCGACCATGGCGAGGTCTTCCTGGAGCATGGCAAGGTCGGCCACGGCCATCGCTACGAGCCGGTGCTGCGGGTGCCGCTGGTGATCAAGTGGCCCGGCGGCGCGAAGGCCGGAGAGCGCCGCATCCACAACGTCTCCGGCGTCGACGTCGCCCCCACCTTGCTGGCCGCGGCGGGCATCGAGGTCCGCGGCCTGCCGGGGGTCGACCTGCGCCGTCGCCTGCGCCCCGACCGCCCGATCTTCGCCGGCACCTGGGACAAGCATCTGATCGTCGGCCGGATGAAGCTGACCCTGCGACGCCAGAACGGCGGACCGCTGCTCTACGACCTCAGCGCCGATCCCGGCGAGGAGCACGATCTGAGCGCCGAGCGACCGGCGGAGCTGGCCCGTCTGGGCGAGATCCTCCGCCGCAAGCTGCGCCAAGAGCAGCAACAGCGGCGGGCACTCGACCGCTTGCAGAGCGCCCTCACCAGCCCGCTGAGCGAGGAGGAGCGCGAGCGCCTGCGGGCCCTGGGTTACCTCGACGATTGAGGCCGGGGACTGGCCTCCGGCCGCGGCCTGAGGTAGGCTCGGACGCGCCAGCGGGTACCAGCGATGATCGCGGGGATCAACAGGCTCGTCGAGCACGGCGAGAAGACCTACACCATCCAGGCCGAGGACCTCGGGCGCGAGGCCGCGGCGTTCGACCTGCGTCTCTACGAGGCCGGAGCGCTGCTGTGGAGCAAGCGCGTCGACTACCGCGATCTGCTCGCAGGGGGAGCGTCCGAGGAGGAGCAGGAGGCTGCCCTCCACCGCCGCATGGACCAGGCCATCCATACCCTCGCCGCCGCCATCTCGCGCGACAAGCTGAAGCTCGACTAGCTCGACTCGCTCGACCAGCGAGGCTTGCCGGCCGGCGGTGCCGGAGATATCCTCGGGGAATTCGATGGATCGGCGACCACGGCTTCCGCGGGCGCCTGACCGGCGGTCGCCGAGGAGGAATCGCATGTTCTCGATCGAAGAGCTGGTGGCGCGGGAGATTCTCGATTCGCGCGGCAATCCGACCCTCGAGGTCGACTGCCTGCTGCAGGGCGGCACCCTGGGGCGGGCGGCGGTGCCGTCGGGGGCGTCGACCGGCAGCCGCGAGGCGCTGGAGCTGCGCGACGGCGGCGAGCGCTACCGCGGCAAGGGGGTGACCAAGGCGGTCGACCACGTCCACGACGAGATCGCCCGCGCCATCGAGGGCATGGACGCCCGCGATCAGGTATTGATCGACCGCACCCTGATCGAGCTCGACGGCACCCTCGACAAGAGCCGCCTCGGCGCCAACGCCATCCTCGGGGTGTCGCTGGCGGTGGCCAAGGCGGCAGCGGAGCTCGCCGGACTGCCCCTCTACTCCTACCTCGGCGGCCCGACGGCGACCCTGCTGCCGGTGCCGATGCTCAACGTCATCAACGGCGGCGCCCACGCCAACAACGCCATCGACGTCCAAGAATTCATGCTGGTGCCGTTCGGCTTCGACAACTTCGGCGACTCGTTGCGCGCCGGGGTGGAGATCTACCACGTCCTGCGCGGCCTGCTCGACGAGCAGGGGATGTCGACCGCGGTCGGCGACGAGGGCGGCTTCGCGCCCCAGCTGCCGCGCAATCGCGACGCCCTGGACCTCTTGATGGAGGCGATCGAAGGCGCCGGCTACGAGCCCGGCAGCCAGGTCGGCCTGGCCCTCGACGTCGCCGCCAGCGAGCTGGTCGAAGGCACCAACGGCCACGGCCCGCGTTACGCCTTGCGCGGCGAAGGCAAGAGCGGATTGTCGAGCGAGGACCTGATCGCCATCTACCGCGAGTGGCTCGAGGCCTATCCGGTGGTATCCCTCGAGGACGGGCTGGCGGAAAACGACGCCGAGGGCTGGCGCGGGATGACCGACGAGCTGGGGGACGCCGTGCAGCTGGTCGGCGACGATCTCTTCGTCACCAACCCCCAGATCCTGGCCGAGGGCATCGCCGACGGACTGGCCAACGCATTGCTGGTCAAGCTCAACCAGATCGGCACCTTGACCGAGACCATGAAGGCCGTCGAGATGGCCAAGATCAACGCCTATACCTGCGTCATCAGCCACCGCTCCGGCGAGACCGAGGACACCACCATCGCCGATCTGGTGGTCGCTACCCAGGCCGGTCAGATCAAGACCGGTGCACCCTGCCGCAGCGACCGGGTGGCGAAGTACAACCGCTTGCTGCGCATCGAGGAGGAGCTGGAAGACGCCTCGTCGTACCTTGGGGCGACCGCCTTCCCGCGCTGGAACGGTTGAGCGACGAGCGCAGCACGCCGACCGCGGACGGAGTCCCGAGCCCCTATCGCTCGTGGCTCGTCGCCGCCGTCTGGGTGCTGCTCGCCCTGCTCGCGGTAGCCGGCGTCAAGAGCTACCGCGACCTCGCGGCCGCCCGCAGCTACGAACGGGAGCTCAGGGCCCGCATCGCAGCCACCGGTCAACGCATCGAGCAGCTCCGCAAGCAGATCGAGCGCATCGACAACGACCCGGCGACCCTCGAGCGCCTGGCGCGGGAGGAGCTCGGCATGGTACGGGAAGGGGACGTGGTCGTCGTGCTGCCGCCGGAAGACGGGGAGGAATCGGACGATCCGCAGCTCAAGCAGCGACCCTGAGGTACGGGGCGGCGGCCGGCTGCACCTGCCGCCCGAGCCGGCGCGGCCGCGGCGCACCATCATCGTCATGCCGGCGTACAACGCCGCGCGCACCCTGGAGCGCATCGTCAACCAGGTGCCGGCCGGCTGCTGGGACGAGATCGTGGTGGTCGACGACCACAGCCGGGACGACACGGTGGCGATCGCCCGCCGGCTGCCGGTGACCCTGATCGTTCATCCGCAGAACCGCGGCTACGGCGCCAACCAGAAGACCTGCTACCGCACCGCCCTGGAACACGGCGCCAGCGAGATCGTCATGCTCCACCCGGACGAGCAGTACGACGCGCGGCTCATCCCGGCGGCGCTCGACATCCTGCGTCTCGGGGTCTGCGACGTGGTGCTCGGCAACCGCATCCGCACCCGCCGGGAGGCTCTGGGCGGCGGCATGCCGTGGTACAAGTACCTCGCCAACCGCGGCCTGTCCCTGATCGAGAACGTGCTCACCGGCCAGAATCTCGGCGAGTGGCACAGCGGCTTTCGCGCCTACCGTCGCGAGGTGCTGGAGACCATCCCCTTCGAGCGTAATTCCGACGACTTCCTCTTCGATTCCCAACTGTTGCTGCAAAGCGTCCATTACGGCTTCAAGGTCGGCGATCTGCCGGTGCCGGTGATCTACCACGACGCCGCTTCCAGCATCGGCTTCTGGCGCTCCTGCCGCTACGCCGTCGCCACGATGGGGCTCTTCGGCCGCTGGTTCCTCCACCGTGCCCACCTGTGGCCCAGCCACCTCTTCCCGTCTCTCGACCGGAGTTGACGCACGTCGTGTCGCGCCTCATTGCGCGCGCAGCTGATCGAGAGCGCGGTCGAGGGAGGGATCGCCGGGGCGCAGGCGGCGGGTCTCTTCGAGCACCGCGATCGCCTGCTGCCGCTGGCCCATGGCGGCGAGCACCTGGGCCAGCATGACGGCGACCTCGGTGCGGTCGGGCGCCAGGCGGAGGGCGGCGCGCAGCTCGCGGGCGGCGGCCGGCAGATTCCCTTGACGGGCGAGGGTGACGCCGAGGTTGAAGCGGTCGGTGATCGAGCTCGGGTCGCGGCGCACGGCCTGGCGCAGGAAAGCCGCCGCCTCGTCGAGCTCGCCGCGCTGGCCGAGGAGCACCCCCAGGCGGCCGTAGAGCGGCAGCCCGGGCGCGGCACGGAGGGCCAGCCGGTAGTGCTCGACGGCGCCGGCGACGTCGCCCCGGCGGTCGAGCCTTACCGCCAGATCGCGCTGGCAGGGGGCGAATCGCGGCTCGATCTCGACGCAGCGGCGCAACTGCTCGAGCGCCTCCTCCTCCCGCCCCAGCTCGTCCAGCGCCAGCGCCAGGGTGTGGAAGACGGGCGGCTGGCGGACGCCGAGAGCGACGGCTTTTTCGAGGTGGGGCAGGGCCTCGGCCGGGCGTCCGAAGGCGTGGAGCGCGCCGCCGAGGGCGGCGTGGGCATTGCCGGAGCCGGGAGCCAGCTCGACGGCGGCGCGGTAGTGTTCGAGCGCCTCCTCCTCCCGTCCCTGGGCGCGCAGCGCCTCGACCAGATTGACGTGCGCCAGGTCGCTGGCGCCGGCCACCGCGAGCGTGTGGCGGAAGAGGGTCTCGCTGTCGCGCCAGCGCGGGATCTGGGCGCGGCTCACGGCGGCGAGGGCGAGGACGGCGACGGCGGCGACGGCGGCGAGAAGGCGCCGGCGCCGGGGCCACAGCTCGGCCAGGCCCCAGACCACGGCGAGGTAGATGCCGACGGTGGTGACGTAGGTGTAGCGGTCGGCCCGCGCCTGGCCGCCGACCGGCAGCAATCCGATCACCGGCACCAGGGTCCCCACGTACCAGAACCACCCCACCGCGACGTAGGGCGCGCGGCGCAGCAGAGCGAGCGCGAGAGCGGAGATCCCGCCGAGGAGCGCGGCGGCACCGGCCACCTGCCATCCCGGCAGATCGTCGCGGAACGGGTAGTAGGCCGCCAGCCCGGAGGGCACCAGGGTCTGCCACAGGTAGGTGGCGTAGGCGACGGTGGCGTTGGCCAGGCGCGCGGCGAAGGGACGTGCCGTCGCCTGGGCGATCGCCTCGCCCTGGCTGAGGACGGTGACGGCGCTGGCTGCGGCGGCGAGCGCGAAGAGGGGCAGCTTCTCGCCCACCCGGGCGGCGAGCTGGGCGGCGAGCCGCCGGCTCGGCGATCGCCCGCCGTCGCCGTCCGCGCCGAAGAGCTTCAGCCGGCGCAGGGGCCAGACGTCGAGCAACAGGAGCAGAAACGGCCAGGTGACGAGCATCGGCTTGGCCATCAGCCCCAGGGCCAGGGCCGCCGTCACCAGCAGATAGCGCCAGCGCCCCCCGCGCCGGCACCAGCCGGCGTAGGCGGCCAGGGCGAGCAAGCCGAAGAAGGTCGAGAGCACGTCCTTGCGCTCCGCCACCCAGGCCACCGATTCGACCCGCGTCGGATGGACGGCGAAGAGCGCCGCCACCACCACGCTGCGCCCGAAGGCGCCGGTCATGGCATAGAGGACGGCGAACAGCAGGCCGGCGTTGGCGGCGTGGAGGATCAGGCTGGTCAGGTGGTGGCCGCGCGGATCGAGGCCGAAGAGCTCGCAGTCGAGCATGTGGGACAAGAGGGTGAGCGGATGCCAGTTGCTGGCGACGTTGGCGGTCAGTGCCCAGGCGATGGACGCCGGCGTCAAGCCGCGCTGCACCATCGGATTGGCGCTGACGTAGTCCGGGTCGTCGAGGTTGACGAAGCCGTTGTCCACCACCGGCAGGAAGCTGATCAGGGCGAGGGCCGCAAGCAGCAGTCCGGCGACCATCGGCCGGCGAAGGGGTGAGAGAATGGTTGACCTCATGGCGGGCCGCGTCCCGGCGGATGCTACCACCGAGCGACCCACCGCCCGCCGGG
>RFGL01000418.1 GCA_003697015.1 Acidobacteriota bacterium | reverse complement strand
GGGGAGCCTCATGGCGACGATCACGGCGCGGGGCGGACGAGCTGCGGCCAGCATACGCTACGCTTCGATCTACGGCGAGAGGCGAGCGAATGTTCGGCGGCGCGGGAGAGCCCGCGGCGCGGCGCGGCGTTCGCCACGCTGCTCCGGCAGCCGGCCGCGGCGGCTCCGCCGCTACGGATGCCGGAGGGATCCGGTCGGCCCTACGGCCACAACCCCTCACCGCCTGCGTTCACCTCGAGAAAACCCGCTAGGTACTTTCGTACTTTCGAACGACACTTGCCGCCTCGCCTCTGCTTCGCTACACTGATTTCGCGCTGAACGCACGCCCAGACGTTCCGGTACGCGAGCGCGGACGGCAACCTGCCTCCAGGAGCTCAGGGCCAAGCCATGCACTCGTTCCTCGACTATGCGTCAACCTTGCGCTATGACCTGTCTCTGAGCCTGCGCTCGGCTCTCCGCAAACCCGGCTTGAACCTTCTGCTGATCGTCTCCCTCGTCTTCGCCGTCGGGCTGATCTCGACGCTGGTAGGAATCACCGATCATCTCTTCTGGCGCTCCCCTCCCAGCATCGGCAAGCCGCATGAGCTGATTAGGGCCGTACGCTTCTCCGACGCGGTTCCGGAGAACAGCTGGTCCTATCCAGATTACGTTGACGTCCGCGATCGTACCCGGCTTCTTCAGGGCTTGGCCGCCTATACCCCCGGTACGACGACGATCAACGCGAAGATCGGCGATCTGGTCACGTCTGCGGAGATCGCGTACGTGTCGGAGAATTTCTTTCGCGTCTTGCGACTGCCTTCTGCGGTCGGCACGCTCAACGACTTCGCCCGGCAGGCGGACGACCCTGTGACTGCGGTCTTGAGCTACGACTTCTGGCGGCGAACGTTCGACCAGAAGACGGCCGCCGTCGGCTCCCGAATAACCATCAATGGCCGCGAAGTCGTCATCACCGGCGTCGCACCGCCGGACTTTCACGGCGTAAGCCCGACCGAAAGCCCCGCCGATGCCTGGGTTCCGATCCGGAGTTATCCCCTCCTCTCGGGCTCCACCCACGACCGGCTGCATCGGCAGGAGTATGGAAGCGCGGTCTGGTTGCAGGTCATCGGCCGTCTGGCCCCTGGCGCGACGATCGACGCCGCGCGGCAAGAAATGGCTGCGATCGCCGTGCAGTTGGCCGAAGACGTACCGGCCTGGGCGAAAGGCGGCCAGGGCGTGCGGCTGCTCGCCGATTATCGTTACATGCCCGCCGTCGCCATTCGCCTTCAGAGTATCGCGAAAACCGTTTCCCTGGCTACGGCCGTGCTGCTCGGCGTCGCGGCCGTCAACGTCATCTTTCTTTTAATGGCGCGATTCGGTGCAAGGAAGCGCGAATTGTGGATTCGCCTGATGCTGGGCGCTCCCCGGCGCCGCCTGGTCCGCCAGCTCGCAACAGAGCTCGGCCTGATCGCCGTACTCGGCGGCGTGGGGGGATTTCTCGCTTCGATCGCGTCGTCCCGCATCGCCGTCCGCATGCTGCCCTACGAGCTTCATTCGGCCCCATCTCCGGATCCGCGCGTGCTGGGCGCGGCGATGGTGGCTGCGGGCGCTTTGTGCCTGAGCGTCGGCTGGATTCCGATCCGGGCGGCGGCGCGGGCCGCCGACGGCCGAACGGCGCGGCCCGATGCGCTCGGCAGCGGCCGCAAGTCGGCTGCGGGCGACGTTCTGATCGCCTTGCAGGCGGCCTTGGCGATCGCTCTTCTGGCCTCCCTGGTGCTGTTTCTCTTGAGCTTGCATCAGGCGAGCAGCGTCGACCTGGGCTTTGACTACAAGAACCGGCTCGTCGTGACCGTCGATCCACGCCCACTCGGCTATGAGGCCGACCGCATTCAGTCACTGATCGATTCATCGATCGCCTCCATCCGGGGCCTGCCGGGCGTCAAGAATGTAGCGGCAACGGCGATGGTTCCGTTCAGGGGCATGATGCGGTACCCCATCGAGCTCGGGCCTGGCGCTGGCGATGAAACGATCAACGTGGGCCTCGAGTTCGTAACGCCCAATTACTTCTCGACGATGGGCATCGACGTCCTCGATGGTCGCGAATTCCAGCAGACCGACGCGCAACTTTCAACCCCACCCGTTGCGATCAACAAGACCGCTGCGAGGCTGCTTTTCCCCGCCGGGCAAGCCGTCGGCAATACGCTCAGGTTTACCAAGGCCTATCCGGTCGTTGCGGTGGTGGCCGATACGCGCTTCAACGAGCTTGGCGAAGCCATCGTCCCGCGTATTTTCAGCCTCGGCGTTACCCGTGGCGGCTCGACCTTCAATCTCATTGTACATACGGCTACGGATCCACAAAACGTCGCTCAGAGCGTGGTGCAGGCAATACGCGGAGTGGATCCGAACGTGCTGGTTCCCGCGCCCAGCAGCCTCGACGAGATCGTCGGCCGCCAGCTCAAGCCGTACCGCACGGCCGCCGCGCTCGTCGGCACGGCCACGTTCCTGGCGGTTCTCTTCACCTGTCTGAGCCTCTACGGCGTCCTGTCGAACCGGGTCGAGGAGCGCAAGCGGCACATCGGAATCCAGGTCGCGCTGGGAGCGGGCCGAGGACGCATCCTCGGCAGCGTCTTGAACGCCGCGCTGCTGCTGGTCGTCATCGGTACGGCATTCGGCCTCGCCCTCGCCTGGGCCGGCGGCCGCGTGGTCCAAGCATTCCTCTTCGGCGTCGACGCCCGAGACCCGGTCGCCTTCGTCGTCGCTCCGGCGATCTTTCTGTTCGTGACGCTGCTCGCCAGCCTGATCCCCGCACGATCGGCACTGGCGCTCGACCCGGCCGTGCTCCTGCGCGAGGAGTGACGAGCCACGCGTGGCGAGGCCCCCGCTGGCACTGTGCGCCGGCGGTCCGATCGGGCTCCATCCAGGGCGCTTGCCGGCGCAGGGGC
>RFGL01000417.1 GCA_003697015.1 Acidobacteriota bacterium | reverse complement strand
GTGGCCCGGCGGCAGGCCGCCGTCGAGGATGGCGCCGAGCTCGGCCAGGTCGCCCTCGGCGAAGCCGACGAGGTCGCTGGCCTGGGCGGCGGCGAGGAGCCCCTCGAGCTGCTCGCGCAACGCCTGGCGCTGGCGCGGGCTGCGGCCGCGGGGCTTCTTCTTGCGCAGCCGCCGGCCGCCGGCCAGGGCCGCGTCCGGCAGCTCGGCGAGCAGCCGCGACGGCGTGCCCCGGGTCGGTTCCAGGCCGAAGACCCGCAGCGCCTGCAGCAGGCGCGAGGCGGCGCGCCGCTGCGCCGGCCGCAGCTCGGCGGCGGCGTCGTCCACCGGCAGGCCCTCCTCCGCCTGATCGATCAGATCGGCGGCGGCGCGGGCGTCGGCGACCACCGCGCTGTCGACCACCAGCGCCACCTTGGCGCTGGCGAAGAGGGCGTGGGTCTTGAGGTCGGCGAGGATCGGCGCCAGCTCCGCCGGTCGCCGGTAGCGCTCGACCCGGCAGCCGGCGCGGGCCGCCAGCGCGCCGGCGATGCGCTGCGCCTGGGGCTCGGCCAGCACCCGATCTCCGGCCACCAGATAGAGCGGCTGGACGGTGCCGCCGGCGACGTCGGCCAGGATCTGCTCGACGGTGCGCTCCATGCTCAGCGCTCGACGCTGCGGCCGCCGCCGGCGCCGCGGGGCTCGGCCGGCGCGTTGCCCCATTGCGGGGTGCGGGGAAGGGACGACTCCGGCGGCGACAGGACCTCCAGCAACTCGTCGTGGACGTCGAGGCCGACCGTATTCCAGGCGTTGCAGCGGCCGCACCGATCCTGCCATTCGGCGTAGCGCTCGCCGCAGCGCGCGCAGACGAAGTGGCCGTGGCGCAGGCCCTGGCGCTCGAGGCCGGCGAGGTAGCTGGCCAAGGCCCGCCGCGGGTGATCGCGGCGCTGGTGGATGCGGCCGAGGAGGTAGTGGTAGGCCGGCGAGGCGTCGAAGGCCTCGCGCAGGCCGTCGAGGATCTTCAGCGCTTCGTCGTGCATCTCGATGCGATAGTAGAGCCGGCCGAGGAAGAAGCGCAGCAGGCGGTCGTCGTCGGCGCCGGCGATCAACCCCCGCAGGGTCTCGATGGCGCGCATCGGCTCTTCGTTCTCGATGAAGTGGTCCTCGATGCGCTGGAGGAAGATCGGGTTGCCGGTGCGCAGGAACCCCCGCCGCCAGACGTCGACCGCGGCGTCGGCGTCGTTCTGCAGCAGCTCCGCCTCGCCGAGCATGATGGCGCCGGGGACGAAGTCCGGCGCCCGCTCGAGCAGCCGGCGGAAGATCGCTGCCGCCTCCTCCACCCGATCCTTCTCCAGCAACGCCACGCCGCGCTGGTAGGCCAGCCCGAGAGCGACGTCGCCGTCGCCGGCCGCGCCGCCGCCGGCCTCCTTCAGCAGGCTCTCGATGCGCTCCTGCCAGCGTCCGGCCTCGTCCCACTCCCCCGCCGCCACCGCCTGATCGCGCCGGCGGCGCATCACCCCCAGCCCCTGGCCGGGGAAGTCGCGCAGGATGCGATTCTCGATCTCGTGCGCCACCTGCGGCTCGCCGCGGGCGGCGTAGTCGTCGGCCAACTGGTAGAGCAGCGCCACGTCGTGGGGATAGAGCACCGACGCCCGCCGGTGCACCTCGAGGGCCTGATCGACCCGCCCCAGCTGGCGCAACACCTCGCCGTAGCGCACCAGGGTGCTGAAGTCCTCCGGCCGCTCGGTCAGCACCTCCTCCAGCACCGCCGCGGCGCGTTCCAGCTGGCCGTCGGCCTGCAGGTCGACGGCGCGCCGGTAGAGGCCGTCGAGGCGCTCGGCGTCGCGGCTGCGACGCCGCCGGCGGCGTTGCCACAGATCGCGCTCGAGGGACTTGATGAAGAGGATGGTGGCGGTGGGCAGGAAACCGGCGAGGAAGACGACCAGGAGCGCCACGAAGAGGGGGACGCCGTGCTCCGGGCTGATCTTGAACGGAGTGAGGAAAAGCTCGCGGTTGAGGCTGGTGAGGAAAGCGACGGCGACCACGGCGACGACCGCGAACAAGAAGCCGAGGTAGGTCCGTAGCCGCATTCGTTTCCTTCGCCGGCCGCTGCCGGCTCGGCCTCAGCCGATCAACCGTCCAGCAGGCCCATTTCGTCCCGCTCCTGGCAAGAGATGCAGAAATGCGCCCAAGGCACCGCCTCGAGGCGCGGCAGGCCGATCTCCGTGCCGCAGTTCTCGCAGGTGCCGTAGGTGCCGTCCTCGAGCCGTGCCAGCGCTTCGTCGATCTGGAAGACCATCGCCCGCTCGGCGTCCGACAGGGCGAAGGTCAGGTCCTGGGCGTAGGCCTTATTGGCCTGATCGGCCAGATCTTCGGTGCCTTCGTCGGCGGCGGACTTCCCCGCCTCGAGGTCGTGGCGGTAGAGGCTGAGCAGCTCCTCCCGCTTGCGCCATAGACTATCGCGAAACGACCGGCGTAGCGCACCGCTCAAGGCACCGGATTTCCCGGCCTTCGGCCTCGACCTCCCGGCGCTCGCGGTCTTGCTGCGTGCCACGTCGTTCTCCCCCTTTTTCCCGGCGCCCGACGGCGGGTTCGAGCGCCGCGTTTTCGTACCGCTCACAACGAGGGACGATGGTAATTTATTCCTCGTGTAATCGACAGCGAGCGGTAGAGCTGCTCATAGAGGGTGAGCCGCGCCAGCTCGTGGGCGAGGGTCAGGGGGCCGAAGGACAGCACCATCCGGGCCTCCTCGACCAGCGGCGGATCGAGGCCGACGTCGGAGCCGATGAGAAAGGCGATGGGGTGCGGCCAGGTGGTCTGCAACCGGTCGAGACGACGGGCCAGGGCGGCCGACGACAGGCTGGTGCCGCGGCGGTCGAGGGCGATGGTGAAGCAGGGGTCGGGCAGGGCGGCGCGCAACGCCTTGCCTTCGGCCCGCCGGCGGCTCTTGACGTCGCCGCCGCCGCGGGCCTTCACCGGCCGGTCGTGGATCGCCGCGTAGCGGGCGATGCGCCGGCGGTAGCCGTCGCACAACGCGTCCCAGGTGCTGCGTTGATGGCGGCCGGCCCAGACGACGTGGAAAGCGCGAGCCAAGGTCTACCCGACCGCCGCCTCGTCGTCGGCCGCCACCATGTAGGCCTCCCATTCGGCGCTGAAGGCCAGGGAGTGCAGGTCGCGCATGCGGTCGAGGAAGACGACGCCGTTCAAGTGGTCGAACTCGTGCTGGACGATGCGCGCCTCATAGCCCTCCGCCCGGAAGGTGAGGCGCTCGCCGTGGCGATCGAGGGCGTGGACCCGGACCTCCGGATGGCGCGGCACCAGACCGCGCAGATCCGGGATCGACAGGCAGCCCTCCCAGTCGTAGATCAGCTCGCCGCCGAGGGGCTCGAGCATCGGGTTGACCAGCACCCGGCGCTGGGGCTCGGCCTGCTGCTCGCCCCGGGCATCGACCGCCAGGTAGACAAAGAGCTGCACCGGCTCGTCGACCTGGGGCGCCGCCAGGCCGACGCCGCCGGCCTCGATCATGGTGTCGAAGAGGTCGTCGATCAGCGCCTGGACCCCGGGCGTCGCGAGCTGCTCGGCGGTCAGCGGCTCGGCGGGGGTGCGCAGCGCCGGGTGACCGAGGCGGACGATGGGGCGGACGGCCATGGATCAACTCCTCCCATGTCATTCTATACGAGCCTTCCCCACCGCCGGCGGCCGCTCCGATCTTGCGCCGGCGGCGGGCGGGAATGGTATGGTCTGCCGCACCATGAGCGCGCAACGACGGGAAGAGAAGGAACGGCGACGGCGGCGCAAGCACCTGATCCAGGGGCTCCTGGTGGGCAGCGCGGCGATCGGCCTGCCGGCCCTTTTCAACGCCTTCGTCTCCCGCCGGGCCCGCCGCCTGGCACCGGTGAGCTGGGGCAGCGGCAGCCGCTACGCCTGGCGCCACGGCGAAATCGTCTTCCAGCGCCTGGGGGAAGGGGCGCCGGTGGTGCTGCTGCACGCCTTCGGCCCCGGACACAGCGCCGCCGAGTGGCGTCAGGTGGCGGAGCACCTGGCGGCTCGCCGCCAGGTGCTGGTGCCCGACCTGCTCGGTTGGGGCCTGTCGGACAAGCCGCGCCTGGCCTACGACGACGAGCTCTACGTCAGCCTGATCACCGACTTTCTGCGCGACGTGGTGGGGAGTCGGGCGGTCCTGGTCGGCGCCGGCCTGAGCGCCGCCTACGCCGTGCAGGTGGCGGCCGACGTGCCCGAGCTGGTGCGCGCCCTGGGGCTGGTGGTGCCCTTCGGCATCGCCCGCGGCGCCGACGAGCCGGACCTCAAGGATGCGGTGGTCCATCGCCTGCTGCGCCTGCCGGTGGTCGGCACCTCGGCGCTCAACGCCTTCACCAGCCGCAGCGGCATCGCCAACTACCTGCGGCGCGAGGTCTTCGCCAGCCAGCAGCTGGTCGACGACGCCCTGATCGACGAGCACTACCGCCTCAGCCATCAGCCGGGGGCCCACGCCGCCCTCGCCGCCTACCTGAGCGGCTACCTGAACCACGGGGTGAGGGACGTGCTGGCGCGGGTCGAGGTGCCGGCGTGGCTGGCCTGGGGGCGCCACGCCTCCAGCCCGGCGATCGAGACGGCGGACCTCTGGCTGCGCCGCCTGCCGCGCGCCGAGCTCGAGGTCTTCGAGCGCTGCGGCGCCCTGCCCCACGCCGAGTCGCCGGCCGAGCTGAGCCGGAAGCTGGAGCGCTTCCTCGACGACCTGGGAGAGTAGGAGCATTCGATCCGATGGCCGGTATCTTCAAAGCGTACGACGTCCGCGGCACCTATCCCGATCAGCTCGACGAATCCACCGCCCGCGCCATCGGCCTGGCCTTTCGTCACGTCCTCGAGGAGGACGATCTGGCCTGCGGCTCGACGGTGGTGGTGGGGCGCGACATGCGCGCCTCCAGCGTGCCGCTGCAGCGGGCGCTGATCGACGGCCTGTGCGCCGGCGGCCTCGACGTCGTCGACGTCGGCCTGGTGACCACGCCGATGAGCTACTTCGCCGTCGGCCACCTGGGTGCGGCGGGGGGGATCCAGGTGACCGCCAGCCACAATCCGGCGGCCTACAACGGCTTCAAGCTCAGCCGTCACGAGGCGCGGCCGGTATCCGGCGACCACGGCATCCCGCTGCTCGAACGGCTGGTGACGGAGGGCGATCTGCCGCTCGCCGAACGGCCCGGCTCGGTCCGCCGGCACGACGTCATGCCGGCCTACGGCGAGCACCTCCTCGCCACCCTGCGCCGCCCCGACGGCGCCCGCCGCCTGCGGGTGGTGGTCGACGCCGCCAACGGCATGGGCACGATCTACCGGCCGCTCCTCGAGCGCGCCGGCATCGAGCTGGTGCCGCTCTACTTCGAGCTCGACGGCACCTTCCCCAACCACGAAGCCAACCCGCTGAAGCTCGACAATCTGCGCGACCTGATCGCCGAGGTGAAGCGCCGGGGCGCCGATCTCGGGGTCGCCTTCGACGGCGACGCCGACCGCGCCGCCTTCGTCGACGAGCGCGGCGAGCCCGTCGGCAGCGACCTGGCGACGGCGCTGATCGCCGGCCGGTTGCTCGATCGCGAGGGCGGCGGCGTGGTGGTCTACGACCTGCGCTCGTCGCGCGCCGTGGCCGAGTACGTACGCGAGCACGGCGGCGTGCCGATCCGCGAGCGCGTCGGCCACTCCTTCATCAAGGCCACCCTGCGCCAGCACGACGGGCTCTTCGGCGGCGAGCTCGCCGGCCACTACTACTTCCGCGCCAACTACACCGCCGATTGCGCCCTGATGGCGGTCTTCGAGCTCCTCGGCCTGCTGTGGCAGGAGGACAAGCCCCTCTCCGCCCTGGTCGCGCCCCTCAAGCGCTACGCCAAGAGCCCGGAGATCAACTTTCAGGTGGCGGACAAAGAGGCCAAGATCGCCCTCCTCGCCGAGCGCTACGCCGATGCCGAGATCGACTACCTCGACGGCATCACCATCCAGTACGACGACTGGTGGTGCAACGTCCGGCCGTCCAACACCGAGCCCTACCTGCGGCTGGTCGCCGAGGCCGACGACGACGCCTTGCTCCAGGCCAGGCTGGAGGAGCTCGTCGGCCTCCTCGGCGAGCCGATCGCCTAGCAGCCCGGGGCGTCAGTCGTTGCGGCCGCCGAGCAGGCCGGCGCGGAGCAGAAAGTAGAGCAGCGTCATCAGGGTCGACACCGCGGCGGCGACGTAGGTCAGGGCGGCGGCGTTCAGCACCTTGCTCACCCCCTCGCGCTCGCGCTCCAGCACGATGCCGTGCTCGAAGGCGAGCTTCTTGGCCCTCGCCGAGGCGTCGAATTCGACCGGCAGGGTGACGATCTGGAAGATCAGCACCGCCGAGAACAAGAGCGCCCCGAAGCCGACCAGGTAGGGATGGATGAAGAGGCCGAGGAGCATCGCTCCATAGCCGATGCTGGTACCGATGCCGGCCAGGGGCACCAGTCCCGAGCGCACCCACAAGGGGGCGTAGTGGCGGGCGTGCTGGATGGCGTGGCCGGCCTCGTGGCAGGCCACCCCCACCGCCGCGACCGACGGCTGGCCGTAGACCGCCTCCGACAGGGCCAGGGTCTTGGTCACCGGGTTGTAGTGATCGGATAGATAGCCCCGGTGGGGCACGATCTTCACGTCGTGGATGCCGGCGCGGTCGAGCAGGATCTGCGCCGCCTGGGCGCCGGTGACGTTGCGCGCCGTGCGCACCCGGGAGTATTTGTCGAACGCCGACTTGGTGCGGGCGCTGGCCCACATCGAGAGCAAGAGCGGCGGGATGATGAAGAGGAAGTACACCGGGTCGAAGAACATTCGGGAGCTCCTTGGTGATCGACGGAAACGACCTCGAACGAGGTCAGCACCTACAACGAAGCCGCCCGGCGCGGTATTCCGGCAGCCCCCGAGGTCGCCCGCCCCGCGCTCCGTCGCCGGCGCCGAGCCCACCGCCGCAGCGGGCGGAGAAAAGGGTGGCACCTGCGCGGCAGAAAGCCGCGCGAAAAAAGGGTGGCACCTGCATACGAACGACGTAAACTATTCAAAAAAAGGAACTTGCGAAGAGGGTGGCACCTGCACGGCACCTGCACGGCACCTGGGCGGCGGCACCTGCCCGCTGCGGACGGCCTACGCGGCAGCGCGACAGCAGACGCGCGAAAAAGGGTGGCGGCGTGGCGGAAGGCGCTTGTAGAGTGGCGCCATGGACGACCGACTGGGCGGCGGGCGGCGGCAGATCGCGGTGATCGGCGCCGGGGCGTGCGATCGCGGGCTCTACCGGCAGGCATTCGCCGTCGGCCGGGGAATCGCCGAGGCGGGGGCGGTCCTGGTATGCGGCGGCGGCGGTGGGGTGATGGCG
>RFGL01000416.1 GCA_003697015.1 Acidobacteriota bacterium | reverse complement strand
CCGCCGAAGCCGCCGCGACCGCCGCGACCGCCGAAGCCGCCGCGCGCCCCCTGCTGGCGGCGGAAAGCCGCGGCGTCGAAGGTCCGCGGCGCCCCCTCGTCGGCCACCGAACGGGCATTGTCGAGGTAGAGCAGCATCGCCGGGTGCTTGGCGGTGGCCTCGAGCATGTCGCGGAAGCGGCCGGTGACGTAGGGCCGGATGGCGTCGCGCTCGTAGGTCAGGACGTAGACCCGCGCCTCGTTGTCGGTGATCGAGACGTTGAAGTGGTTGAACCAGAAGTCGACCAGCACCTCGTGCAGCTGGTTCTCGGCGTAGAGGGCGCGGAAGAGCTTCTGGACGTAGAGCTGGCCGATCAGCTCGCGTTGCGGGCGGTAGCCCTTGTCGCGGGCGTAGCTCATCATCTGCGAGCGCATCTCGCTCTCGGCCTCGGGGCTCGCCGGCGTCTCGCCGGGTCGCTCGATCAGCCCGTCGTGCATCATCATGCGCAACACCAGGCCGGGATTGGGATAGCGCTGGGTGATCTCGCGGGTCGACAGGCGCAGGCTCGGCAGCCAGGCCAGGCGGCGCTCGAGCTCCGGCTCGGGCAAGTCGCCGGCGAGCTGCCGCTCGAGCCAGGTCTCAAGACCCATGGCCACCACCCGATCGACGTCCCCCGGGCGGGCGCCGTAGGCGAAGCGATCGAGCAGATGGGCGGCGGCCTGGCGTTCGGTCAGCCCCGCCTCACGCCAGGGCAGGCGCTGGGGCTCGGCGCTGCCGGCGATCGGCAACGCCAGCCCGAGGACGACGAAAATCGGCAGGATGAAGGTCATGGCTCGCTCCCGTTGGGTCGGATCGTTCCATCGTCTCATGGGGATGGAACACGGGAGCGGCGAAAAACTTGCGCGGCCCGACCGGGCCGCTTCTCACGCCGGTCAGGTCGGCGTGCCGCGGCAGCAGCCGGTCAGCGGCAGCGCCGCCTCCCGGCCGGCGTCGCCGCCGGTGGCGAAGCTCGACAACAGCCGGCTCAGATGCCGCTCCCCGCAGCACGGGCACAGCAGGTCGCGGCCGTCCGCACCGACGGCCTGCAGCACCTCGAAGCGGTGCTCACAATCCTCGCAGCGATACTCGTACAGCGGCATGATCGTGCTCCTCCGTCAGCCCCCCATGGTATCCGAAATCGGTCTCGGACGGCTCAACCGCGGGCGAGCTCTTCGGGCTCGGCGGAGGCATCGGTGGTCACCACCCGATTGCGGCCGCTCGCCTTGGCGCGGTAGAGGCGTAGGTCGGCGATCGCCACCGCCTGCTCGAGGGAGACCGCGTCGTCGGGCCAGATGGCGCTGCCGATCGAGACCGTGACGTGGACCTGCCGGTTCTTGGCGGCGAGATGGATCGGCGTCCGCTCGATGGTACGGCGCATCTCTTCCAGCCGCCGTTGGGCATCGGCCAGGTGCATGCCGGGGAAGACGCCGACGAACTCCTCGCCGCCGTAGCGCGCCACCAGGTCGGTGGTGCGGAAACTGCGCGACAGGACCTGCGCCACGGTGCGCAGGGCATCGTCGCCGGCGGCGTGGCCGTAGGCGTCGTTGAAGTGCTTGAAGTGGTCGACGTCGATCATCGCCACCGTCACCGGCTCGCCGGCGCGGGCGGCGACGGCGCCGATGCGTTTCAGGCTGTCGTCGAAGAACCCGCGGTTGGCGAGGTTGGTCAAGCGGTCGCGGGTCGACAGCCGGCGCTGCTCGCGGGCGCGTACCACGATGGTGGTGCTGAGCACCGTCGCCATGGCGAGGAGGATCAGGCGGCCGTACTGCTGGGCCCAGCTGAAGGCACTCGGATCGATCGAGGCATAGAGGGGATCGTCGAGTCCGGTCTGCCAGACGCTATAGCGCACCAGGCCGTAGTACTCGGCCACGGCGGCGGCGCCGGTCAGCACGCAGATGCGCCAGTCGTAGCGCAGGCTGGTGGCGACGATGGCCAGCAGGTAGCCGGAGAAGAACACCGGATCGCCGACCGCGCCGAGCGGGTTGCCGAGGACGATCATCACCCACAGGATCAAGCTGACCAGGGTGACGTCGAGCACGCCGCTGAAGAAGCCGATCCAGCTCCTCCCCCAGCTGCGCATCACCGCCGAGTAGACCACCAGGGCCTCGGCCATCGCCGCCACCGCCACCCACATCACCAGGGTGGCGCCGTGGGTGCCCGGGGCCTCCAGATAGGCGCGCAGGGGGAGGTAGAAGAGAGCGACCACCAGGAGCAGCCGGATGCCCGCGATCAGCCATTCGCCGCGCAACCCGGCGTCCACCAGGTCCGGATCCGGCGACGACCACAACAGCTGGCGAAAGCGCTCCCACCCCAACCGCAAGTCCCCGACCTGCCTCGTCGGGCTGCGGGCAGCGTCGGGTCGCGGCGGGTCCGGGGTCATGGCGCCCTATCCTACCGGACCCCGCCCCGGCGGCGGCCTGAGAATCCGCCTGAACCGCACCCTTCGCCGGCCGCTCCGGCGCCCACCGGGCGGCGGGAGATCCCCGAGCTCGCACCGGTCCCGCTCTGCGCGAGCGAGCCCTCACTGAGCCCGCCAAGGATCCCGATGCCGCACGATCAGCGTGCGCCGTAGCGATGACTCAGCGGCTGGACGAATGGGGAAAGGGGGGATCTGGTGGAGCCGATGGGAGTCGAACCCACGACCTCTTGAATGCCATTCAAGCGCTCTCCCAACTGAGCTACGGCCCCACCGGGGCCGGCAAGCATACCCGGGGACTGCGGCGGTGTCAATTCCCCCCGGCGCCGGCTCCGGTGGGGCTCGCGGGCGGCGGGGGCGAAGGCCTTGGG
>RFGL01000042.1 GCA_003697015.1 Acidobacteriota bacterium | reverse complement strand
GTTAGCCGTCGTCGAGGGCGCTCTGGGCCGCCGCCAGACGGGCGATCGGCACCCGGTACGGGCTGCAGGAGACGTAGTCGAGACCGGCCCGGTGGAAGAAGGCGATCGACGCCGGGTCGCCGCCGTGCTCGCCGCAGATGCCGACCTTGAGCTCGGGCCGGGCGCCGCGGCCGCGTTCGGTCGCGAGCTCCACCAACTGGCCGACGCCCGTCTGATCGAGGCTGGCGAAGGGATCCTCGGGGTAGATCTCCTGCTCCAGGTAGAGGGGCAGGAAGGTGCCGACGTCGTCGCGGCTGAAGCCGCAGGTCAGCTGGGTGAGGTCGTTGGTGCCGAAGCTGAAGAAGTCGGCCTCGGCGGCGATCTCGGCCGCCAGCAGGGTGGCGCGGGGCACCTCGATCATGGTGCCGACGAAGACCGGCAGCTCGGCGTCGCCGGTCTCCGCCTTGACCTCTGCGGCGACCTCCAGGATGACCTTTTTCTGATGCCGCAGCTCGGCCGGCGCACCGACCAGGGGGACCATGATCTCGGGCCGCGCGTCGACCCCCTCGCGGCGCAGCTCGGCCGCCGCCTCGAGGATCGCCCGCGCCTGCATGCGGGTGATCTCCGGGTAGCTGATGCCGAGCCGGCAACCGCGGTGACCGAGCATCGGGTTGGCCTCGTGCAGGGATTCGAGCCGGGCGCGCACCGCCTCCACGCTCTTGCCGGTAGCCGCCGCCAGCTCGGCGATCTGCTTGTCGTCGAGGTGCATGAACTCATGCAGCGGCGGATCGAGGAGGCGCACCGTCACCGGCAGGCCGTCCATCGCCCGCAGGATGCCTTTGAAGTCCTCTTTCTGGTAGGGCAGGAGCTTCTCCAGCGCCCGCGCCCGCTCGGCCTCGCGGTCGGCGAGGATCATCTCGCGCATCGCCTGGATGCGGGTCTCGTCGAAGAACATGTGCTCGGTGCGGCAGAGGCCGATGCCTTCGGCGCCGAAACGGCGGGCCTGGGCGGCGTCCTCCGGGCTGTCGGCGTTGGTGCGCACGCCGAGACGGCGTACCTCGTCGCACCAGGCGAGGAGCGCGGCCAGCTGCGGGTTGTCGCCGGGATTGCTCTCGATCAGCTTGAGCTTGCCGGCGTAGACCTGGCCGCGGGTGCCGTCGACGGTGAGCCAGTCCCCCTCCCGCAGGGTGACGTTGCCGACCTGGATGGTGCCGGACTTGAGGTCGATGTCGAGCTCGCCGCAGCCGACGACGCAGGTCTTGCCCCAGCCGCGAGCGACCAGGGCGGCGTGGGAGGTCATGCCGCCGCGGGCGGTGACGATGGCCTGGGCGGCGTGCATGCCGTGGACGTCCTCGGGGCTGGTCTCGGCGCGTACCAGGATCACCTGCCGGCCCTCCTTGCCGAGGGCCTCGGCGCGGTCGGCGGTGAGGACGATGATGCCGCAGGCGCCGCCCGGTCCGGCGGGCAGGCCGCGGGCGATCGGCGTCTCGATGCGCGCGTCCTGCGGGTCGACCCGGGCGTGGAGGAGCTCGTCGAGCTGCTCCGGGCGCAGGCGGCGGATCGCTTCCCGCCGGTCGATCAGCCCCTCGTCCACCATCTCCACCGCCATGCGCAGGGCGGCGGGACCGTTGCGCTTGCCGGTGCGGGTCTGGAGCATCCACAGGCGCTCTTCCTGGATGGTGAACTCGATGTCCTGCATGTCGCGATAGCGCCGCTCGAGCTTGTCGCGGATCGCCACCAGCTCGCGGTAGGCGGCGGGCATCGCCTCCTCCAGGGTCGGCAGCTCGCGGTTGACGTCGGTGCGGCAGGCGTCGTTCAAGGCGTAGGGGGTGCGGATGCCCGCCACCACGTCCTCGCCCTGGGCGTTGGGCAGCCACTCGCCGTAGAACGTCGCCTCGCCGGTGGCCGGATTGCGGGTGAAGGCGACGCCGGTGGCCGACGTCGGGCCCATGTTGCCGAAGACCATGGCCTGGACGTTGACCGCCGTCCCCCAGTGGTCGGGGATGCCCTCGATGCGCCGGTAGTGGACCGCCCGCTTGCCGTTCCAGGAGCGGAAGACGGCGCCGATCGCCCCCCAGAGCTGCTCGTGCGGGTCGTCGGGAAAGGGCTTGCCCAGCACCTCCTTGACCCGGGCGCGATAGGCCGCGCACAGGGCCTCGAGCTGATCCGCCTCGACGTCGGCGTCGGTGGCGTAGCCGTGCTTGCTCTTGACCGCCTCGAGCAGGCGATCGAGCTGCTCGCGGATGCCCTCGCCCTCCTCCGGCTCGATGCCTTCCGCCTTCTCCATCACCACGTCGGCGTACATGGCGATCAACCGCCGGTAGGCGTCGTAGACGAAGCGCGGGTTGCCGGTCTTGGCCACCAGGGCGGGCAGCGTGCGGGAGGTCAGGCCGACGTTCAGCACCGTCTCCATCATCCCCGGCATCGAGCTGCGGGCGCCGGAACGCACGCTCACCAGGAGCGGCGCCGCCGGATCGCCGAAGCGCGCTCCCATCAGCTCCGCCATGCCGTCGAGCGCCCGTTCGACCGCCTGCTGGAGGCCGTCGGGATAGCGCCCGCCGTGGCTGTGGAAGTGGGTGCAGACTTCGGTGGTGATGGTGAACCCGGGCGGCACCGGGATCCCCAGGCCGCACATCTCGGCCAGGTTGGCTCCCTTGCCCCCGAGCAGGTCCTTCAGGCCGGCGTGGCCCATGGCCTTGCCGGCGGCGAATGTGTAGACGTAGTCGGCCAAGCTGCTCCTCCTCACGCGGGTGCGGGTTGCCGGTCGGCGGAACGCCGGATTGTATCGACTCGGCACCCGCCGCGCATCCCCGAGACGTCGCGAGCTACTACGGCCGCTCCGCCGCCTCGGTTCTGGCCGTCGCGCCCCGGCCTCAGGGGACGCGAGGCTGGGATCGTCGCGGATTTCGGAACCTTCCGCCCGAGGGAGGCAAGCTCGTGGCGGTCGCGCAGCGGGCGGTGGGAGACCGAGGTCAGGAGGCGGGTTCGTCGATCGCAGCAGGCGGGCGGTCGCGCCCGAGCCGCACCGGGTGGCGCGTCACGGCGTCCGCCGCGGCAGCAGGAGGTTCAACGCCAGGGCGGCGAGGCCGCCGCTGACCAGGCCGGAGCCGAGGAAGGTGCGGGCGGCGGCGGGCAGCTGCTCGAGGGCCGCGGGGCGCAGCTCGACCGCCAGGCCGAGGGCGAAGGCGACGGCGATCACCACCAGCTCGCGCTGGCCGAGATCGGTACGCTGGACGATCGCCAGGCCGCTGGAGAAGATCATCGCGAACATGATCAGCCCGCCGCCGCCGATCACCGCCGGCGGGATGGTGGCGAAGGCGGCGCCGACCTTGGGCACCAGGCCGAGGACGACGAGCAGGACGCCGCCGACCGCGGTGACGTGGCGGCTGGCCACGCCGGTGAAGCTCACCAGGCCGACGTTCTGCGAGTAGGAGGTATTGGGGAAGGCGCCGAAGAGGGCGCCGAAGGAGCTCATCGCGCCGTCGGCGAGGAGCGCCCCGCGCAGCTCGCGATCGGTCGGCTCGCGGCCCACCGCCGCCAGGGTGCCGGTGACGTCCCCCAGGGTCTCGATGGCGCTGACCACGTAGACGAAGGCCATCGCCAGGATCGCCGCGGCGGAGAAGTCGATGCCGTAGGGCAGCGGCCGCGGCAGCGCCAGCCAGGGGGCGGCGCCGATGCCGGTGAGGTCGACCTTGCCGAAGCCGACGGCGACGGCATAGCCCACCACCACCCCCGCCAGCACGCTGGCGTAGCGCAGGAAGCCGCGCGCCAGCTGGTTGCAGGCCAGGGTCACCCCCAGCACCAGGGCGGCGATCAGCAGGTTCGACGGCGCGCCGTAGGCCGCCGAGCCGGCGCCGCCGGCGGCGTAATCCATGCCGACGGGGATCAGGGTCAGACCGATCAGCATCACCACGATGCCCGACACCAGGGGCGGGAAGAGGGCACGCAGGCGGCCGATGCCGGAGCCGAGCGCCACCTCGACCAGACCGGCGATCAAGCAGGCGCCGAAGACCGTCGCCAGACCGTGCTGGCGGCCGATGGCGATCGCCATGCCGACGAAGGCGAAGCTGGTGCCCATGATCACCGGGATGCGCCCCCCCACCGGCCCGATGGGATAGGACTGGACCAGGGTCGCCAACCCCGCCACCAGGAGCGCCATCTGCACCAGGAAGGCGCGGTCGTCGAGGGCCAGGCCGAGGGCGCCGGCGATCAACAGCGGCGGCGTGACGTTGCCGAGGAGCATCGCCACCAGATGCTGCACCCCGAGGGGCACGGCCTGGCGCAAGGGCGGCCGCTCGTCGACGTCGAAGGCGAGGTGGCCCGGGCGCTCGCCGCGCATCAGCTCTCGGGCATGCCGTCCTCGATCCAGCGGAGGATCAGGGCGCGCCGGCTGGCGGAGAGGTCGCGGGTGACCGGCATGTGGATCGGGGAGTTGAGGTCGCTGGCCAGCACCTGGCGGATCTGAGCGGCGTTCTTCTTCACCGACTCATAGCTCCCCAGCTCGACGATGGTGGCCATGTAGGGATAGAGCTTGCCGTACTGGCCGAGGACGTAGCGGATCGAGTTGTCCCAGGTGACGCGGCCGGCGAGGCGGACCGCCGCCGGCAGGCCGCGCAGATTCTGCTGGTAGATCTGGATGCTGATCAGGTCGTCGGGCGCCTGGACGAAGTGGATTCCCGATGCCACCGGCCGGTAGCGCAGGAAGTAGATCTGACCGTCGACGTAGGAGCGGGGGTTGCCGGGATCGCTGGCGGTCAAGGTCAGGCTGGCCTTGCCGTCGCTGCCGGTGACGACGGTGGCGGCGGCGGGCTGCAAGGCCGATTGCGGGATGGAGAGGTTGTCGACCCCGGGGGAGCCGCCGGTGCCCGGGGTGGAATTGGTGTAGCTCCGAGCCTCCTCCGGGCTCATCAGGGAGACGGCGATCTCGAGACCGGAGAGCGGAGTGCCGAAGCGGCTGGCGTAGAAGTCGACGGTGGCGGGATTGCCGGTGCGCGGGTCGTGGCTCGCCTTGACCCCGGGGTTGATGCGGTAGACGAATCGGTCGGCGCGGCAGTAGACGCCGTAGGGATTCTCCTGCAGCAGCATCTCCTGCGGATTTCCCTCGTCGTCCACCCGCACCAGGCCGAGGGGCCGGTCGCTGACGTCGGCGCCGGTGGTGAGGGTGACGAAGCCGGCGCCCTCGGTCCAGAAACGCCGGTGGTCGGCGTAATCGACGCGCCCCAGCAGCTCCACGCCGTCGAGGGGCGAGGTGCTGCGGGCGTCGAAGGTACAGAGGAAGAGGTTGCCGAGGACGTCTCCGTCCCAATCCGTCCCCGGTAACCGGGTCGGCAGGGAGTTGCTCAGATTGATCGCGACGGTGGTCTCGCCCCCCGCGGTGCTGGTGGCGGCGGGGGCGAAGGTGCAGGGTGGATTGTAGGGCGAGAACTTCGGTTCGCTCAGCTGCTCCGCCGGCGGCGTCAGCACCCGCGCCGGGGTGAAGTAGAGCGGCTCGCCGGCGCTGCTGGGGCCGATGGTGCCGGCGGAGCCGCCGTGGACGAAGGGGTGTGGGGTGGGCGCCCGGTAGGGCTGGGCGCTCTCCTTGCGGATGGTCGTCCAGTAGCGGTCGAAGGCCTCGGCGCCGGCGTGCTCCTTGACCAGCACCTTGAAGTAAGCCTCGGTCGGGATCAGACCCGGGGTCGAGGTCGGCATCTGGCGGTATTGCATCAACGGCGCCAGCAGAGCGGTCACCGAGCTCGGAACGCCGGCCTTCTTCATGGCGGCGACGGTCTTCTTGGAGACCAGGAACATGTGCGGCCGGCTGTTGTGGGCGTGCACCGCGAAGTTGATCGACAGGCGCTCCGGACTGGCCTGCGCGAGCTCGTGGAGGAATCGCGAGTCGGAGGACCCGGGATTCCAGCTCAGATTCTCGAGCACCGACTGGTACATGCCGCTGCCGGCGGTGTCCCCGGGGGGTACGCCCTTGGCCTGCAGCCAGATCCAGGCATACGGTCCCTCGCGGTAGTCGCCGCTCACCGAGCCGCTCGTCCGGCCACCGACGTCGAGGCTCATCCCCCAGATCTCGGAGACGTTCTGCTGCATGGGGTCGAGGTCGACGATCTTGGCCGGCGCCAGGCCGGCGTTCGACGCCACCGCCGTGCCGATGATCGGGTCCTCGTCGCGGGTGGTCGCGCTGCGGCCGTCACCGTAGGTGACCTTGGTCACCTCGCACCCCACGAAGCCGAAAGTCCCCCGGCCGTACGGATTCCAGAAGAGGTCGAGATTGTTGGTCGCGTCGAGTCCCAACGCGTCGCGACCGGCGGTGGGGAAATCGTTTTGGGGGTTGTAGTTGTTGGGGGTGTTGTTGAGGGTGCTGGGATCGGCGAGAAACTGCCCGGAGAAGTGCAGTCGAGGGGGGCTCAGGTAGCTCATGGAGTCTCCCGGAGGACGTGCCGCCGCAGCAGCCGAGCTGCCGGGCCAGCGAGTTCACGGTATGGCGGCGGGCGCGTGCCGGGATCATCCCATGAGAAAGCCCTTGCGGTGAGACACCCCCAGGACCTTCCGGCAGCTCGGGCAGAAGTACACGTACCTCCTCCCGGCAACGCCGTGGAGCTCACGATACCAGACTTCCGCGAGCTTCTCCGAGCAATGAGGACAAATCGGGTCGACGTCGTCGCGTCGTTGAATCTTCATCATCCGCCCTCGATTCTGTGCCTCCGATCCGGCTGACGGCGAGCTGGCAGGCGGCGGCAACTTTCTGATATGTGAAGTACGGCTTCTGAAAACTAATTCACTGAGAAAAGCCCTTCAACGATTCGAACGCTCCTTCAAAAGGATTGCGAGAGCTCTTGATTGCCACCTCAACTTCGACAGTACTATCTCGAAAGAGTTCTACGGTCGTCAAATACCCATCCTCAAGCCCTGCCAGGATGTTCAACTCGCTCGTCACATTCCCGTGATAGATGTGGTACGTGCCGGGCTCAAGTGCTACTAAGGCAACGACTCCTTGGCCATCGGTGTACGAGGGCAGTCCGAATGCCATCAAGTGGCGCCTCAAAACATCCGCTGGGATGACCACATTATCCGCCTTGATAAGTAGCGTCACGTGATCTACTAAGCCTGCCTCATCCTCGGTCAAGAGCCGCACCGCAATGTTGGCGGGTCTACGACAATGCAAATACAGTTTCTCTTCCGTCAAGGGGAAGATGATCTCCCGAACTCCGAGTGCGCAGCCGGGCCCGCCAAAAAACAACTGAAGCCTTCCGGCCTCGGCCGGAATAACGAACGTTCCGTCAGGCGCTGTTTCGACAAAACCCAGAAACGAAGCGGAAGGTCTGCCTTCATTCGTTCGCTGCAGCCAAATCCAACCACGAAATCCTGCGCCGGATGTGTCAAGCAGCACGCCATGCATCTCGCTGCGTTTCCGGACAAGGAGGGCAACACCATCCTGAATGCCATCGGTTACTTCAAGGCGTATTTTCTCACTAGGCTCGAAACCCTCGGCACGAGCCCAGATCTCTGCCGAACCTCCTGTCTTGTAAAAAGGAATTTGAAAAAGACCGTCTTCATCGGCCTCCACGCTTCGAAGTGTCCCTTCCCACTGCACTGCAACTTTGGCGTGGGCAACAGCACGACTAGCTTCGTCTATAACGCGACCCTGGATCTCCGAAGCCGCCGCCTGAAAGTCGATCTCTTCGTCGCCCCTGAGGTCTACAATCCTGAATTCGCCTGTCGATGCAACATCGTTGCTTACGCTAACAATGAAAGTTCCCTCTTGATAGATGTCCAGTTCGTACTCGCCTTCTTCGTCGGTCTTTGTGTTAAATTCGATTTTCGGGCTTGTTTCATCGCCGAATGCTCGGTCGGTAGACACGGCAGATACGGTATATCCGATCGCTGGCTCATCACCCAAGAGGACGTGTCCACTAATGGTCATCTTCTTCAACTCAACCGACTGAATCGTGCGGCTATTGTTCTCGATCTTTACGGCTACTATGGCCGAAGCATCCTCTCCTGGGACCTCCACCACTACCGCATAATGGCCGGGCGCGATTCCGCTCGATTGGCATATTCCTTCTGAATTCGTAGTTGCGGCGGTCACTGTGTTACTGAGATCCGGCGCCCTGAGGTCGCAGCGAGCGCCCGACACAGGCACTTCGTTCAAGGCGACCTGTAGCTCGAACGCGCCGCCTCTGTCCATGTACACCGTAGCAAACGTCCACGTCCCAGGACTTGCGGAAAGTATAGGGGCTTTCGCCTTCACGTAACCGTCGCGGCGTACGCGGCCAGTCGCTAATGGGACCGATATTCCAGAAATCAGTGCGAATCCTTCATCGTTTGTAGTATTAGAGCGGATTCGCCTGGGCAACATCTCGCCTGACGCACCGGTGGGAGCCTGATCGTCGAAGCCTGGAAGGCTCCACAATTCAACAGTGGAATTCGAAAGTGGTTCCTCGGAATCCCGCGCAACTGTACGTAGGACGGCCGACCACCCCGCGCTCAGCGTTGTGCGCAGGTGATGGTCTGAGCCCGGGACTCTTGCTGATAACCAGTGCAGATCTGGCGCCCACGACGCGAATTGGATAGAGACAACATAGTCTCCTAGTGGAATGTAGGTAATAAGATCTTCCGCGGCGCCAAGTTCCTCTTGTATCGCAGGCCGTCTCATATCCTCATCGGACGTATCGTAAAAACTCACGGAACCGCTTGTGCCCTGCCTCCCCTTCAAGGGACTCTTGACAATGACCCGAGCTTTTCTGTTAACCTCAAAAGTGCATTCTGAGTGTGTCTCATCCCTTCTTTTCGGAAGTCCTTTGGCCGGGCCGTGCTTGGGTCCCGTAATGACGATTGTCTTCGTGGGATCAACCCATAATTGAGTCGCACCTTCACCAAGTTGAACGCACTCGTTCTTGCCCGCCACAGGGCACAGCGTCAGAGGGTCACGAATCGGTTGCCCGAGATCGTCCGTCACGCTCAAGTAGCAGCGCTGCGTGTCTCTTTCTTGGGCCTGGAGAGGTGCGCCGAGGATCGTGCAGGCAGGGAACAGAACAATCCACAGCAAGCTTAGAGGTCTCACGGCGAATTCCTCCAAAACGCCAGGCAAGGGATCGGCCGATACCGGGCGGATGCTTCGTGTCGCCCGGTATCGGCTCTGTGTGGTCAAGGCGATGCTACCGGTAGTTCGCGTTTGGAATGGCGTCACCGGTTGGTTCTTGTTGCAACGACCGTTGAGTTGTGGTGTTGGTAACGACTATGTTCTTTGCTTCAGTATCTTGGTTTGAAAAACTTCAAGACGCAGTGGCGCAGGTGGGGTGGGCGTGTCTGAATCAGACACGATAGAACTGTCCTGAAGTTCTAGTGGGCAAGAATGGTCGGTTCGGCCTGAGCCTTGGTCATACGGCATGTCACTAACTTGTGTCGGTACTTCGGGGCTGCGCAGTGCCACGCAAATGTCTTGAATACAGGTCTTCGGAATCGTGAAACATCCCGTTATTAAGACAAAGTATGTAACGCACCGGGGATTCCCGCCAGGCACAGCAGGCAATTCGCAGCGAGCCGGGCACGCGCCGACCGCAGGTTTAGGGATGGCAACCGCAACCAGCAACATAACGAGGAGCACGTTAGCCAAAAGGGACAGTTTATTGCGTTTCGCCACTCTTATCTCCCTTCTCTGTGACTCAGTGCTGGAGGGCTGAGAAGGTCGCTTAGAATCTCCAGCGCGATGGTCCTTCCGTAGCGTCTTACACGGCTGCATTGACTTCGCAGCCAGCCTGTTTACCCGGATACCGTAGCGACTCTCCGTGCCGGGTCGAGACTCGCCTACGGGTAGATCGCGCCAACATAGCCGAACGGCGAGGCGCTTGTCAAGTGCGCCAAGATGGGACGAAGAAGGCTGGCGGTCAGCGGACGGCGGGTACGGCGCAGCGGTGACGGGCCGCGTGGACGGAGCCGGCGAAGGGCGGCGATTCGACGAAATGAAACGGCCGTCGCACTTCGAGGGCGAAGGTCGCCGCCGCGTCGAGGGCGCCGCGGGCGATCTCGCGCGAGGTCAGGCCGCGGCTTGCGAGGGCGTGCAGCGCACCGATGGCCACCGGCAGGCCCGAGCCGACGGCGGCGTAGGGATGGCCGAAGGTGGTGACGCTGAAATCGGGCCACACTTGGTAGATCCGCCCGCCGACGCCGACCAGGAAGCCGCCACCGCTCTCGCGCCCTTTCTCGTCTTCGATCCAGCCCCCCGTACGGAAGGCTTGGCGCACCGCATCGATGAAGTCCGTCGACATGAAGCGGTCGAGGTCTTCCCCCGCCGGCGGCGGCAGCTCGGCGCGGAAGCGCAGCAGCTGGCCCATGCGGAAGGAGGTCGTAAAGCCGATGGCGTACGGCCCGCGGACGAAGACCTTGGCGCCCTCGCCCATGGTCATGCAGCAGCTCAGCTCGCGCAGAATGCCGGCGCTGTCGCCACCGATCGTCACCCGGGCGCCGTCGCTGACCGCCACGATGCACGTCATCTCGTAGCCCCCGTCGTCGCTTCCCGGCGTCATTGCCGGCGAGCCCGGAGAAATCCTACCGGGAGCGGGGGAGCGCCGCCCGCGGCAGGGCCGAAACTCGAGTGAGACTCGAGGTAAGGGGCAAAAAGAGGCGAAAGCTCTGTCGTTTTGCGCTATCCTGGGATCCCAAGCGGGACGTGTGCGACACGCGGGCGACCAAGGGGGACGAGAATGGCCTCGAGCGATTCGGGAGACTTCGCGCGGCGACTGGTCGGCGCCCTGCGCGAGGAATTCCGCCGCGCGGGCCGCGGCTCGATCAAGCGCACCACCACCCGGCTCCATGTGTCGGACCAGTACTTCTGCTGGCTCTGGCACTCTCCCGGCAGCCTGCAGCTCGACCGCCTGCGTCGCATTCTCGAAGTCCTCGACCTCGAGCCCGAGGCCTTTTTCGCCCGCGTCTTCCCCGGCGGCCCGGATCCGGTGGCCCTCTTCGCCCTCGAGGCCCGCAGCCTCGCCCGCCGGGTGAAGGTACCGCTGAGCGCCGACCAGGTCGGGCGCCGCTTTCTCGATCAGCGGGCGGACCCCGCCGCCGCCGGCGGCGACGTCGAACGCGTCGAACGCCTCGAGCGGCTGCGCCAGCGCGACCCCCGGCGAGCCCTGCGCCTCGCCACCGCCCTCGCCCGCCGCACCGCCAGCCCCGAAGCCGCCGCCGGCGCCCTCGGCGTCTGGGCATCCGTCGTACGGCGCGACGTCACCAAGCTCGACCAGGCGACCGTCCTCCTCGGCATCGCCGTCGACATCGCCCAGCGCTACGACCTGCCGCTGGTCGTCGCCCGGCTCGCGATCCGCGCAGC
>RFGL01000415.1 GCA_003697015.1 Acidobacteriota bacterium | reverse complement strand
GTGACGTGGACGGCGTCGGCGGCGATGCCCTCGGCCAGGAGGTTGCGCCGCGCGCCGCCGGTGGCGGCGAAGTGGAGCGACGCCACCCGCGCGGTCAGGGCGCGGTTGGCCTCCTCCGGGAAGGGATTGCGCAGGTCGCCGGTGCGCATCCCGGCCTCGACGTGTCCCACCCGCGCCCCGCCGTAGAAGGCGCACACCGCCGCCGCCATGGTGGTGGTGGTATCCCCCTGCACCAGCACCCATTGCGGCCGCTCCGCCGCCAGCACCGGCTCGAGGCGGGCGAAGACCGCCGCCGCCACCGCACTCGGGCTCTGGCCGGCGGTCATCACGTCGAGATCGTGGTCCGGCCGCAGGTCGAAGACGTCGAGCGCCTCGTCGGCCAGGGCCCGGTGCTGCGCCGTCACCACCAGCCGCGCGACGACGCCGTCGCACGACGCCAGCGCGCGCATCACCGGCGCCAGCTTGATCGCCTCCGGCCGCGTGCCGATCACCACCAGGACCTTCAAAGCCCGGCTCCCTCCCGGGCTGCGACCCCGGCCGCCGGCCGCGCTTCTCCGCGCCGTCCGGCGCAGAGGCCGAGGCTCATCCACTGCCAGACGTAGAAGCTGTTGTCGCCCTCGCCGGCGAGGAATCGATCGAGCTCGCGGCGCACGGCGCCGGCTTCGAGCCAGCTGCCGCCGTAGGCTTGCAGAGCGCTCTCCACCAGGTCGGTGGCCCAGCCGCGCAAGGGGCCGCGCAGCCACTCGCGCTGCGGCGTCTGGAGCGGCCGCTTGGGCGCCTCGATCAGCTCCCCGGGCATCAGGGTGCGGGCGATGCGGCGGGCGAGGATCTTGCCTTGCCCGCGGTCGATCTTGCGCCGTGCCGGCTGGCGCAGGGCGAGCTCGACCAGGCGATGATCGAGGAAGGGCTCGCGCAGCTCGCAGGAGGCGCGCATCGAGACGCGGTCGTTGAAGCGCAGGGCGCGGGGCAGCTTGGTCAGGGTCAGGTCGCGCAGCTGCAGGTCGCGCA
This sequence comes from Acidobacteriota bacterium, assembly GCA_003697015.1. Taxonomy (GTDB): domain Bacteria; phylum Acidobacteriota; class Thermoanaerobaculia; order Multivoradales; family J023; genus J023. The sequence goes on along the minus strand of RFGL01000415.1, from coordinate 3,178 downwards.
GGGGGTCGCCGAAGGCGCCGCCCGCCGCCGGCGGCGGATCCTCCGCCAGGGCGCGGAAGCCGGCGGCGAGACATTCCGGCCGCAGCAGGGGATCGCGGCTGCCCTGGACGGCCGGCGCCGCGGCGCCGTCCGGCGCCGTCCGGTAGTAGTCATAGCCCGCCAGTTGCTCGTCCATGCCCTGGCCGTCGAGCAGCACGATCACCCCGTCGCGGCGCGCCCGTTCGAAGAGGCGGGCGTAGGCCAGGGTGGGCAGGCCGCCGAAGGGCTCGTCCTGATGCGCCATGACCGACGCCGCCAGGGCCGGCACCGCCGCCGGCTCGAGGCGGCAGACGGTCAGCGGATGGCGGGTCCGCGCCAGCATGCGCTCGACCCAGGGCAGCTCGTCGTAGCGCTCGTCGCCGCAGGTGAAGGTGAAGACGCGGGCATCGCTCTGCGCCCCGCGCACCCGCTGCACCAGGGCGAGGAGGAGGGAGGAATCGAGACCGCCGGAGAGGTTGATGCCCACCGGCACGTCGGAGCGGAAACGCAGGGCGACGCTCTCCTCCAACAGGGCACGGTACTCCTCCTCGACCTCCCGGTCCGGCCGCGGATCGAGCTGCGGTCCGACCCGCGACGGCAGGTCGTACCAGCGGCGGACGTCGCAGCGCCCGTCGCGCCAGCGCAGCCGGTGGCCGGCGGCCAGCCGTTCGACGCCGCGCCAGAAGGTGGCCGTTCCCTGATCGTGGACGCCGCGAGCGAGGTAGCGCGCCCAGGCCGCCTCGTCGACCTGGCGGGGGACGCCGGCGGCGTGCAGGGCGCGGATCTCGCTCGCCAGCAGCAGGCCGCCGTCGCCGCGCCGGTGGAGGTAGAGGGGCTTGACGCCGAAGCGGTCGCGCACCGCGTAGAGCGTCCGCTCGCGGGCGTCCCACAGCACGAAGGCGAACATCCCCAGCAGGCGCTCGAGGCAGCCCTCACCCCACCGTGCCCAGGCGGCGAGGAGCACCTCGGCGTCGCTCCGCGAACGGAAGTCCCAGTCCCCTCGAAGCTCCGCCCGCAGCTCGCGATAGTTGTAGATCTCGCCGTTCAGGATCAACCGGTAGCGCCCGCCGGCATCCCGCATCGGCTGCCGCCCGGCGGCCGACAGGTCGAGGATCGACAGGCGGTTGTGGCCCAGAGCGACGCCCGCCGCCCGGTCGGCGAAGCTGCCGCTCACGTCGGGCCCGCGATGCTGCTGGCAGGCGATCATCGCCTGGAGGGGCGCGAGGTCACAGCCGGCGATGGCGCTCAAGCCGCACATGGTGGGATTGACTCTCCGTCGAGGGGCGACCAGGCGACGGTCCGCTCCGCCGCCGGCCGGTCCCGGCGCATCAGTCGGCCGGTTCGAGGAAGAAGACCTCGCCGTCGATCACCCCGGCCCGGCGGCCGACGGCCGCCGACTCGGGCGCGTTCATGAAGGCCTCCGCCCGGGCGCGATCGTCGATCTCGAGCAGAAAGAAGACCTGCTGCGGGTCGTCGGCGGCACGCCACAGGCGGGCGACGGTCAGGCCCGCCGCCCGCCCGGCCGGCTCCTGGGCGTCGAAGACGCGTTTCCAGCGCGCGTAGTCTTCCACCTTGTTGCGAACCAGCAATTCCATCGTCGCTCCTCCGATCGGCTGGGGGATCAGCGATCCGCGCCGGCGGCTCCTCCCCCTGCCAGCAGGCGTTCGGCGCGTTGCCAGTCGTCCTCCTGATCGAGGTTGACGTGGCGCGAAGGGTCCATCGCAACGCCGGCGAGGCGGCGGCCGAAGAGGCTGCCGGCGAGGATCGCCTCGCGGCGGGTGACGTAGACGCTGCCGTCGCGGTGGTAGGCCGGGGGCAGCTCCTGGCGGCGCGGGATCGGCTCGCCCTCGCCGGTCGCCAGGTGCAGCAGGCCGTCGCGCTCGACGAAGACCCAGTGCGGATTGTGCTCGTGGGGCACGGGCAGGACGCTGACCACCGCGTCGACGTCGCCCTCGGCCAGGCGGGCGACGCAGCGGTCGACGTCGGCGGCGCGGCGCAGGGGGCTGGTCGGCTGCAGCAGGCAGACCGCGTCGTAGCGTTCCCCCCGGCCCTCCAGCGTCTCGAGGGCGTGCCGCACCACCGGCAGCATCGGGGCGTCGTCGCGCGCCAGCTCCGCCGGTCGGCGGAAGGGTACGTCGAGCCCCAAGCGCCGGCCGAGCTCGGCGATGCGCTCGTCCTCGGTCGACAGCACCACCCGCGCCAGGCTGCGGGCGGCGCGGGCGGCCTCGGCGGTGTAGGCGAGTAGCGGCTTGCCGGCCAGGGAACGCAGGTTCTTGCCCGGAATGCCCTTCGAGCCGGCGCGGGCCGGCACCAGGCCGAGCACCCGCAGGGCGCTTTGCATCGCAATCGGTTCCTGAGGACGGGCTCCGCCCCCTTCGGTGTCCCGAAAGACGCCGATCGAGGCATGCTCGAGCCGGTTGACGTCGCCACCACAGAACACTCCGGCGAGCGTTCTCGACGGCGCCTCGATCGTATCATCCGGCCGCCGGGTCAGCCCGCCGCCGGCGGCTCGACGATCGGGTAGGCGGCGTCGCGGCGGCGGCGGTCGGCGAGGTACTCGCCCAGCATGCCGGTGGCGAGCTGATGGTGCAGGCGGCGGACGGCGTCGGCGTTGAAGTCGCGCAGGCGGAAGACGCGGCCGCGGCTCAGGTCCTGGGCGGTGGGCCGGAGGCGGCCCGCGAGGTAGGCGTCGAGGACGGCGGGCAGGATCTCGGCGCCGGCGATCAGGGCGCGGGTGCCGAGTTGGTGCGCCCCGTCGTCGGCCCGGGCGGCGGGGCGGGCCTGAGCGAGGATGGCGCCGGCGTCGACCTTGGCTGCCGCCAGGTGGAGGGTGACGCCGACGCACTCCGGCCGGCGCTCGACCAGGGGCCAGAAGTTGGTCCCGGCGCCGCGGTAGTACGGCGACAGGCCGAGGTGGAGGTTGACCATCCGCCCGTGCCAGTCGGTGAGGAGCGGCGGGCGGATGATGCCGGTGCCGTAGAGCAGCACCGCGTCCGGCCGGCGGGCGGCGATCCAGGCGGCGGTCGCGGCGTCGTTGACCGCGCCGCTGGCCAGCTCGAGCCGCGGCACGCCGGGAAAGCGGGCCTCCCCCAGGAGCTCGGCCTCGGCCTCGTCGCGGCGGGCGAAGTGGTCGCGGATCAGGGCCTCGTCGGCGTCCGCC
>RFGL01000414.1 GCA_003697015.1 Acidobacteriota bacterium | reverse complement strand
GGAGCGAGGCGATAGACTAGGGGCGCAGCGCGGGCGCAGCGCGGGCGCTGCGCGGGCGCTGCGCCGTTGTCGTCCGAGGGATCTGCCGTGTCTTGCCCCATCCATCGCCTGCCGGTCGCGTTGCTGCTCGCCGCCGTCGCCGGTCTGCCGCTCGGCGCCCAGGACGCGGCGTTCACGCCGGCGGTCAACCGGGCGGTGCGCGACGCGCGGGCGGTGGCGCCGGCGATCGGCGTCCACGTGGCGCGGCTGGCGGACGGCGAAACGGTTTACAGCTACCGCGCCGACGAGCTGCGCATCGTCGCCTCCAACACCAAGCTGGCGACCACCGCTGCCGCTCTCGATCGCCTGGGCCCGGGCTTCTTCTTCGAAACCGAGGTGCTGGTGCGCGGCAGGGTCGCCGGCGGCGTGCTCGACGGCGAGCTGGCGGTGGTCGGCGGCGGCGATCCGCACCTCTCCGGCCGGGCCTATTTCGGCGATTCCTACGGTCCCTTCCGCGAGTGGGCGGCGGCCCTGCGCGCCGCCGGCATCGAGCGCGTCGCCGGCGATCTGGTGCTGGTCGTCGGTCTCTTCGCCGACGACCTGGTCCACCCCGACTGGCCGCGCGACCAGCTCACCCGCTGGTACGAGGCGCCGGTCTCGGCCCTGTCGTTCAACGACAACTGCATCCTGGTCAAGGTGTTCCCCGGGCCGGCGCCCGGCGCCCCGGCGCGGGTGGAGACGGTGCCGTCCCTCGCCGGCTTCCGGGTCGACAACCGCGCCCGCACCACCGGCGACCGGCGGCGCAACCACCTGCGCATCGACCGCCGGCCGCAGGGCAACGTGCTGACCGTCTCCGGCCTCGTCTACCGCCGCCTCAGCCGGCCGGTCGACAAGTGGGTGGCGGTCGAGGATCCGGCGTTCTACTTCGGCGCCGCCCTGCGCGCGGCGCTGTTGGAGGAGGGCGTCTCCGTCGGCGGCGCGACGCGGGTCGTGCAGCGGCTCGCCGGCGGCGGCTGGAAGCGCGTCCACACCCACCGCACCGACCTCCTGACCGTCATCGAGGTGGTCAACAAACGGAGCCAGAATTTCTACGCCGAGAGCCTGCTCAAGGTGCTCGGCGCGCGGCGCTGCGGCCGCGGTACCTGGGCCGGCGGTTTGGCGGTGGTGAGGGAATACCTGGCCGAGATCGGCCTCGAACCCGGCACCTACCGGCTCGCCGACGGCTCCGGCATGAGCCGCAACAACCGCTTCACCGCGCGCCAGCTCACCCGCCTGCTGCGCGCCGCCGCCGCCGGCCGGTGGGGCACCGAGCTGCTCCGCACCCTGCCCTACAGCGGCGAGCGTTTCCTGTCGTGGGAGAAGCGTCTGGCGCAGCCCCCCTACCGCGGCAACGTGCTGGCCAAGACCGGCACCCTGCGCGGCGTCTCCGCCCTGTCGGGGCTGGTCGAGGCGCGTTCCGGCAGGCGCTACGTATTCTCGATCCTGTGCAATCAGACGTCGTCCGACCAGCGGGCGCGGGACGCCCAGGACGCCATCCTGCGGGCGGTGATCGACCATGGCTGAGCCGTCGCCGGGCAAACGCTCCCCGGGCTTCGGACGTATTCCCGGGGGAGGCTCCGTGATGAAGATCCGTTCGCTGGTGCTGCCGTCGTCGCTCCTCCTCGCCGCCGCCGGCCTCCTCGCCTGCGGCGAGGCGTCGGCCGATAGCGATCCGGGCGCCGGCGCCGGCCTCGTCGTCGGCCGCGGCGATCTCGAGCAGCGGGTGCTCCTCACCGGCGAGCTGGTGGCCGAGGACTCCATCGGCCTGATCACCCCCAACGCCGACGTCTGGCCGGTGCAGGTCCGCTGGCTGGCGGAGGACGGGGCCGAGGTGGCGGCGGGGGAGGTGGTGGTCGAATTCGACAACTCCCAGCTCGCCGCCAACCTGGAGGAGCTGCGCGCCGCCGTGATCCAGGAGCGGAACAAGCTGATCGGCGCCCGCGCCAAGGTGGCCTCCGAGGTCGCCGAGGCGAGCTACGCCGTCGAGCAGGCGCGCGCCGCCTACCAGAAGGCGAAGCTCAAGGCCGACGTGCCGCGGGAGATCCTGGAGCGAATCGAGTACGAGCAGCGGCAGCTGGAGAAGGCGCGCGCCGAGCACGAGCTGAAGAACGCCGAGCTGCGTCTCGAAACCCGCCGCCGAGCCGGCGAGGCGGAGATCGAGATCGAGCGCATCGCTCTCGACAAGGCGCGGCGGGCCCTGCGCCGGGCGGAGGAAGGGATCGAGCTGCTCAGCCTGCGCGCGCCGCGCGACGGCATTCTCCTGCGGGCGCAAAACCCCCGCGAGGGCCGGCCGTTTCAGGCCGGCGACACGAGCTATCCGGGCGGCGTCGTCGCCCGCCTGCCCGATCTGCGGTCGCTGATCGTCCAAGCCCTGCTCTTCGACGTCGACGACGGCCGCGTCGCCCCCGGCCAGCAGGCTCGCTTGACCCTCGACGCCTATCCCCAGGAGACCTTCCACGGCACGGTGCGCAGCATCGAGCCGATGGCCAACGCGGCCAGCCGCACGTCGCGCCGGCGCGGTTTTCGCGTCGTCATCGTGCCCGAGACCCTCGACCCCGCGCGCATGCGGCCGGGGATGTCGGTCAAGGTGGAGGTGGCGGTGCCGGTGGCGCAGGACGTGCTGCTGGTGCCGCGGGCGAGCATCGATTGGCGCGCTCGGCCGCCGCGGGTGAGGCTGGCCGGCGGCGGCTGGGCGACGCCCGAGCTCGGCGCCTGCAACGCCACCGCCTGCGCTGCGCGCGGCGGGCTCGAAGCAGGCACCCGGCTGGCGCCGGCGGCGGGGGGTGGGCGGTGAGCCGGCGCCGGCGCACCGGCCGCTGGTTCGGCCTGCTGCTGCTGGCGGTGCTGAGCGCCGCCTGGGCGCTCGCCGCCTACGAGCCCGGCGCCGGCAGCTGGCTGCCGGTCGAGCGCCGGGATCTGGTGATCGGGGTCGAGGTCGAGGGCGAGCTGGAGGCGGTGGAGAGCGCCGCCATCGGCCCACCGCAGATCCCGGAGATGTGGAATTTCAAGATCTCTTTTCTGGTCCCCGAGGGTACCGAGGTCGAGGCCGGCCAGCCGGTGGTGGGCTTCGACGCCTCGCAGCTCGAGCAGGAGCTGCAGAGCAAGATCGCCGAGCGCGAGGCGGCGGAGAAGGAGCTCGAGAAGCTGCTCACCGATCTGGAGAACGAACGCCGCGACAAGGAGCTCCAGCTGGCGGAGGCCGAGGCGCGGCTGCGCAAGGCGTCGCTCAAGCTCGAGGTGCCGGCCGACGTCGCCAGCCGCATCGAGCTCGAGGAGGCGCGCATCGACCACCACCTGGCGAGTCTCGAGATCGAGTCGTTGAAACGCAACCTCCGCCACCTCGCCGAGCGCAGCGACGCGCAGGTGGCGTCCCTGGTCGAGCGCCGCGATCGGGCGGCGGCGCGGGTGGAGCGCCTGGAGCAGCAGATCGACCGCATGATGGTGCCGGCGCCGCGGGCCGGCACCGTCATCTACCGCGGAGATTGGCAGGGCGAGAAGAAGAAGATCGGCGACTCGGCGTGGCGGGCGGAGACGGTGGTCGAGATCCCCAGCCTGGAGGAGATGATCGCCATCGGCGAGGTCGACGAGGATGCCGCCGGCCGTCTGGCCGAGGGGCAGCCGGTCAGCCTGCGCCTCGATGCCTATCCCGACGACAGCTACCGCGGCACCGTCCGCCGCATCCGCCGCACGGTGCAGCGCCGCTCGTGGCGCGACCCGCAGAAAGTGGTCAAGGTGGAGATCGCGCTCGAGTCCACCGACGCCAGCCGCATGCGCCCCGGCATGCGTTTTCGCGGCACGATCGAGGTCGAGCGCCTGGAGAACGTGCTGGTGGTGCCGGAGGAAGCGGTGTTCTCGCGCCCCGGCGGCGCCGTGGTCTACGTCCGCACCCTCTTCGGCCGGCGTCAGGTGAAGCCCACCTTCGGCGCCCGCAACGACCGCGCTTTCGAAGTGCTCGCCGGCCTCGAGGAGGGCAGTCAGGTGCTGCGCCGCGGTTCGGCCAGGGTGGAGGTGGAGCCGTGAGGCGGCGGCTGGCGGCGGCGACGACGGCGCTGGCGCTCGCCCTCGGCGCCCTCGCCTGCAGCCGGCCGGAGAGCGTGCCGACCTACGTCGTCGAGCGCCGGACCTTCCGCCATCAGGTGACCGCCGAAGGCATCCTGAAGGCCGCCAACGTCACCCCGCTGACGGTGCCGCCGGAGGTCGAGGGGATGGTGCGGCTGGCCTGGCTGGCGCCGGACGGCTCGCGGGTCGAGGCGGGCGACGTCGTCGCCCGCTTCGATCCGGCGCCGATGCGCGATCGCCTGGTCGAGGGGCAGCAGGAGCTCGCCACCGTCTCGTTTCAGGAGCAGAGGACCGAGGTCGAGAGCCGCGGCAAGGTGGCGGAGCTGGAGACCAAGCTGGCCGTCGCCGACCTCGAGCTGGGCATGGCGGAGCGGTTCAAGAAAGTCGACGCCGCCGCCTTTTCGCGCCACGAGATCATCGAGTCGGGCATCGACCAGAAGCTCGCCAGCGAGCGCAAGAATCACGCCGTCGAGGCCGAACGGCGGCAGTACAGCCTGAGCCGCACCGAGCTCGAACTGCTGGCCATCCGCCAGCGCCAGGCCCGGCTCAAGATCGAACAGGCGAAACGCGGGCTCGAAGCCCTCGAGGTGCGGGCGCCGCACAGCGGTCTGCTGAGCCTGCGACGGGACTGGCGGGGGGAGATCCTGCAGGTCGGCAGCGAGATGTGGCAAGGCCAGCAGCTGGCCGAGATCCCCGACCTCCGCGAGCTCGAGGCGGAGGTCTTCGTGCTCGAGGCGGACGCCGGCGGGCTGGCGGTGGGCAAGAAGGCGACGGTGGTGGTCGAGGCCCGGCCGGACGTCGTCTACGCGGCGACCATCAAGCGGGTCGACACGGTGGCCAAGCCGCGGCAGCGGGGCTCGCCGGTGCAGTACTTCGGCGTCACCCTGGCTTTCGACCAGCCGCTCTCCGGCACCGAGATCAAGCCCGGCCATCGGGTGCGGGCGACCCTGATTCTCGAGCATCGCGACGAGGCGCTGGTGGTGCCGCGCCAGGCGGTGGTCGAAGAGCAGGGCGGCTACCGCGTCTACCTGCGCGACGGCGACCGTTTCGTCCCCCGCGAGGTGAGCATCGGCGCCACCTCCGCCGGCCTGGTGGAGGTGACCGCCGGCCTCGCCGAAGGCGACGAGGTGGCGCTCAAGCCGCCGGCCTCGCGGGCGCCGGACGGCGGCCGCCGGCGCGGCGACGGCCTGCCGTCCCTGGTGGCGGGCGGTTAGGAGGAGGCCGGATGAACCTGCAGGAGGCGCTGCTCGACGCCCTCGGCAACATCGCCGCCCACAAGCTGCGCTCGGTGCTGACCATGCTCGGCATCGTCTTCGGCGTCGGTGCGGTGATCGCCATGCTGTCGATCGGTGCCGGGGCCGAACGCCAGGCCCTCGAGACCATCGCCCGCCTGGGGCTCAAGAACGTGGTGGTGCGCGACAAGGAGCTCAAGGAGGACGAGCTGCGCGAGGTCCGCGCCAAGTCCCTGGGGGTGTCGATGCGCGACGCCGAGGCGATCGCCGAGGCGGTGCCGGGGATCGAGCTGGTGGCGCCCAAGATCGAGATCGAGCCCTACAAGATCCTCGCCGCCGGCGGCAGCGTCGAGGCCAGGGTCTACGGCGTCGCCGACCGGCACGCCGAGCTGGTCGGTCTGCAGGTGATCGAGGGGCGCTTCCTCGACGCCCGCGACGTCCGCGAGCACGCCCAGGTGGCGGTGATCGGCGACGCCGTGCGGCGGGCCCTCTTCGGCTTCGGCGACGCCCTCGGCGAGCACCTGAAGGTCAACGACGTGTGGCTGGAGGTGATCGGCGTGCTGGCGCCGGCCGGGGGCGAGATCGACAGCTTCCAGGGGGTCCAGATCGGTTCCCCCTCCAGCGCCGTCTACCTGCCCTACACCACCGCCCAGCGCAAATTCGACCAGGATCCTCTAGCCGCCCCCCTGTCGGAGATCGTCGTCCGGCTGGCCGACGCCGAGCGGGTGCAGCCGACGGCGGAGGTGATCGACGCCCTGCTCGAGCGACTGCACGCCGGCGCCGACGACTACCAGCTGGTGGTGCCCGAGGCGCTGCTGGCCGAGAGCCGCCGCACCCAGCGCATGTTCAACCTCGTCATGGGGTGCATCGCCGGCATCTCGCTCCTGGTCGGCGGCATCGGCATCATGAACATCATGCTGGCGATGGTGCTCGAGCGCACCCGCGAGATCGGCGTGCGACGGGCGGTGGGGGCGCGGCGCAAGGACATCCTCTACCAGTTCATCGTCGAGTCCTTCACCCTGAGCGCCTTGGGCGGCGTCCTCGGCGTCCTGATGGGGCTGGCGATCGCCCGCGGGGTGGCGGCGTCGGCCGGCTGGCCGACCCTGGTCACCCTGTGGTCGATCCTCCTCGCCACCGGCGTCGCCCTGCTGGTCGGCCTCTCCTCCGGCCTCTACCCCGCCCTGCGCGCCGCCCGTCTCGATCCGATCGAATCCCTGCGCTACGAGTAGCGCTCAGCGATCGAGCACCACCCGCAGGCCGACGTAGGCCGGCGACGGCGGCGCGGAGCCGCGCCGATCGGCCGGGCGGTCGGCGCTCGGGCCGACGGCGACGCCGGTGCCGTCGCCGGCCACCGCCCATTCGGCGACGTTGCCGTCGAGGTCGAAGACCGGATCGTCGCCGGCCGGGGCCAGGCTGCCGGCGGGCAGCAGCAGGGGGGCGTCGCCGTCGAGCTCGGCGGCCGCCGCCAGCAGGCGGGCGGCGTCTTCGGGATTGACCGCATAGCCGGCCCAGCGATCGAGGGTGTTGCCGCCGCTGCCGGCGGCTTCGGCCAGGCTCTCGGCCTCGGCGACGGTGGGCAGGCGGTAGGGGCGGCCGGTGGCGGCGCTGAGCCAGGCGACGTAGGCCCGGGCCTGCTCGAAGCTCAGGCCCGAGGCGGGGAGGTTCTCGCTCCCCGGCGCCGGCGCCGGGCCGCCGCTGGCGGCGAGCTGGGCGCGGGTGACCTCGAAGCGGCCGACCTCGAGCCCCTGGAAGCGCACCGTCTCCGGCACCGGCTTGCCGTCGTGCTCGACGCCGTAGGTGACGCCGAAACGCGCCGCCCGGGACCGCGCCAGCAGGTGGGCGAGGGGGGAGCCGTCGCGCAGGGCCTCGTTCGGCGCCCGGTAGTCGGCGAAGAGGTGGCGGTCGAAGAACGCCAGATCCTCCTCCAGCTTGCGCCGCTGGTGGGCGATCTTCTGCAGGCCGTGGGGCTCGCCGGGATAGAGCAGCAGCTTGGTCTCCACCTTGCCGATCTGCTGCAGGGCGCGGAACAGCTCCCAGCTCTGGTGCGGCGGCACGTTGCGGTCGGCGGTGCCGGTGTGGACGATGGTCGGCGTCTCGACCTGGGTGAGGCGGAAGAAGGGCGACTTCTCGATGTAGTGCTCCAGGCGCTCCCAGGGCGGGCCGCCGAAGTAGTAGTTGTCGAAAGCGGCGCCGAAGTCGACGTTGGCCCAGTCGCTCACCCACTCGACGTCGGCGGCGCCGACCGACGCCACCTTGTAGCGCGGGTTGCGGGTGATCAGCTCGGCGGTCAGGATGCCGCCGTTCGACCAGCCGATGCTCGCCAGTCGCTGCGGATCGACCAGGCCGCGTTCGATCAGGTAGTCGACCCCGGCCTCGAGGTCGGGGATCTCCAGCTCGTAGTAGCGCTGCTCGATCGATTCCACCCAGTCGAGGCCGTAGCCGCCGCTGCCGTGGTAGTTGACCTGGAGGACGAAGGCTCCACGCTGGCGCCACAGCAGGTTGGGGCCGGTGTAGCGGAAGTCCCAGGTGTCGCGGTCGGTGCCGGTGGGACCGCCGTGGACGTCGAGGATCAGCGGCCGGCGCTCCCCCTCGCGATAGTCGAGGGGATAGTGCAGCACCGCCTCGACCTCGTCGCCGAGGGCGCCGGTGAAGTGGACGATCTCGACCTTGCCGGTCGGCTTGCCGTCGTAACGCGGGTTGAGCCGGGTCAGCTGGCGCTCGCCGCTGATGCGCGCTCCCTCGAGACGCGCCGCGTACCACTGCGGCGGCACGGTGGCGGAGGAGGTGCGGTAGAAGAGGGTCCTGCCGTCGCGGGCGAGGAAGAATCCGTCGAGGTTCCGGACGTGGCGGCCGTCGAGGTCCTGGCGCCGCCAGCCGTCGCCGTCTCGCACCAGGCGCGCCGGGCGCCGGCGCACGCCGTCGGCGAGGAGGGCGATCACCCCGTCGCCGGTGGCCGCCACCGCGCCCGCCAAGCCGCGCGGCCAGTCGAGGTCGACCTTGGCGGTGAGGCCGCTGGCGAGGTCGTAGCGGTAGAGCTCGGTGATGGTCGCCATGCGGTAGCGCGGGTGGCGGGTGTGCTCGTTGGTGACGTAGACGCCGGCGCCGTCCGGCGCCCAGACGATCGCGCCGGGGAGGACGACGCCGTCCGGGAAGAGGCGCTGCATGGCGCCGCTGGCGAGATCGACCAGGTAGGTATGGGGCGGCGTCTTCTGGTCGAATTGGTACGACAGGCTGCGCTGCTCGGTGACCAGGGCGTGGCGGCCGTCCGGCGCGACGGCGAGGTTGTCGATCCAGAACCGGTTGGTGGTCAGGCGCTTCACCTCGCCCGCGAGGCTGACGGTGAAGAGGCGTACCGGCGGCTCGTGGGCGGCGTCGTCGACCACCTGGGTGGTGTCTTTGCGCTCCTTGCGCTCCAGCTCCCAGGCGCTGGGCGACTCCTGCGCCGCCACCACCAGGGTGGCGTCGTCGCGCCAGCCGAAGGCGCGCACCGAACGGTCGAAGCGGCCGACCGGGAAGGCCTCGCCGCCGGCCAGGGGCAGGGCCCAGAGCTGGGTGGCGGCCCCTTCCGGCGGTGCCTCGCGGTCCGCCGGCGGCTTGCGATCGCTGGTGAAGGCCAGGTGGCGGCCGTCCGGCGAGACCGCGATGCCGCCGATGCGCTCGACGGCGAAGCTGAGCTGCCGCGCCTCGCCGTCGGGCAGGGCGCAGGCCCACAGGTGGTCGACCACCCTCTCCTCGCCCTCGACCTTCGCCACCTCGCGCTCGACCCAGGCCACCAGCGAGCCGTCGCCGGCGAGGTCGGCGGTGCGGACGCTCTCCCCGAGCACCGCGTCGTCGGCGGTCCACCGCGACTCCGGCGGCGGCTCGGCGGCGACGGCGCCGGCGGCGACGGCGAGCAGGATCAGGCCCGACAGGGCGTGGCGGCAACGAGGGCGGGGGTGGGCCATCGGTCGGTCTCCTCTTCGGTCGGCGAGTGCGGGCTACGCCGCCCATGCTACTCGACCGCATGGCCCGGACCCAAGACGCCGCCGGCCGCCCGCCGGGCTCAGTCGGCGTCCGGGTGGCGGAAGACCGGCGCCTCCTCGAGGCGGAAATTCATCGTCAGGTTGTAGTGCACCGCCACCGGCCGGCCGTCGCGGGTGGCGGGGGCGAACTGCCAGCTGGCGACGGCGCGGATCGCTTCCTCGGTCAGCCCCATCGGCAGGCCCTTGAGCGGGCGGAGCGCGACCACCGTGCCGTTGCGGTCGATCCGCGCCTGGAGGATCACCACCCCCTGCAGGCGGGCGGCGAGGGCGGCGGCGGTGTAGGACGGCGGCGGAGCGAAGATCTTGACCGGCGGGCGGACGTCGCCGGTGCACCACGTCGTCTCGCCGCCCGGCGCGGCGGGCAGGTAGAGGCTGGGGTCTTGCAGCAGGCGCCGGGCCCAGGCGACGGCGGCGGCATCCCGGCGCTCTTCGATGACGTGCTCGAGGTGGCCGGCGGCGCGAAGCCAGGCGCCGTCGTCGTCGAGCACCACGATGCGCTCGAGCTCGATCAGCGCGGCCAGCAGGGGGGAGGGCCGGCGCTCCGTCCCGGCGCCCTCCGGAACGGTCGCCGTCTGCTCGAGGGCGTGGGCGGCGGCCTCGAGCTGGCGCGCCGCCCGCTCGAGCTCCCCCGCCAGCCGCGCTTGGCGGGCGGCGCTCAGATGGGCCTCGGCCAGCCGCGCGAAATCCTCCCGCTGCGGCTCGACGCCGAGCAGCCGGCGGGCGTGATCGACGGCGTCCGGCGGCGTTTCGCGTTCCGCCAGGTCGACCACCAGTCGGCGGAAACACGAGCGGCACGGCCGCTCCTGGAGGGCGACCAGGCGCTGGTAGACGGCGAGACGCGTCGCCGGCGACTCGGACGGCGGCAAGGCGTCGGCGGAGACCGGCGGCGGCAGCGGGGGATTCCGGGCCGCGCCGGCGGCGGCCAGCAGGCCGCAAGCGGCGGCGAAGACGGCGGTGGCGAGACGGGGGCGAAGGCGATCACGGCGAGGTGGATGGAGCATGGGGACCTCCTCAGGTGAGAGCAACTCGATCGCGAGCGATCGCTCGCGGGCAGCGGATACGTCCCGCCCTTAGACCGGGGGGCGGGGGAGGGGGTTCCCGGTCAAGACGGCTCGTCGTCGGCCGCCGGCAGGAGGACGTTCAGGAGGAGATTGAGCAGCACGCCGGCCACCACCGCCAGCACCACCGGATTGGTGAGCAGGAGGGACAGCGCCGGCGGCAGGGCGTCGCGCCAGGCGGGGTCGAGAGCGCGGACGTGGATGGGGACGGCGATGGCGATGATCAGGGTGGTGCCGATCAGGAAGCCGTTGGCCGGCGTCGCCTCCGCGGCGTGCAGCAGGCGGATGCCGGAGACGGCGATCATGCCGCAGACCAGGACGAAGACCCCGCCGAGGACGGCGCGCGGCATGGCGACCAGGAGAGCGCCGAACTTGGGGCACAGGCCGTAGAGCATCAGGATGCCGGCGGCGATCTGCACCACGAAGCGGCTGGCGACGCGGGTGGTGGCGATGATGCCGATGTTCTGGGTGTAGCTGGTGCAGGGCAGGGCGCCGACGCAGGCGGCGAGGGCGCTGCCCAGGCCCTCGGCGAAGATGCCGCGGTTCATGTGCCGTTCGCCGTAGGGCACGCCGGCGACGGCGCAGGTGGCGGCGTAGTCCCCCAGCGACTCGACCATGGAGCCGAGGTAGCCGACCAGGACGACCAGGACGGCGGCGGGGATCAGCGCCCAGCCGAAGCCCGGTCCGCCGTAGGGGAAGAGGCTGGGCAGGGCGAACCAGGGCTTCTGCGCCACCAGCCCCCAGTCGACGGCGCCGAGCAGCCCTCCCGCTCCCAGGCCGACGATCCAGATGGCGAGGAAGATCGCCCCCCGTGCGACGATGCCGCCGGCGAGCCGGCCGCAGAGCAGTTGCAGGGCGAAGATCAGCCCTACCACCGCCGCCGCCAGGACGAAATTGCGCCCGGCGCCGTCGCCGATCGCCAGCCGCACCGCCACCTGGCCGAGGGCCAGGCCGATGGTGGTGATCACCACCCCGGAGACCGCCGGCGGCAGAAAGCGGCGCAGGGCGCCGAGGACGCGGGAGGCGCCGATCGCCGCCTCCACCAGGGCGCCGGCGAAGATCCCGCCCCACATCGCCGGTCCGCCGAGCTGGGCGGCGAGGGGCGCCAGGGTGCCGGTCAGGGTGGCCGACGGCCCCTGGATGATCGGCAGGCGATTGCCGATGGTGGTCTGCAGCAGGGTGGCGAGGCCCATGGCGAAGAGGCAGGCGTTGATCAGCCGCGCCTGCTCCGCCGCCCCCATGCCCAGCGCCGCCGCCACCGCCAGCGGCAGGACGAAGGGCGAGATGTCGACCAGGGTGTGCTGCCAGCCGTAGAGCAGGCTCTCCCACCAGCTCGGCGGCCGCTCGTCGATGCCGTAGATCGGCTCGACGACGGCGGCGGCGCTCGGATGCTCCACCGTCAGGATCTCCTTACCCCTGCCGCCGGGCCAGCAGCCAGTAGACGGCGCCGGCGAGGGCGAAGCCGGCGAAGAAGGCGTAGGTGTAGAGGGTGCTGAAGAACGCCGGCACGCCGCCGACCCAACCGGCCTGGGCGAGGAAGCCGGGGACGTTGGGGGCGATGCCGATCGCCAGGGCGGCGAGCGCCGCCGGGTTGTAGCCGCGGCGGTAGCGGTAGGGGCCGTCGAGGCGGTAGAGGCCGGCGACGTCGAGGGCGGTGCGGCGCAGCAGGTAGTAGTCGACCAGGATGATGCCGCCGATCGGTCCGAGGAGGGCGGAATAGCCGACCAACCAGGTGAAGACGTAGCCCTGAGTCGACTCGATCAGCTTCCAAGGGAAGATGGCGATCCCCAGGGCGGCGGTGATCAGACTGCCGAGGCGGAAGCTGATCCGGCGCGGCGCCAGGTTGACCAGGGCGTTGGCGGGGGATACGACGTTGGCCGCCAGATTGGTGGAGAGGGTGGCGAGGGAGAGGGCGATGAGGGAGAGGATCACCGCCACCCCGCCCCCCATGCGGCCGAGGAGCACCGTCGGGTCGGCGATCGGCTGGCCGAAGATCGCCACCGTGGCCGAGGTCACCGCGACGCCGATGAAGGAGAAGAGGATCATGAAGGCCGGCAGACCGAGGGCCTGGCCGAGGATCTGGTCGCGCTGGCTCCTGGCGTAGCGGGTGAAGTCGGGGATGTTGAGCGACAGGGTGGCCCAGAAGCCGACCATGCCGGTCAGGGCGGGGAAGAAGACCGCCCAGAACCGGCCCTCCTGCGGCCCTCCCGGAGCAAACTGCGACGGCGCCTCGAGCATCGGTCCGAAGCCGTCCGCGCGCACCCACGCCCAGCCGAGAAGGGCCAGGCCCATGGCGATCAGAAACGGTGCCGCCCAGGTCTCGAGCACCTTGATCGAGTCGATGCCGCGCCAGATGATCGCCACCTGGATGGCCCAGAAGGCGAGGAAGCAGGCGAGCTCGGCAGCGTTCAGGCCGAGCAGCGGCAGGTCCGCGCCCCCCTGCCGGCCGGCGAGGGCCCCCAGCAGCTGGTAGATCGCCGAGCCGCCGATCCAGGTCTGGATGCCGAACCAGCCGCAGGCGACGAGGCCGCGCAGCAGCGCCGGCACGTTGGCCCCGAAGACCCCGAAGCTGGCCCGAGCCAGCACCGGGAAGGGCACCCCGTGAGCGGTGCCGGCGTGGCCCATCAGCACCATCGGCAGGAGCACGATCAGATTCCCCAGGCCGACGGTCAAGACCGCCTGCCACCAGCTCATGCCCAGGTCGATCAAGCCGCCGGCGAGCATGTAGGTCGGCACGCAGACCACCATGCCGATCCACAGCGACGCCATGTGGCGCACCGTCCACGTCCGCCCCTCCGGCGTCGTCGGCGCCAGGTCGTCGTTGATCAGGGTCGCCTCGGGCTCGTTGGCCATCGCATTCGTTCCCGGCCGGTGCGAGGCCGGATCGTACCACCGCCCGTCCGTCCGCCGCCGGCGCGATCTTCACCGGATCCTCACCGCGGGGTCGTGCCCGGGTTCCGCCTGTGCTACCCTAAGAAGAACCGGAGTTCATCGGGGAGTCTTAAGCAGCGCGCCCAGCGGCTGCCGGCATGGGGGCTGGCGGCTCGAAACACACCCGCCGGAGAGGAGACCGTGATGCTGTCGAAAACGAAGGGTTTCACCAGGGGACTTCATGCCTGCACGATCGGCCTCTGCCTCGCCGCCGGCCTGTTGGCGACGGCGGCCGAAGGCCAGGTGGTGATCAACGAGATCATGCAGAATCCGGCGGCGGTGAGCGACGGCGCCGGGGAGTGGTTCGAGATCTTCAATCCGACGGCCGTCGGGATCGACGTCGACGGCTGGACGATCCGGGACAACGACTTCGACAGCCACGTGATCGCCAACGGCGGGCCGCTGGTCGTTCCCGCGGGCGGCTTTCTGGTGCTGTCGAATAACGCCGATCCGTCGACCAACGGCGGGGTCGGCGTCGACTACGAGTACTCGGGGGTCTTCCTCGCCAACGGCGCCGACGAGCTGGTGCTGATCGACGGCGACGGCAACGAGGTCGACCGCGTGGAGTGGGACGGCGGTCCGCTTTTCCCCGACCCCACCGGCGCCTCGATGGCGCTGATCGATCCGTCCCTCGACAACAACGCCGGCGGCAATTGGTGCACCGCCTCGACCCCCTTCGGCGACGGCGACTTCGGCACCCCCGGCGCCGCCAACGACTGCCCGGTGCCGGTACCCGAGGTGGTGATCAACGAGATCATGCAGAATCCGGCGGCGGTGAGCGACGGCGCCGGGGAGTGGTTCGAGATCTT
>RFGL01000413.1 GCA_003697015.1 Acidobacteriota bacterium | reverse complement strand
GACGGTGGCGACGAGGATCCCCGCCGCCAGATTGCTCAGGATCAGTACCAGCCCCATGAGCCGGACGCGGCCGATGTCGGTGTCGTCGTCCATCGCCCGTGCCACGGACCTCGATCCGCCTGCCCCCGCCGGCTAGCCGCCGGCGATCAGGCGGCACAGATTGCCGGTCAAGATGGCGCCGTAGTTGCCGATGGCGTAGCCGAGGAGGGCCATCAGCACCGACGCCGGCACCAGACTCTCGCGGTGCGCCGCCGCCACCACCGGCGCCGACGCCGCGCCGCCGACGTTGGCCGCCGAGGCGATCGCCGTGCTGTGCAGGTCGACCTTGAGCAGCCAGGCACCACCGACGCAGAAGGCGCCGTGGATGAAGATCCAGATGAAGGCGCCGAGGAGAAAGGCCGGCGCCTGGGCGAGGCCGGCGAGGGAGGCCCGCGCCCCCATCGAGGCGACGAAGACGTAGATCAAGGCCATCGCCAGATTGTGGCCCCCCGGCAGGCGCCGCAGGGGGGTCAGCGACAGCAGGATGCCGAAGGTGGTGACCAGCAGGATGCGCCAGGTGCCGGTCGAGATCACCGTCTCCCCGCGCAGCTCGACCGGCGGCACGAAAGGCGCGAGGTAGCCGCTCAGCCAGGTCGCCAGCGCTGCCAGCAGGCCGAGGTAGAGGTAATCGGTCATCGCCACCGGTCGCTCGTCCGCCTCTTCCTGCGCCGCCGCCGCTTCCATCCGGGCCAGGCGATCGGCGGGCACCCGTGCCCAGCGGTTGAACCGCTCGGCAAAGGCCTTCGAGCCGAGCAGGATCGGCAGCCAGACGATGTAGACCACGTTGTCGGCGAGCACCGCCAGCCCGAATTGCTCCTCCGAGGTGCCGAGAGCCACCGCCGCCGCCGCCATGTTGCCGGTGCCGCCGATCCAGCTGCCGGCCAGTGCGCCGAAGCCTCCCCAGGCATCCGGCGACAGCCAGCGGTGGACGATCAGGTAGGCCAGCGGCCCGCCGACGACGATGCCGGCGGTGCCGAGGAGCATCACCAACACCCCCTTGCCCATCACCCGCACCGTCGCCCCTACGTCGATGTTGAGCAGCATCAGGGTGATGAAGAAGGGCAGGCCGAACTGACGCAAGGCGTCGTAGACCGGCGAGCTGGCGGGCATCACGCCGGCGTTGTTGAGCAGCACCGGCGTCAGGTAGATGAAGATCAGCGGCGGCACGAACTGGAAGAGCTTCCAGCGCGTCCGCTGCTCGATGAAGAACCAGCCGCCGGCGACGGCAAGAAGCGCCAGCAGCACGCCTTCCGGCGACTGCACGAGACTGGTGGTCGCATCGTTCACGGGGGCGGAGGATATCAGAAGGCGCGTCCCGCGCCAGGCCGACGGCGGTACGGCGTCCCGGAGGGGGCACGCCGCTCGGCCGCCGCCGTCGCTTCGAGGCGAGGCGGCGCGGACTCGCGGCACCGGCCACGCCGGACGCGCCGCCGGTTGCGCGCCGGCGGCGGGGCGGCGATAATCGGCCCGTGACCGTCCTCCGATACGCTGCCGCCGTACCGCCGCTTTCCAGGCTGCGCGATGCGATCGAGCACTCGGGCTTCAGCGACGCCGAGATCGAGACGCACCTGGGCTGGCCGAAGGGGCGGCTGGCCAGCTTTCTGGCCGCCGCCGGCGAGGTGACGGCCACCGACTACCGCCGGGTGTGGGTGGCGCTCCTGATCCTCTCCGCCATGCGGGAGGAGGGACGGATTTTCAGGGCCGACGTCCCCAGCGCCATCAGCGAAGCGGCGGCGGTCTACGATCTCGACGAGAGCGACGGCGCACCGCCGCCGGAAGCGATGCGGCAAGAAGAGGAGGAGCTGGAGCTCGCCCTGAGCCGCGCCGCCGCCGACCTGAGCAACCGCCTGGTGCGCCCGGTGCTCGACCTCCTCTGCCGCATGTACGCCGCCAGCACCGACGACGTAGCGCCCGAAGAGTGGGTATCGGCGGTCCTCGCCGACCTCCACTACGAGCCCGACCTGCTGGACGAACCCGAGATCGACGACGGATTCGACGAGGAGCCCGGGACCGAAGACGAGCCCTGAGCCGTCGCCGCGGCTCAGCGGTTCCGTTCCGGGTCGCCGCCGAGCTCGGCGATCAGCTGCGCCAGCGCCGGCATCAGCAGGCCCTGTCGCGCCAGTGCCGCCCGCAGGGCGCTCAGCCTCCCCGCCAGGTAGCGCCGGGCCCGGGACGAGGCGGCGAGGTCGCGGCTCAGGCGCGTCAACTCGGCGATCGCCGGCCGATCCCGGCGGGCGACCAGCGGTGGCAGCAGATCGAGCCAGACGCGGGCGGCATCCACCGGCCGGCCGAGCTCGAGGTACTGCCGCAGGGCGCCGAGCAGAATGCGGAGAGCATCGTGGTGGCGGCGTTCGTGAACGGCGAGGAGCCCCGCCAGCCAGTCGTGCTCGGCGCGCAGCCGCCGCGGTACGGAGACCTTCTCCATCAGCCGGCCGGCGACGCCCTGGTGATGGCGGGCGGCACCGAAGTCGGCCCTCTTCACGTCGCAGACGGCGAGCAGGTGGGCGGCGTCGAAGCGCAGGCGGCAGGGGGGCATGATGGCGGTGAGGTGCAGGGCGCGGCGCAGGGTCTCGGCGGCCTCGTCGAAGCGGTCGAGGGCGAGCAGGATGGTCCCCCGTCGCACGCAGCTCTCGGCCAGCCGTTCGTCCGACGCGGCGAAGGGCGGCGACGGCCGGCCGGCCACGCGCCCCCGGCGGCTGCGCTCGAGCCAACCCCAGGCGATGCCGCAAAGCCCCAGCGCCCGCTCGGCCTGGCCGCGGCGCCGCAGCACGTCGATGCGCAGCTCGAGGACGGTGGCGCGGATCTCGGGATCGGCGATCCGCCGGACGTCGAGATCGGCGAGGGGCTCGTGCGCGTTCCGGCCCACGCCGACCCGATGGTAGGCCTCCTCCAAGTAGGCCTGGGCGAGGCACTCGAGATCGAGCTGCTGGCTGCGGCTGAGCACGGCCCGGACCGACGGCCCGGCGAGCAGGTCGGTGGCGGTGAGCAGCGCCGGGATGGCGAAGACCGGATCGTCGCGGCCGCTGCGGCGGGCGAGCTCCACCAGCAAGCGGCCGAGGGCTGCCGGGTGGCTCCTCGCGTGGCGGGCAGCCTGGGCCGCCGCCGGGCGGAGGCTCGCCACCGCCTGGCGATCGGACGGGCGGCGCCCCAGGGCGCGGATCAGCCAGGCGATGAGGAGGGCCACGGGCTCCCCCCGGACGTCGCCCTCCCGCGGTCGCCAGGCCGAGCCGGTGGCCAGCTCCTCCAGCCATCCCCAGCAGGCGGGGCAGCGAAAGAAGAGGTCGCCGAGCAGCAGCCGGCGCTCGCCGCCGTCGAGGGATGCGAGCCCGCTCAGCCAGAGCCGGTGTCGGGCTCCGATGTGACGCTCTTCTTCCGGCTGCTCGCCGGTCGGATCGCGCTCGCCGATTTGAAGAGATTTCTCCATATTCAAGAGATCTAGCACAGATTCTCTTGAAACTGAAGACCCAAGCGGAGAACGCCGGCGGGATCGGGCTGCGCGCGGGAGTCTCACGGCGCGCTTGGCGATGGTCGAAAGCGGCGGAAATGGTAGGATCGGCAACCCCCGGTTCCGCGTCCGGCGGCGGCCCGCCGCCGGCACCCCCGTTCTGTGCGGATGGTTCATGGGCTCCGTAGAGAGAGCACGCAGGTGGTTGAAGATTCAGGGCACGCCGGAGGCACGCCGGAGGCGCGCCGTGAAGCACGCCGCGCTGCGCAGGGTGGCTTTGAGCCCGCCCGCGGCAGGAGATGCGATCAGGCTCGCAGGAGGGGACGATGAAGACGCGCCGGGCGTCGCGGACATCATCTGAAGGAGGAAAGCGCCTTGTCACCCTGGTGGTTACGTTCGAGTTTTGACGAAGCCACGCCGGCGGATCAGCCCGCGTCCACGAGCGGCGCGCGGGCCGAGCCGGAACCGGCACCGCCGGCTGCTGCACCATCCGATCGCCAAGGCGAGCCGCCCCCTGCCGCGCCGCCGTCGCCGGCCCGCCGCCGGCGCGGGGG
>RFGL01000041.1 GCA_003697015.1 Acidobacteriota bacterium | reverse complement strand
CCGGCCTCGCCCCCTGGCCCGCCGTCGAGCTGCCGCACCTCCGCAGCGCCGCCGTCGTCGCGGCCGGCGTCCCCGGCCTGGGGATCGGGAAGCTCGGCAGCGTCTGAGGGTCCTTGGTATACTCCTCTCAAGGCTGGAGGAATCATGGCAACCGAGCTCAAAGAACGGGTCCTGTCCGCCGAGGAGCTGATGGCAGAAGTAGCCGAGGTGGTGCAGTCGCCGGAGGTCTGGCTCGACACGCCGAACGCTCAGCTCGGTGGGATCATGCCGCGCGCCATGCTCGAAAGCGCCGAAGGCCAAGAGCAACTGCACAACCTGGTGCAGATGATCAAACACGGCATGTTTTCATGAAGGCTTCGCAGGCCGCGATTGCGACGCTTCCTCGCCGGGCTGAATCGCGCACCTGGTTCCGGGCGATCCAAACCCGGCACCTCGGCACAGCTCTCGCGGTCGCCCACACAAATACCGTCACCAGCCGTTTCAGCGGCGCTACGCCGAACCAGCCTGGCCATCAGATTCTGTACCTGGCGGAGAATCCGATGGTCGCCTTGCTCGAGGTGCAAGCCCTTCTCGGTCAACCCACAACGCCCGGAGGCCTCGTGCCGCAGCCTCGAGCGTCCTGGACCGTGCTCAACGCGAGCGTGAACCTCCAGCAGCTGGTGGATCTCACGGACCTGGCGGCG
This sequence comes from Acidobacteriota bacterium, assembly GCA_003697015.1. Classification (GTDB taxonomy): domain Bacteria; phylum Acidobacteriota; class Thermoanaerobaculia; order Multivoradales; family J023; genus J023. The sequence goes on along the minus strand of RFGL01000041.1, from coordinate 6,901 downwards.
CAAGCCGCACTTGAAACAAGCGCCCAAGAGCTGACCGGAGATTGGGTTGGCTACCGCCTGCGAGGCCCACATACGACCGTCAGCCAGCCGACCGGCCTCGCCCCAACCCATGAGCTAGGCCACGAGCTCTACCAAGCGCCCGACCTGGAGGGATTCCGTACCCTCTCCGCCAAGGCGCCGTACCACGAGGCCTTGGTGGTCTTCCCCCAAAAGCTGCAGCCGGGAGCCGTGAGCTGGTTCAACCCCTTGCGCCAGAGAACCGAGACTCTGCCCGAGTGAGCTTCTCCGTCCTGCGGGCGGCCGTCGAGGCGCCGCGACGGCTGGCCCTCCTCGTCGACGGCCGCGAGATCACCTTTGCCGAGCTTGCCGTCGACGTGCGGCGGGCGATGGCGTGGCTGGTCGAGGGCCACGGAAAAAAGGGTGGCACCTCGACCGAAAAAAACGGTGGCACCTCGACCGGCGGCGCCTTGACCGAAAAAAAGGGTGGCACCCCGTGGGTGGCGCTGGTCGGGGACGGGCGCTATGCGACCCTCGTCACCCTCTACGCCCTGATCGAGCTCGGCTGGCCGGCGGTGCTGGTGCACCCCCGCTGGACCGACGACGAGGCGCGGCGATGGCTCGGGCGCTCTGTGCCGTGGGCCGAACGGACGCGGCCGTGGTCGCCGGACGCGGAGGCGGCGGCGGCGGTGGTGGAGCCGCCGGCGGTGGCCGACGACGAACGGCCGCTGGCGGTGGTCGCCACCTCGGGCAGCAGCGGCGCGCCGAAGGCGGTGGTGCTGTCGCGCCGGGCGCTCGCCGCCGGCGCCCGCGCCAGCGCCGCCAACCTCGGCTGGCACGACGACGACCGCTGGCTGCTCTCCCTGGCCGTCGCCCACGTCGGCGGCCTGGCCATCCTGCTGCGCTCCCTGGCGGCACGGCGGGCGGTGGTGGTCGAGAACCACCGGCGCTTCGACGCGGCGCGGATCGCCGACGCGGTCGGCGAGCGACGCGTCACCCTGCTCTCCCTGGTGCCGGCCATGCTGCAGCGCCTGTTGCGGCTCGATCCGCCCTGGCGGCCGCCGGCGCATCTGCGGGCGATCCTCCTCGGCGGCGCTGCCGCGTCCCCGACCCTGCGTGCCGCAGCGGCCGCGCGCGGCTGGCCGGTACTCGTCACCTACGGGCTGACCGAAGCCGGCTCCCAGGTCGCCACCCAGCCCTACGCCACCCGCGGCCAGCCGGCGCCGGGTTGCGGCCCCCCCCTGCCCGGGATCGAGGTGCGGATCGACGACGGCGTCATCGCCCTGCGCGGTGCCACCCTTTTTTCCACCTACCTGCCGCAAGACCCCGCCCACCCCCCGTTCGACGCCGGCGGCTGGTTCGTCACCGGCGACCGCGGTTGGCTCGACGCGGCGGGCAATCTCCACCTCCTGGGCCGGGCCGACGAGGTGATCATCACCGGCGGCGAGAACGTCGACCCGCTGGAGGTCGAGCGGGTGCTCGAGGACCACCCGCGGATCGAGGAAGCCTGCGTCTTCGGCGTCGCCGACGACGAATGGGGGCAGGTGGTGGCGGCCGCCTTGGTGGCGGCGGAACCGCCGGCGGACGGCGAGCTGGTACGGCACTGCGAAAAAACCCTGGCACCGTTCAAACGCCCGCGACGGCTGGCCTACCTGCCGTCCCTGCCGCACACCGCCACCGGCAAGGTCGACCGCCGCGCCGCCGCCGCCCTGGCGCGAGCGCTGCTCCGCCCCCTGGCGCCGGGCTGAACCGCCGTGACGGCGGCGGCGGCGTCGGATAGCATGCCCCCATCCGCCGGAGCGAGCCGATGAGCAGGACGCCGATCGCACCCCCCACCCTCGCCGCGATCCGCGCCGCGGCCGAGCGCCTCCGAGGCCTCGCCCTGCGCACCCCCCTGATCCCCCTCGAGCTGCCCGAGTGCCGGCATGAGATCTACCTCAAGCCGGAAAACCTCCAACCCATCGGCTCCTTCAAGGTGCGCGGCGCCGGCAACGCCATGCTCCTCGCCGGCGAGGAACGGCTGGCGGACGGCGTCTACACGGCGAGCGCCGGCAACATGGCCCAGGGGGTGGCGTGGGCGGCGCGCCGGCTCGGCGTGCCCTGCCGGGTGATCGTGCCCGAGCACGCGCCCAAGACCAAGCTCAAGGCCATCGACCGCCTCGGCGGCGAGGCGATCAAGGTGCCCTTCGACGACTGGTGGCGGGTGATCGTCGAGCACCGCCATCCCGGCATCGAGGGACATTTCATCCATCCGGTGGCGGAGCCGGCGGTGATCGCCGGCAACGCCACCATCGGCCTCGAGATCGCCGCCGACCTCCCTGCGGTCAAGACCATCCTGGTGCCCTTCGGCGGCGGTGGCCTCTCCTGCGGCATCGCCGCCGCCGCCCGCGCCGTGGTCCCGGCGGCTCGGGTCTACGCCTGCGAGGTGGCGACGGCGGCCCCCCTCGCCGCCGCCCTCGCCGCGGGCAAGCCGGTGGCGATCGACTACGCGCCGAGCTTCGTCGACGGCATCGGCGGCAAGAACGTGCTCGACGAGATGTGGCCCGTCGCCCGCCGGCTCCTCGCCGGCTCGCTGGTGGTCGGCCTCGAAGAGGTGGCCGCAGCGCTCCGCCTCCTCGCCCTGCGCGCCCGGCTGGTGGCCGAGGGCGCCGGCGCCACCCCCCTGGCCGCCGCCCTCGCCAACCCCGAGCTCGAAGGCCCGGTGGTCTGCGTCGTCTCCGGCGGCAACCTCGACGCCGACAAGCTCATCCCCATCCTGGGCGGCGCCCTGCCCTAGGCAAAGGAGGACACGCGATGCGGATCGACCCGATAGGCAAGGTGCTCGAGGCGCTCGACGAGATCATCGCCTGGGCGCTCGCAAACGACAGCCGCGCCGGCTATTTCGCCTCCCTCTACCGCCGGGTGACGGCGACGGTGAAGAGCAAGATCGGCACCGGTTATTTCGACGACGACGCGCGCATGGAACGCCTCGACTCCGTCTTCGCCAACCGCTACCTCACCGCCTTCGCCCAGTGGCGCGGCGGCGACCCCGCCATCTCGCAGTGCTGGGGGGTGGCCTTCGACGCCGTCGCTGACCGCGATCTGATCATCCTCCAGCACCTGCTGGCGGCGATGAACGCCCACATCGGTTTCGACCTCGGCATCGCCGCCGCCGAGGTGGCGGAGGACCGCGCCGGCCTCGACGGCCTGCACGACGACTTCAACAAGATCAACGACGTCCTCGAGTGCCTGATCCCCACCGTCTTCGCCGAGATCGGCGAGTTGTCGCCGATGATCCATCTGCTGGAGGAGATCGACGAACGCGGCGAGGAAGACCTGGTCGGCATCGTCATGAGCGTCGCTCGCGACCTCGCCTGGATCTCCGCCAACGAGCTCGTCCTGTTGCGCGACGCGCCGCGACTGCGGGACGATCTCCTCGCCTTCAAGGATCGGGAAGCGAGCTGGATCGGCCGGAAGGTGCTCGATCCGGGCAAACCTCTCGACGACGTGGTGCACGCCGTCTGGTTGCCCGAGTCGAAGGACGTGCGCCGCAACGTCGAGGTGCTGAACCAGCCCAGCGAGCTGCCGGCCAGCTGCACCGGCGGCTGAAGGAAAGCCCTTCCGGCCGCCCGCGCCACAGGCTCAGCGAGCCGATTTCCGGTAGGTGCCGACGAGCTCGGCGCGCGCCAGGACGTGGCCTTTCATCGCCGCTTCGAGCTCCGCCTTGGTCGGCGTGCCGAGGTCGCCGAGGACGGCGTCGAGGGCGTAGAGCTTGTGGACGTAGCGGTGGCGGCCGATCGGCGGGCAGGGACCGCCGTAGCCGGTGCGGCGCCAGTCGTTCTTGCCCTCGCGGGTGCCGGGGGGCAGGGTGCGAACGCCCTCGGGCAGCTCCCTGACGTCCGCCGGCAGATCGTAGAGCACCCAGTGCACCCAGGTCATGCGCGGCGCGCGGGGGTCCGGGGCGTCGGGATCGTCGACGATCAGCGCGAAGCTCTCGGTGCCCTCGGGCACTCCCGTCCACGCCAGAGGAGGCGACAGGTCCTCCCCCTCGCAGGTGTGGCGGCGGGGGATCTCCCCGCCGGCTTCGAAGCTCGTCGAAGTCAGCTGCAGACTCATCGAGGAACCTCCTTTCGGGCCGTCCTCGCCGCTGGCGACGACGCGGCATGCCGCCAGCACCAGGGCCATGGGCAAGGCCCACAACCAGCACTCGGTTGACCTCGTGACGCCGGCGCGCATTCCACCTCCGACTCCGTTCGCCTCATCCTACACCGCGGCTGCCGCGGCGGATTTTCGGCCGGGGGGTTGACTTCGCCGGTCTCGCCCCAGAGACTCATCACCGCTTCCTGCAGACCCCAGGATCCCAGCCGATGAGCCTGCGAGCCTTCTATGACGAAGACGTTCCCGCCGGGGCGCTCGACGGCGAGACCGTCGCCGTGATCGGCTACGGCATCCAGGGCCGCGCCCAGGCCCTCACCCTGCGCGATGCGGGGGTGGCGGTGGTGGTCGGCAACCGCGACGACGACTACCGGCGGCAGGCGGCAGCCGACGGCTTCGAGGTGGTCGACGTCGGCGAGGCGGTGGACCGCGGTTCGATCGTCCTCCTGCTGGTGCCGGACGAGGTGCAGCCGGCGATCTACCGGCAGCAGGTGGCGGCGCATCTCGCCGCGGGCGATGCGCTGGTCTTCGCCCACGGCTTCGCCGTGCGCTACGGCCTGATCGCGCCGCCCGCCGACGTCGATCTGCTGCTCCTGGCGCCGCGACTGCCCGGCACCTACCTGCGCCGCCGCTACCTCGAGGGGTGGGGGGTTCCGGCCTTCGTCGCCGTCGAGCGCGACGCCAGCGGCGCGGCCTGGCGCCGCCTGCTCGGCCTGGCCGGCGCCCTCGGCATCACCCGCTGCGCCGCCCTCGAGGGCGATTTCGCCCTCGAGACCGAGCTCGATCACTTCTCCGAGCACGTCACCCTGCCGCTGATCTTCCGCGCCCTCGAGCTGGCCTTCGACGTCCTCACCGCCGCCGGCTACCCGCCGGAGGCGGCGCTGATGGAGCTGCACGGCTCCGGCGAGCTCGGCCAGGTGCTGGCGGCCGCGGCCGAGGAAGGGCTCTACGGCATGATCGCCAGCCATGCCTCCCCCGCCTGCCAGGTCGGCATGGCCCATCACTGGGACGACGCCGCGGGCGACGCCGAGGAGGCCCGCCGGCGCATGGCCCGCGCGCTGGCGGCGATCCGCGACGGCCGCTTCGCCCGCCACCTGCTGGCCGAGCAGGAGGCCGGCTACCCCGAGCTGCGCCGCTGGCGCGAGGGCCGCCCGCAGACCCTGGCCGAGGCCGAAAAACGCCTGCGCCGCCTGTTGCGACCGCCCGCGTCGGCCGGCGGCAGCCGCAGCGCCCCGCGCCAACCGCCCCGGCCGGCGACTTGACGCGACCCGGCGCATGCCGTAATTTCAGCCCGCAGCTCGCGTGGAGGATCGCGGCCCGCCCCCCGCCTTCCGCGCTGCCTGCAACCGGCGCGAGGCGGAGCACAAGCCCGACCGGCGCCAGCATCGGATGGCGATCGAGGGCTCGATCCGCGGCGGGGCCCTCGGCCCGTGATCTTCGTCGACGCCAACCAGCAAGTCGTTTGACCGCAGCCTCAAACGCGGCCGCCGCGCCGTCATCAGGAGATCCTGGATGAAGACCATACGAAGCTACGTCTGCGGGCGCTGGCATGAGGCGACGAGCGGTTTCGCACCCCTCGTCGACCCTTCGACCGAAGAGCAGATCGCTCGTCTTTCGAGCACCGGCGTCGACTTCGCCGCCGCCCTGGTCCACGCCCGCGAACGCGGTGGCCCGGCCCTGCGCCGGCTGACCTTCGCCGAGCGCGGGGCGCTTCTCAAGGGCATGTCGAAGGCCTTGCGCAGCGCCCGCGACGAGCTGCTCGAGCTGTCGCGGCGCAACAACGGCACCACCACCCCCGACGGCGCCTTCGACGTCGACGGCGCCTCCGGCACCCTGGCCTACTACGCCGGCCTCGCCATGCGCCTCGGCGAGCGCCGTCACCTGATCGACGGCGAGGGGGCGCAGCTGGCCCGCAGCGAGGCCTTCTGGGGCCAGCACGTGCTGGTCTCGCGACCGGGCGTGGCGGTGGCGATCAACGCCTTCAACTTCCCCGCCTGGGGATTCGCCGAGAAGGCAGCTTGCTCCCTGCTCGCCGGCATGCCGGTGATCGTCAAGCCGGCGACCGCCACCGCCCTGGTGGCGGCGCGGGCGGTGGAGGTGGTGATCGCGGCGGGGGTCCTTCCCGAGGGCGCCCTGCAGTTGATCTGCGGCCGCACCGGCGACCTCCTCGACCGCCTGGGGCCGCACGACGTGCTCGCCTTCACCGGCTCGGCGGCGACCGCCACCGACCTGCGCCAGCGGCCCAAGCTTCTCGCCGCCAACCCGCGGGTGAACGTCGAGGCGGACAGCTTGAACGCCGCCGTCCTCGGCCCCGACGTCGCCCCCGGCTCCACCACCTGGGAGCTCTTCCTGCGCGACGTCGTCCGCGAGATGACCCAGAAGAGCGGCCAGAAGTGCACCGCCGTGCGGCGGATCCTGGTGCCGGTGGCGCGTCTCGGGGAGGTGCGCGACGCCCTCGCCGCCCGCCTCGCCGAGGTGGTGACCGGCAACCCGGCCGATCCCTCGGTCACCATGGGCCCCCTGGCCACCGCCGAGCAGCTGGCCGACGCCGAAGCCGGGGTCGCCCAGCTGCGGCGCGCCGCCCGGCTGGTGCACGGCACCGGCACCCGTGCCGACGGCACCGGCAGCCCGGCGGGCAAGGGCTACTTCTTCCCCCCCACCCTGTTGCAGATCCAGGACCCCGACGGCGCCCGGGTGGTGCACAGCCGCGAGGTCTTCGCCCCGGTGGCGACCCTGATGGCCTACGACGGCCCGGCGTCGCGGGCGGCGG
>RFGL01000412.1 GCA_003697015.1 Acidobacteriota bacterium | reverse complement strand
CCCCGGCATCGAGCGGCCGCCGCCCCGGGCGGCCGACCTCCGCGCCGCCGGCGAGCGCCTGGCGGCGGCGGTGGCGCAGCGTGCAGCGGCCGACGCCAGCCCCTTCGGCGACGCCCTGCTGGCGGCGGTCGCCGGTCACGACTGGCCGGCGCCGGACGCTCCGGCGATGCCCCAGCCGCGGTACGACCTGCGGCCGGCCGAGGCGCTGGCGATCGCGGTCGACCTGCTCGGCCGGCGCAGTCCGGCGCCCCCCCTGGCGCGGCGCGTTGCGTCGCCGCCGTGGAGCGCCGGACGGGCAGTGCTCGAACGCTACAACTGCCGCGCCTGCCACGCCCTCGACCGGACGGACGCACCGCCGCCCGGCGCCGCGCCGTCGCTGCGCCACGAGGGTGCCCGGGTGCGGGCGGACTGGCTCTTCGACTATCTCGACCACCCCGAAACGTTTCCGCTGCGGCCGTGGCTGGACCTGCGCATGCCGAGCTATCCCTTCGACGAGGGCGAGCTCGACCGGCTGGTGACCTACTTCGCCGGCCGTGACGGCGTCGCGCAGCACGTGCGCCAGCCGCCGCCGGCATCCGACCAGGCGCTGGCGGTGGGGCGGGCGGTCTTCGCCACCCTCGGCTGCGGCCGCTGCCACGCCGGCGGCACGGCGCGGGAAGCCCCCGAGCCGGCGGAGCGCGCGCCGTCGTACCGCTTGGCGCGCCGGCGGCTGCGGCCGGCCTGGACCCGTTCGTGGATTCTCGATCCCCAGCGCTGGAGCCCCGGCACCGCCATGCCGGCGTCCTTCCCCCGCCGCGCCGGCGGCGGCCACGACCTCTCCTTCCTGCCGGGGATGGTCGGCGCCCTGATGTACCGCGAAGAGCGCGCCCGGGCGCTCCTCGCCTTCGATTCGGAAGAGGCGCTCGACGACTACCTGCAGGACCCCGACCGCGTCGCCGAAGCCCTGCGCGCCTACCTCTGGTCCCTGGGCCGGTGAGGGCAGGCTCAGGCGTTCTCCGCCAGCAGGGACTCGATCAAGGCTTCGAGCTCGGCGACCAGTTGCCGGTGATGCTCGCCGGTGCCGGGGCCGGCGAAGCCGGAGTAGATCTTGCGCACCTTGCCGTCGCGGCCGATGAAGACCGACGTCGGGTAGGCGACGATGCGGTTGAGGTCGGGCAGGGTCTCGGCGGCGAGGGCCTTGTCGCTGGTGCCGGCGAGGAGCAACGGATACTCGATGCCGTAGCGCTCGCCGAACCTCCGCACCTGCTTGCGATCGCGCTCGGGATCGCCGGTGAACTCGTAGGCCAGGCCGACGATCTCCAGGCCGCGGTCGCGGTAGCGGCGGTACCACTCGGCGAGGAGCGGGGCCTCGTCGTTGCAGTTCGGGCACCAGCTGCCGAAGATGTTGACCAGCACCACCTTGCCGGCGAAACGCCGGTCGTCCTGGGTGACGCGGCGCCCGTCGAGGTCCTCGAAGTCGAAGCGGAAGCGCCCCTCCGGATTGGTCACCCGGGCGAGCTTCCAGGCGTCGGGGAGGACGGTCTCCCCCGCCGCCTTGCGATAGGCGGTCCAGGTGGCGTGGTAGCTGTCGCGGGACCAGAAGTCGCCGGCGAGGCTGCCGTCCTCCTGCGCCCGGGCATGGAAGAGGAAGGCGTGGGCACCGTCGAAGGTCGACAGGCGCAGCACGCCGCCTTCGTAGCTGCCGTCGAGGAAGCGGTAGTCGCCCGTCGGGGTGAGGAAGGTACCGGTGACCCGCGTGCCCTGCTGGTGGAACTCCCCCTCGGCCGGCTCGCTGCCGTCCTCGTCGCGAAAGGTGACCGACCACACCCCGTCGACCGAGGCGACGGCGGCGGCGTCGTCCGCCGCCGTCAAGGCGACCTCCGCCAGCGGCAGGAAGCGCCGCTCGTCGTCGCGGCTGGCGATGAACGGCATCACCGTATCGCTGCCGCCGGGGGACGTCCGCCGCCAGCGGCCGACCAGCCGCCGGGCCTCGTCCTCGATGCGGGCGGTGATCTCGGAGTCGTACCAGGCGAAGTCGAGCACCACCTCCTCCCCGGCCATGCGGACGCTGGAGAACGGCGCCTCCTCGGCACCGTTCACCGCCACCGCCCGCGGCGTGCCGTCCTCGTCCGCCCGGATCACCAGGGTGAAGGGCAGATCTCCCCCGGGCGACGCCAGCACCGCCCGCCAGGTGCCGTTCAGGTCGACCGGCAGGGGCCCGGACGGCACCTCCGCCCCCCTCCGTCCGCAGCCCGGGGCGAGGGTCAGAATCAGCAGCAACGGGACGGCAAAACGCAGCTCGATGGTCCTCATGCGGCGCATTCTACCCGCGCCGGCGGCGTTTTTGGCCGCGGATCGGCCGGTCGCGGACCGCCTCTTGACGTCTGATAGAGTGTGCCGATCTGGTCTACGCCATGACCTGCTGCCGGCGCCGGTCGCCGGCTTCGGAAGGCTTGCCGTCGCGCGCCGCTCGCCCCGTGCGGACGCTGCCGGTGCTGCGGCGCAGGGAAGGAGGCTTCGGGATGAGGCTTTTTCGACGCGATTCGGCGTGGGTGGCGCTCGCCGCCCTGCTGGCCGTTGCCGGCGGGCTTGTCGGTTGTGGGCGGGGGGAGGCGACGCGGGGGG
>RFGL01000411.1 GCA_003697015.1 Acidobacteriota bacterium | reverse complement strand
GTCGGTGGTCATGCGCTCCTCCTGCGGTCAGCGGGCCCGCAACCAGGAAAAGGGATGGATGATGCCGAGCAGGCGGCGCCAGGCCGGCAGGGATTGATCGAGCTCCCGGCGTACGCGGTCGGTGAGCCGGCGCAGCTCGACCGGGCTGGTGCCCCGCCGCGAGCCCAGGGCCCAGCCGAGATGCCAGCGGCTGAGCTCGAAGAAGGACGGCGTCAAGGACCTGGCGCGGCGGGCGAAGTGCTCGCGGCTCTCGCCGAAGCGCCGCCGCAGGCCGGCTTCGGCCAGCTGGTCGAGAGCGGCGCGGTAGCCCACCCGGGGCAGGGCCGGCGCCGGTGCCAGGTGGGGCAGCACCTGGCGGTAGATCTTGATCGCATAGGCGGCGAGCAGGGCGGCGAGGATCACCAGCAGCAGCTGCCGCGCCAGGCGCCCGAAATCGATCGGCCGGGTCAGAGGCTGGTCGAATTCCGCCATCTGCTGCTGGCGCATCATCTCGCCGAGCATGCGCTGGAGCGCCTGGTCGGGGGCGCTGATCGGCTCGTCCAAGGACTGCTCCGGCGCCAGGTCGACCACCACCCAGCCGAGGCCGTCGAGCTGGATCTCGGGCCAGGCGTGGGCGTTGGCACCGCGGATCAGGAGCGCCGAGCCGCCGCCGCGGTCGCTCTCCGGCACGGCGTAGCCCGCCGCCACCCGCGCCGGCACGTCGAGGCTGCGCAGCAGGTAGGCGGCGGCGTGGGCGAAGTGGACGCAGTAGCCGGTCAGGTCGCCGAAGAGGAAGGAGGCGGCCGGGTCGCTGGCGCCGGCGTGCTGGCTCTTGCGGCTGTAGATGCCGTTCTTGTCGAGATAGTCCTTGACCACCAGGGCCTGGGCCAGGGGGTCGTCCCGGTAGTCGGGCTTGAGCCGTGCCAGGAGCGACTCGGCGAGCTCGCGGTAGCGCGGATCGGAGGGCGCCTCGGTGTAGTGGCGCCATTGCTCGTCGCTCCACGACGCATTGCCCGGCCGGCGGCCGAGCATCGCCTCGTAGGGCACGGTCTGGACGTGGGAGCGGGCGGCGTAGACCCGCCGGAAGCGGGTGGGGTTGTCGTTGTGCAGGGGCTCGAGGCGGACCGGCGAGTCGAGGGCGAAGGGACGCACGTGGTCGGCCAGCAGGCCGATGCTGGTCGGCAGCGCGCGGCGCGCCCGGCCCACCGCGGGAGCGCTGGGGATCACCAGCGGGCGGCTGGGGAAGCGGGCCACGATGTCGCGGTCGACGTCGTCGCGGGTGGCTTGGACCAGGCGGCGGCCGTTGTACTGGGAGAAGGCCGACTGGCGGAAGTAGTAGACCCCCGACGGCGGCGAGTAGTCGTCGTGCAGCACCGCCACCGCCACCGGCGCCTGATTGCCGGTGGAGCTGTACTCGTCGCGGAAGGGGATGTCGCCGAGCTGCTCGCCGGCCCGTTGGCTGCCGCCGCCGCCGCGTCCCCGCTGCGGGTTGCCGTCCTGCTCTTCCTCCGCCGGATCGCCGGTCAGCCCGAGGTCCCCCGCCGCCTTGGGCGCCGGCGGACCGGTGGCGCGGATCACCAGCAGCAGGAAGAGCGCGAGCACGGCGAGGGCGGCGAAATGGAGCGGCAGGCGGCGGTAGCTCTCGACGTCGTCGTCAGCCGGCCGCCGGCCGCGCGCCGCCTGGACGACGGCGTCGGGGCTGCGGCGGGAGAAGAGAAGCGCCGCCAGCACGAAGCTGGCCAGGGCGCCGACGGCGAGGAGGACGACGCCGGGGTCGATGCCCCGCGACCACGCCCAGTCGCCGATGGCGTACGGCCGGTGGACCATGCCCCCGCGGTGGGCGGCGACGGCGGCGACCACCGCCAGGGCGACCGCTCCGACCTCGATCACCGCCAGCGCCGGCCGGCGCAGGGCGACGAGCCGCAGCGCCAGGGTGGCGGGGAGGGCGATGGCGAGCCACAGGAGGGCCTCCGACAGGTGGAGGGTGGCGACCGGCCCGAGGAGGCCGGCGAAGAGCGTGGCGTCGACCACCGAGCGGGCGACGGCGATGCCGGCGGCAGCCGTCAGGGCGGCGAGCAGGAGGCCGCTGGAGAGGCGCAGGCGGCTGTGGGCGGTCGCCTCCCCCGCCACCACGCCGCAGGCCGCCGCCAGGGTTGCCGCCGCCACCCCCGTCCAGACGCTCAGGGGCCAGGCGAGAAGCGCCAGCGCCAGGCCCATGACGCAGGCCCGCAGGGCGAGGACGCCGCGGGAGACGGCCGGCGGGATCATGCGGTCGCTCCCAGGGTCTGGTGATAGCTCCGGCCGAAGCTGCGGCCGCTGCGCCGGTCGACGACGACCGTCGAGCAGCCGGCGCCGGCCAGGGTGCGCACCAGCCGGGTGAGCTGCTCGGCGGGGATGCCCTCCTCCTCGTGCGGCTCGTAGAGCAGGCGCCGCCACAAGGGCATGGGGCGAGCCTGGATCACGCCGTCGGTGGCGAGGACGAAGGATAGGGCGCCGGGGAAGGCGGTAAGGGCGGCGAGCGCCTCCTCGGTCCAGGCGCCCGGGAGGGCCGGGGCGAAGACCACGCAGTGGATCTCCCCCTGGCGCCGGATGCGTTCGAGGAAGGCCGCCAGGCCGCTCGGTCGCCCGGCGCGGCCGCCGGAGCGGGCGATGGCGCGCAGGGCGGCGTCGAGCTCGGCGGTGGGCTCCTCCAGGCCGTCGGTGCCGAACAGCCAGCTGTCCCCCAGGGCGCCGCTCTCGAGCGCCACGCGCGCGGCGGCGGCGGCGGGCTCGTCCTGCGGTCCGGTGACCAGGTAGGCGACGGTCTTCCGCGCCCGTTCGACGCTCTTCTCCGGCAAGCGCACGTTGAGCTCGCGGGTGCGGGCGAAGGTCTTCCACATGATGTGGCGGATCGAATCGCCCGGGGCGTAGCGGCGGATCTCCATCCGATCGCCCTCCGGCGTGCCGGAGGGATGGGGCATGCCCTCGGCGGCGGAGATCGACTGCACCACCGGCATCGACCGCAGGCGGCCGGGATTGGGCAGGGCGAGCACCGCCACCGGCTCGCTGCGGCTCAGGGCGACGCGGGTCAGGCCGAAGACGTCGTAGACCTCGAAGCGGCGGCGGATGGCCTTGGCGTCGAAGCGGCGGCGGGCGATGACGTCCTCGACCAGCTCGTCGCCGCGGCGGCGCAGGCGGACGTCGACCCCCGCAGGCTCCTCCCAGCGCCAGCGCAGGCGGAGGAGGGGCAGGCGGCGCAGGGCCGGGACGCGGAAGCCGGTGCGGATGCGCGAGCCGGTCTCCAACCGCTGGGGCTCGGTCGAGCGCCGGCGCAAGCGCCGCCGCAGCACCAGGGCGGTGGCGGCGGCGAGCAGGCAGGCGAGGAGCACCAGCACCAGGCCGGCGAGGCCGACGACGAAGAGCACCAGATCGAGGCTGCCGAAGCCGAAGGGCCACAGGGCGAGGGCGGAGAAGCCGGCCACCAGCAGACCGCGCGCCGTCGGCGGCGCCAGGTCACGCATGCGGCGGGCCAGGTTGCCCGGACGAGCCGTGAAGCGTCGCCAACCTCGATCTCTGATGCTTCCCTCGGTCATGACGTCGATCGGTACGCCGCTCCGCTGCCAGCGGATGCGGCGTTCCGCCATCCTACTGCAAGCGGCGCCGCACGTGGTCACGATCTGCCGGCGCCTCGTCCCAGGGAGGTGCTTCCCGGCGCCGGGCGGGCGTGAGAGGATGGCGGCATGCGACGCGACGGCATCGCCCTCAGCCTGATCCTGAGCGCGGCCTTGCTGGCGGCCGCCGCCGGGCCGGCCGCCGCCGGCGACGCCGTCGCCGCCGCCCGCGCCTACCGCCAGGCCAACGGGGCGGAGATCCTGGCGCGCTACGTCGAGCTGCTCGAGATCCCCAACGTGGCGCGCGATCTGGACAACGTCGAGCGCAACGCCGAGTGGATCCGCCAGCGGCTGGCGGCGCGCGGCGTGGCGGCGGAGCTGTGGCGGATCGAAGGGGTACCGCCGATCGTCTACGGCCGGCTCGAGGTGCCCGGGGCGCAGCGCACGGTCGGCATCTACGTGCATTACGACGGCCAGCCGGTCGACCGCGACCAGTGGACCTTCGATCCCTGGACGCCGGTGCTCACCACCGCCGCGCTCGAAGACGGCGGGGTGCGCCGGCCCCTGCCCCGGCCGGGCGAGCCGATCGACCCCGAGTGGCGGCTCTACGCCCGTTCGTCGGGCGACGACAAGGCGCCGATCCCGGCGATCCTGGCCGCCCTCGACGCCCTGCGCCAGGCCGGCATCCAGCCGACCTCGAACCTGGTCTTCTTCTTCGAAGGCGAGGAGGAGGCGGGCTCGGAGCATCTCGGCGACTACATGCGGGCGCACCGCCGGGAGCTGGCGGTCGACCTGTGGCTGATCTGCGACGGGCCGGTGCACCCGAGCCGGCGACCGCAGCTGGTCTTCGGGGTGCGCGGGTACACCGGCTTCGACCTGACGGTCTACGGCGCCGGCCGCTACCTGCACAGCGGCCACTACGGCAATTGGGCGCCCAATCCGGCGATGATGCTGGCGCGGCTCTTGGCGAGCATGAAGGACGATCGCGGCGACGTCACCATCGCCGGCTTCTACGACGACAGCGCGCCGCTCTCCGATGCCGAACGGGCGGCGATGGCGGCGCTGCCGGACTACGACGACGCCCTGCGCCGCGAGCTCGGCCTGGCCTGGACCGAGGGCGACGGCGCCTCCCTGGCGGAGCGCCTGCGGCGGCCGTCGCTCAACGTCCGCGGCATGGCGTCGGCGGCGGTGGGGGAGGCGGCGCGCAACGTCATCCCCACCACCGCCACCGCTTCGATCGACGTCCGCCTGGTGCGCGGCGACGACCCCGAGGTGATGCTCGATCGGGTGGAGGAGCACGTCCGCCGCCAGGGCTACCACGTGGTGCGCCAGGATCCCGATCTCGAGACCCGCCTGCGCTACGCCCGGATCGCCCGCATCGACCGGCGTCCGGGGTACAAGGCGGCGGGGGCGCCGCTCGATGCACCGGTGGTGCAGCCGGTGATCGCCGCCGCCCGCCGGGTGGCCGGCGACGAGCTGGTGCTGATGCCCACCCTCGGCGGCTCCCTGCCCCTCTACCTCTTCACCGAGCTGCTGGCGGCGCCGGTGGTGATCGTGCCGATCGCCAACCACGACGACAACCAGCACGCGCCGGACGAAAACCTGCGCCTGGCCAACCTGTGGTACGGCATCGACCTGATGGCGGCGCTCTTCACCATGGAGTAGGACGAAAGAAGCGGGTCGGGGCAAGCCCGACCCGCAGAGGAGAGGGTACGGAGACGAGAGAAGCGCGCTCGTCCGGCGGTCGCGCGCTCCGCGGCAGGGGAGGACCGCGGACCTCATCCACTCCCGGTACGAGCTGCGGGACGGTCCCGCGACGGCGGGACGGCGCCCGCCGGTCTGCGGGCCGTCCCGGCGAAACCCGCTTTACCCTTCGACGCGCGTTCGGCGGTCCAAACGGTTCATCGCGGTCGAAATTTTTTGATCCGCGGTGGGATCCTGCGTCGCTTCCCGGCCGCCGCCGGGTGAGGCTTGGCGCGGCCGGGTGATGGCGGTAGGATGATCCCCTCGAGCCGCGAGATCGATGGCCGGCCGCCGGCAGGCCTCGGCGGCGCCGGAGCGGCGTTCGCGGAGCTGGCTGAGCTGCCGGCCGGTGGCGACGGATGAGCCAACCACCACACGACGTCACCGCCGTCCTCCGCGATTGGACCGACGGCGACCCCGAGGCCCTCGGTCGCTTGATGCCCCTGGTCTTCGACGAGCTGCGGACGATCGCCCGCCGCTACCTCGACCGCGAATCCCCCAACCACACCCTGCAGCCCACCGCCCTGGTCAACGAGGTCTACCTCAAGCTGGTCGGACGGCGCCGGGTGACGTGGGAGAACCGGGCGCAGTTCTTCGGTTTCGCCGCCGAGCTCATGCGCCGCATCCTGGTCGATCACGCCCGCGGTCTGCGGGCGAGCAAGCGCGGCGGCGGCGCGCCGCGCATCTCGCTCGAGGCCGGCGTCGACGTGGCCTTCAGGCAGGACGTCGACGTCGTCGCTCTCGACGACGCCCTCAAGGATCTGGCGGCCCTCGATCCCCGCCAGGCCAAGATCGTCGAGCTGCGCTTCTTCACCGGCCTGACCAATGAGGAAGTGGCCGCGGCCCTCGGCATCTCCCTGACCACGGTCAAGCGCGAATGGCGCACCGCCCGGCTGTGGCTCTACCGCGAGCTCAAACGCAGGTAGACGCCGCCGCCACCACTTTTTTGCCCGCCGGCGGCCCTCCCGGGGCACGCTTTGCGCGTTTAGGCGGTAGGAGACGTCCACCGCAGGAGGAGACCGTGAGCCCGGAGCGATGGCAACAGATCAAGGCGGTGCTCGATGCCGCCCTCGAGCGCGACGTCGCCCGCCGCGCGACCTTCCTCGCCGAGGTGTGCCAGGGCGACGAGGCGCTGCGCCGGGAGATCGATTCCCTGCTGGCGGCGGAGCGGCGGGTGCGGGGCTTTCTCGAGCCGCCGCTGTTCACGCTTCTGGCCGAAACCGGAGCCGGCGGCGAGACGAGCCACCGCGCCGCCGCCGCCGGTCGGCGGCGGCTGGAGCGCCGCCGCCGATCCTTCCTGAACGACCGAAAGGAGGACCACGAAACGATGATTTTCATGCGGTCGGGGAGCATCATCTGAACCTATCGACCCCGATCGAGCGGAGCACGACCATGCTATCGACACGTATCCGAATGGCCGCCTCACGAGCGCGGCCGGAAACCGATCAATATCGCAGCCCGGGAGTTTATTGTGCGACATCGATCCTTATCCCTTCGAGGGGACGATCATCATCACCGTGGGGGATCCAACAACCTGCCGATCACGTTTCGCGCCTGTCCGCCGCCGGCCCGCCGCGCCGGACGACGGAGGGCTTATGACTTCACCGCCTTCGTGCGCTCATTGGCCGGCGGAGCGACGCCCTCCGGCGAGCAGCTGCTCGAGCTGCTCGCCGCCTTGCGGGGGGTGCTGGCCGGCGAGCTGCGGCGGCGCGGTCTGTGGAGTCTGCCCCCCGAACGGCTCGGCGTCTGCGGCCACCGCCGCTGGACCGAGCCCGCCGCCGGCCCGCTGGCCGGCGCCCTCGGCGAGCTGACCGCCGATTGCTACCTCTACGTCTTCGTCCGCCGGCTGTCGCGGCTGGCCGCCCAACTGCCGGTCAAGGACAACGTCGACGGCCTGATCTTCCTCAACGTCCGGCACTTCGTCCATGAGCTCCAGCGCCGCCACGATCCGCTGGGTTATAGAATCTTCCGCGTGGTGCGGACGGCGGTCTGCGATCTCTGCGCCGGGGGGACGCTGCGGGTCGGCGCCGGTCCGCCGGCGATCGCCAACGACACGCTGCTGGTCTTCGTCCCCGGCCTGCCGCCGCCAGCGGAAGCGACGCGGGTGGCGCGGGCGGTGCGCGGCTGGGTCGACGGCCTCCTGCCGCAGCTGGTCACCGCCACCGGCCGGCAGATGCCGCCGCTGCGCACCGCCCTGGCGATGCGCCTGGCGGAGCTTCCCGGGGCGGGGATCGCGGCCTTTCGCTTCCGCCATCTGATCGCGCCGCTCAAAGACGAGACGCGGCGGCGCTGGGCGGCGCTGGCGGCGGACCCCGGCGGCAGCGCCGCCGCCTTCCGCCGCCCGCCGCCGGCGACGGTGGAGGAGCGTCTGGCGTCGCGCCAGGGATACCGCAGGCTGCGCTCCGGGGTGACGGCGGGCATCGAATCGCTGGCGGCGCCGCCCGCCACCGTGCGCGACCTCCGGCGCCTGTGGCGTTATCTCGGCGAGCACGCCGAGGGCCGTGCCGCGGGCGGTTCGCGCCTGCCGTCGCAGCGCGCCCTGAGCATCGCTCTGGGGATCCCCCGCGGCCGTCTGCCGCGGCTCTTCCACACCCTGCGCGGCCTGGTGCGCGAGGTCGCGCGAACGGCGTGAGACGACGGATCGGAGGGCGACGAGAGCTCGCACATGGCCGGCCGCAGGGACATCGATCGACTGCGCCAGGCGACCGCCGGGGCGGTGGCGCGCCATGCCCGGCAGCGCCGGGCGCTGACCCGCCGCGCCGGCCGTCCTCCGGCCGCCGGCGAGCTCTACGTCCTGCCGGCGACCCGCAGCTTCGCCGTCGAGTGGGCGGTGATCCGCTGCGACGAAGCGACCGGCCGCGTGCTGCTGATGGCCGCCGACGCCGCGCCGGTGCGCGGTCCTTGCGACCTCGAGGTGGCGCCGGCGGACGGCGGGCCGCTCACCCTGCGCGGTCGCTGCCATCGCTGGCTTCCCGCCGCTCGCCTGGCCGGCGGCGAGCGCAGCGGTCTGCTGTCGCCGCCGGCGCTCGACGCCGCCCGCCGGTTGCTCGACCGCCCGGCCGGCGGCTCGGCCTCGTCGCCCGGGGAGGAGCCGGAGTATCGCCGTTGGGTCGCCACCGTCCTCGAGCCGGCCGTCGCCGCCCTGGGGAAGAAACCCGAGCCGTCCGGCGACGTATGATGCGGGCGAGCCCGAGGTAGGGGCCCCGTTCGTACCCTGCGGCCGGCCGCCGTCACCGCAAAGGAGGAAGCACGTGACATCCACCCGTCATTCGCCGCCGCCCCTCGTCTGGCTGGGGGCGGCATTGATCGCTGCGCCGCTGGTAGCGGCGACGCCGGGCGACGGTTACCATCGCCGCAGCGAGGTCGAGACCATGCTCGCCGGCTGGGCCGAAGCCCATCCCCAGCTGGCCACCCTCGAGACCGCCGGCACCTCGGCCGGGGGTCATCCGCTGCAGGTGCTGCGCCTGGCGGCGGACGGTCCGCTGGCGCCCGACCGGCGGCCGGGGATCTTCGTCGGCGCCAATGCCGCCGGCTACCACAACGCCGGCACCGAGGCCGCCCTGCACCTGATCGAGACCGTGCTCGACGGCGCCGGCGGCGAGCTGGCGGAGCTGCTGCGGGAGCGCGTTCTCTACGTCGCGCCGGTGTTGAATCCCGATGCCCACGACGCCCTCTTCGGCTCGCCTCGGATGCGGCGCAGCGGCAATGCCCAGCGTCTCGATCAGGACCGCGACGGCGTCGCCGACGAGGACGGCGCCGACGACCTCGACGGCGACGGCCGCATCACCCAGCTGCGCATCGTCGATCCCGCCGGCGGCTGGCTGCCCCATCCCGACGAGCCGCGGTTGATGGTGCGCGCCGATGCCGCCCGGGGCTGGGTCGGCAGCCATCGTCTGATCGAGCTCGAGGGCGACGACGACGACGGCGACGGCGACTTCAACGAGGACGATGCCACCGGCGTGGCGGTCGATCGCAACTTCCCCCACGCCTTCCCCTTCCCGGCGCCGGAGGCCGGTCCCTTCCCGATGTACGCGCCGGAGAGCCACGCCCTGGCCGAGTTCCTCTTCGCCCACCCCAACGTCGCCCTGGCGGTGATCTACGGCCCGGCCAACAACCTGCTGGAGCTGCCCCGCAGCCTGGGCGGCGGCGGCGATCTCGGTACCCAGACCTTCAAGGTCCCGGAGCAGGCGGCGGAGTTCCTCGGCCTCGATCCGGAGCAGGAGTACACCATCGACGAAGTGTGGGAAGTGGTCAAGGATCTGCCCTTCGCGCGTCAGAACAACGTCACCAAGGAGCAGCTGGCGCAATTCCTCGGGGCGGGAGCGGCGACCAAGGTCGACGACGACGACCTGAAGGCGTTGGAGGATCTGGCCGAGGACTACAAGACGCGTCTCGACGAGGCGGGGCTGAGCAAAGACCGGCCCGGGCAGCAGTACCGCGGCGGCGGTCTCACCCCGTGGCTCTACTACCAGTACGGCGCCTTGGCCCTCGAGCTCGACGTGTGGGGGGTGCCCAAGGCGGCGAAGAAGAAGGACGACGACGGGGAAGAGAAGCCCCTGAGCGTCGAGAGTCTGGCGGAGATGAGCGCCGAAGACTTCCTCGCCCTGGGCGAAGAGAAGATCGACGCCTTCATGAAGGAGCTCGGGGTGCCGCCGCAGATGACCGCGGCGATGATCATGCAGCGGGTCGAAAGCGGCCAGGTGACGCCGAAGCAGATGGCGGAGATGATCAAGCGCATGCCCGGCGGCGGCGGTGGCGGCGGCGGCGACAAGGACGAGGACGACGCCGCCACCAAGCGCCGGCGCGAGGTGCTGGCGTGGCTCGACGAGCACGCCCCCGGCAGCGTCGCGCCGTGGACCGCCGTCACCTTGAAGGACGGCACCCGCGCCGAGGCCGGCGGCCTCGATCCCTTCGCCGAGCTGGCGCCGCCGCGGGCGGTGCTGGAGCCGGCCCTGGCCGTCCACACGGCGACGGTGCTCGATCTGGCGCGGCGCATGGCGCGGCTCCGCATCGTCGATCTCCGGGTGAGCGGGCTCGGCGGCGGCGTCTACCGCGTCGAGGCGACGGCGCGCAACGACGGCGAGCTCGCCACCCACACCAAGATGGCGGTGCGCGCCCGCGCCCGCCTGCCCGTCCGCCTGGAGCTCGAGACCGGCGGTGGGGTGAGCCTGGTGACCGGCTATCCGGCGGTGGTCGGCGAGCGCCTCGAGGGCCGCACCGGCATCCTCCAGGGCAGCTGGCTGGTGCGCGCCGAGCCCGGCGCCACCATCGCCGTCACCGTCACTTCCGAGACCGCCGGCGGCGACCGCCGGACCTACGACGTCAGCAAGGGGGCGTCCCGATGAAGCAAGCGCTGCTCATTGTCCTGATCGCGTTCTCCGCCGCCGCGGCGCCGGCTGCCGAACCGATCGTGCCGCAGGGCGAGCCGCCGCGGCCGTACTTCAACCGCCTCAACACCTTCGAGGAGGTCGAGGCGCTGCTCGAGGGCTACGCCCGGGCCTATCCCGAGTGGGTCGATCTCGAGAGCATCGGCAAGAGCGCCGAGGGGCGCGACATGTGGCTGGTGACGATCACCAACCCGGCCACCGGGCCGCACGATCGCAAGCCCGCCATGTACATCGACGGCAATACCCACGCCAATGAGGTGCAGGGCACCGAGGTGACCCTCTACCTGATCGACTTCGTGCTCAAGAACTACGGCAAGCTGGAACGGGTGAGCGAGCTCCTCGACCGCGCCACCCTCTACCTGGTGCCGGTGGTCAACCCCGACGGCCGGGCGCGCTGGTTCGGCCAGCCGGCGACCGCCAACTTCCCCCGCACCGTGGTCCAGCCGGTGGACGACGACCGCGACGGCGTCGCCGACGAGGACGGTTTCGACGATCTCGACGGCGACGGCATCATCACCCAGATGCGCAAGCACGTGGCGCTGGGGGAGGGGCAGTTCCGCCTCCACCCGGAGGACCCGCGCATTCTGGTACCGATCGAAGACGACGAGCGCGGCGACTGGATCATGCTCGGCCCCGAAGGCGTCGACAACGACGGCGACGGGCGGGTGAACGAGGATGCGATCGGCTACGTCGACCCCAACCGCACCTGGGGCTGGGGCTGGGAGCCGGAGTACGTGCAGATCGGCGCCGGCCGCTATCCCCTGTCCATCCCCGAGACCCGTGCGATCGCCCTGTGGGCCGACGGCACCACCAACATCGCCGCCGTCCAATCCTTCCACAACGCCGGCAAGATGATCCTGCGCGGCCCCGGGGCCAAGGCCCATCCGCGCCTGGCGCGCGACGACCTGCGGGCCTACGACCTGATCGGCGAGGAGGGCGAGCGCATCCTGCCCGGCTACCGCTACCTGCTGTCGTGGAAGGACCTCTACACCACCTACGGCGACACCGACGCCCACTTCTACCGCCTGCACGGCGCCATCGCCTTCACCAACGAGATGTACCAGCCGCCCACCGACCTCGACGGCGACGAGGAGTCGACGCCCGAAGAGCAGATGGAGTTCAACGACCTCCTCACCCTGGGGCGGCAGTTCGTCCCCTGGAAGCCCTACCAGCACCCCCAGTATGGCGAGGTCGAGATCGGCGGCTTCCGCCACGACGTCGGCCGGGTGCCGGAGAGCTGGATGATCGAGGAGGAGACCCACCGCAACGCCGCCTTCGTGCTCTTCCACGCCCACCACCTGCCGAAGCTGGTCTTCGGCCGGCCCGAGGTGCGGCGCGCCGGCCGCGACCTGTGGCGGCTGGAGATCCCGGTGATGAACGAGCGCGCCATCCCCTCGGTCACCGCCTGGGCGCGGCAGAACAAGATCCACCGCCTGGACGTCGCCACCGTCCGCGGTGCCCGGGTGCTCGCCAGCGGCCTGGTCGAAGATCGCTTCCTCGACCGGGTCGAGTTGCAGGAGCACCGTCCCGAGCGCCTGATGGTGCCCGGGGTCATGGGCCTGTCGAGCCGCCGGCTCTTCTTCCTCCTGGCAGGCAAGGGCGAGGTGGAGGTGACCTACGACAGCGTGAAGGGGGGCACCATCCGCACCACCGTGAGGCTGGAGGAGCAGCCGCGGCAGTGAGCGCCGCGCTAGGTTAGGGCGGCGATCCGTTTCGCCTCGCGCAGGCCGGAGAGGTAGGCGCCGTGGACGGTGGCGGGATAGGAGCGGTTGGTGGCCTCGCCGGCGAAGAAGAGACGGCCGGCCACCGGCTCGGCCAGGGCTTCGTAGTCCTCGCCGCGGGCGCCGACCGGGACGAAGGAATAGGAGCCGCCGGCGAAGGGGTCGCGGTGCCAGCGGGTGGCGACCAGGCGCTCCGGGGCGGGGATCGCCTCCCCCGCCATGGTGCGCAGAACCTCCATCGTCTCGCCGGCGATCGCCTCGTCCGAGCGCTCTTCGCGCCGCCGGGCGCCGGGGCCGGCGGAGAAGGCGACCAGGATCGGCGCCCCGAGGTGGGGGGCGAGGTTGAGGAAGACCGGCAGGCCGCCGCCGGCGCCGTCGAGATTGCCGAGGAGGTCGTGGGCGGGCCAGAAGACCTCGGGGAAGCGCAGGGCCACCTTGTCGAGGGTTCCCATCGCCAGGCGCGAGATCGCCCGGCGCTTCCACTCCGGCAACGGCGGATCGAAGCTCACCCCGCCCTCGCCGGGGCTCGCCTTGAGGACGCCGAGAGGCAGGGTGACGACGGCGCGGTCGGCGTCGTGACTGGCCCGGTCGGTCTCCACCCTCACCCCGCCCTGGCGCAGGGCGATGCGCCGGACCCGCTCGCCGCGACGCACCTCAAGGCCGCGGGCGAGGCCGTGGACGATCTGCTCGTAGCCGCCGGGGAAGAGGTGGTCGCCGCCGCCGAAGCCCTCGTCGTCGGCATAGAGCAGAGAACGCTCGTCGGCGCTGGCGGCGGCGTCGAGGGCGAGGGTTTCCAGGAACCAGGCGAGGAGCCGCTCCTCGAACGGCGTCAGCTCCTCGTCGCGCAGCAGCTCGGCCAGGCCGCTGGCGATCGAGACGTCCTCCTCCAGCCCGCGGCTGTAACGCTCGAGCTCGGCGAGGAGCTCCTGCAGCTCGCTCTCGTAGCGCGCCAGGATCTCGAGGTCCACCGGCCGGCCGCGATCGAAGAGGGCGACGTCGTCGTAGTCGGTGGCCGGCGCCACCTCGACGCCGAAGCGCGCCGCCAGCTCGCTGATCGGATTGCCCCGCCGGCCCTGGATCCAGGTCGCGCCGAGGTCCACCGGCGCCCCCAGGGAGCGATCGGTGAAGATGCGGCCGCCGAGTCGGTCGCGCGCCTCGATCACCAGCACCGAGTAGCCGGCTCGCTGGAGCTCGGCGGCGGCGCCGAGACCGGCGGCCCCGGCTCCGATCACCACCACGCGCTCGGCGCGCGTCCCCTCGGCCGCGCTGCGGCGATGGAGCAGCGCGGCGAAGACGGCGAACAGAAAACGACGTCGATTCATGCGACCGGCTCCGCGTAGGTTCCGCCAGCAGTATAACCGCGGGTGGGGAGTTCCCGCGGCACGAGAGCCGCGCCGGTCACTATACTCTGCCGATGGGTGCCCGTCGTCTCGCCTTCGCCGCCGCTTTCCTGCTCCTCGCTCCAGCGCCGGCGCGCGCGCAGCCGCCGGCGGTGCTCGATCTCGCCGGTCTGGAGGCCAGGGACGGCGTCCTCCTGCGCCTCCACGGCGCCGGCGGCAGCGGCGCCTTCGGCGTGCCGGTGGCGGGGGGCTTCGACCTCGACGGCGACGGGCACGGGGATCTGGCGCTGGCGTCGATGGTTGCCAGCCCCTTCGCTCGCACCGGGGCGGGGGAGGTCTACGTCCTCTTCGGCGACGGCACGGTGGGCGGCACCTACGACGCCGCGCTCGCCGGCGAGCGGCTGCTGCGGATCACCGGCGACGGGCCGCGCGAAGCCACCGGCAGCGAGATCTGGATCGACGACGTCACCGGCGACGGGCTGGGGGATCTGCTGATCTGCCGGCAGAACTTCGCCCCCACCGCGGCGCGTACCGGCGCCGGCGCACTGACCATCGTCGCCGGCTCGCCGGCGCTCCGCGCGCTCGCCGCCGCGCCCGCCGTGCTCGATCTGCGCAGCCCCCCTGCCGGCGTCGTCCTCACCCACGTCGTCGGCCGGGCGGCCACCGACCGCTTCTGCATCTGGGTGCGGACCGGCGACGCCGACGGCGACGGCATCGCCGACCTCGCGGCCGGCGCCGACCAGGAGGATCAGCCGGGGGCTCAACATGCCGGCGCGGTCTACCTGCTGCGCGGCGGCGCCCATCTGGCTAGCGGCCAGACCTTCGACCTGCTGAGCTTCGACGGCGGCGACCTGGTGGGACGGGTGGCGCGCATCACCGCCCCCGCCGGCGGCAGCGAGTTTCATTTCGGCGCCACCGTCCAGCTCGCCGATCTCGACGGCAACGGCCGCGCCGAGCTGCTGGCCGCCGCGACCTTGAACCGCGCCGGCGCCGCCATCCTCGCCGACGGCGCACCGCCGGGCTCGGCCCACGCTTCCGGCGGCACCGCCGCCGGCACCCTCTACGTGGTGTGGGACGACAGCTTCGCCGGCGCCTGGCCGGCGGGCTTCACCTTCGCCGCCGACGCCCCCCCCGGCGGCTCGACGGTGATCGACGGCGGCGCCGCCAACGTCTCTTTCGGCGAGGAGATCCTCGGCGGCCTCGACTACGACGGCGACGGCACGGCCGACCTCTTCGTCGGCGACCTGCTGGCGACGGCGAGCGGCCGGGTGGGCGCCGGCCTCGGCCACGTCTTCTACCGCGCCGCCGACCTCAAGGGATTGGTCTTCGGCGTCGACGCGCCGCCGCCGGCATTGCTGCCGCCGACCGCGATCAGCGGTCCGATCGCCGGCGCCATCGCCGCCGACACCGCCATGCACGGCGATCTCGACGGCGACGGGGCCGCGGAACTGGTGATCGCCGCCCCCCACGCCGCGCCCCTGAACCGCCGCCATGCCGGCGCCCTCTACGCCCTCCGCGGCGGCGGCGGCCGCTGGCCCGCCCGCGTCGACCTGGCGGCGCCGGCCGGCCTCCGCATCACCGAGGTGCGCGGCGCCCGCGGCAGCCAGGGCTTGGACCAGGGGGACACCCTCGGCTACAGCGGCACCGCCGCCGATCTCGACGGCGACGGCCGGCACGACGTCGTCAGCAACGAGATGCTCGGCAACGGCCTCGCCCCCGGCACCACCGACGCCGGCAACCTGATCGTCCTCTCCGGCGCCGCCTTCGTCCTCTTCGACGACGGCTTCGAGTCCGGCGGTATCGGCCGCTGGTCGTCGCGGATCGTCGCCATCCCGCTACCCTGAGTCGCCGGAGCCGCTCGAGGCGATGGGTTGACGTAGAGGGTGAGCAAGCGTTCGCGGAACCCTATCTGGGTCAGGTTGAAGAAATCCCGGCCGAGCAGATTCCGGTGGATGTCGGTGGTGCTGAAGCCAGCTTCGAGCCGGAAGTCTCCCAGCTCGGGGTGCGACAGCACGATCGGATGCAGGGTGGCGGTGAGACGAGCGCCGGCGGTGGATTGAAATACGAGGGAGGAGCCGCTCAACACGTCGATGCCGAGAGCGGCACCGATGCGGCCGCTGATCAGCGTTCTCTCAGCTCCGGAGTCAAGGTAGGCATCGACGTCGAGGGTGAGCGCCGGCTGGTCGGCTCCGGCGATGCGGAAGCTGAGCCGGGGGAAGCGATTGCCATCGGGGCCGTGAGCGTAATCGATCTGGTGATCGTAGCCAACGATCGGCATACTACAAACCCAGCTTGACCACGCCGGGCTGCGGTGGCTCGACGTAGAAGACGCAGGGGCTGGGAATGCCGCGAGAACGCGCTTCGGATGCCAGCTCTGCGGGGTCGTCGCCGTGAGCGACGATCTCCTCTCCTTCGACCGCCACCCACTGGCCCGCGTACGCGAGCAAGACTTCGTCATGAGCGGCTCGCCAGCGATGCAGCGTATCTTCCCCCTCCACACGATTCGAACCTCAGCGGGCGAGGGAGAGCTTGAGCTGCTCGACGCGGGCGGCGAGCTCGCTTTCGGTCATCGCCCGCAGGGGCGCGGGGAGGAGCTGCGGGTAGCTGCAATGCATGGCGGCGATCAGGGTCTGGAGCTGGCGCTCGCGGCCGATGGAGCGGCTGGCCTGCCAGCGTTCGAGGACCTCGGTCACGGTGATCTCCGGTTGCTGGCGCCGCGCCGCCAGGACCTCGGCGACCAGGTTGCGGTAGTCGCGGGCGGAGTAGTAGTCGGTGGCGGCGACCACCTGCTCGAGCTCCGGCGGCGGCAGGGGCATGCGTTTGCGGCGGAACATCTCGGCGACGAAGGCGGTGCGCTCGTCGCCTTCGAGGTCGAAGATCGGTACCTGGATCGGCGAGCGGCTCTTGATGTCGGGATCGAGCTCGTCCGGCCGTGAGGTCATCAGCCCCCACAGCACCTTGCCGAGGAAGGCCGGGTCGCCCATCATCTTGATGATGTTGCCCGCCAAGCGACGTTCGGTCTTGTGCACGTCGCCGGCGTGGATGCTGCCGAAGGCGGTGTGGGCCTCGTCGACCAGGATGAGGATCTTGCCGAAGGTGGCGATGTGCCAGCGCAGCAGCTCGAAGAGCTTGTCGGTCTCGCCGAAGAGGGCGCCGCGGATGCCCGCCAGCTCCACCACCACCCGGCCGGAGGCGGCGGCGTAGGCCTCGAGCTGGTAGGTCTTGCCGCCGCCGTTCGGTCCCGACACCAGGATCGCCGACACCGCGGTCTCCGCATCGTCGCAGCGGGCGAAGATGGCGCGGAAGATCTCCCCCGTGGCCTGCTGGCCGATGACGTCCTCCGGGCCGTGTTGGGGGTATTTGATGCGGATCACCTCGCCGAGCTCGGCCTCGAGCAGGCGGTTGACCTCGCGCACCACGTCGTCGCGGCCGACCATGCTCTTCGAACGCCAGGCGACCTCGAGCAGGTCCTTGACGTTGGCCAGGGTGAGGCCGGCGCTGTCGCGCACGAAGCGTTCCCGGCCGCCCTCGAATCGCAGGCCGGGATGGCGTTGGCGGTAATGCTCGACGAAGGATCGGCGCTCGTCGATCTGCGGCAGTTGGATCTCGATGTGGGCGGTCGCCGGCAAGGCGGTGATCTTGCCGTTGATCTCCGACTTGACGGGGTTGATCAAGAGCAGGAGGTCCGGCCCCTCGAGGAAGGAGGGGTCGGCCACCCAGTGGAGGAATTGCACCAGGCGCTGGCGGTCGAGCTCGGACAGGCGGGCGAAGTCGCCGGCGGGGAAGAGCGCGCCGGCGTACTGCAGCACGGCGCAGATCGGCTTCGCCGTCTCGCCGGCGGCGCGCGCCCGGTGGGAGCCGTCGATCATGCCGTGGAGCAGCACCAGGGCGGCCAGTGGGCTGTGCTTGGAGCGCTCGATGAGGTTCTTCATCAAGCGGTCGCGTGAGCGCGGCACCTCCTTGCCGTCGGGGGACTCGCAGATGCGGATGACCTCCGCCTCGGTGGCCTCGTCGAAGAAGGTGACGCCGCTCGCCACGTCCATCCGCACGAGGTTGAACTTCGGCCCCAATTCGGCGTGGAGCAGGGCCTCGAGGCCGACGAAGTCCTGCCGGGCGCTCGACCAGAAGAGGCCGTGGACGTCGCCGGTGAGCTGCACGACGCTCTTGCGCCGCAGGTTGTAGGCCTCGCTCAATTGTTCGAGGAAGGCCGGCCGGCGGCGCGCCGGCCTGGTCTTCGGGCGGGCCGGCGCCATGTCAGATTTCCGGCCGGTTGTCGCCGCCGCCGCCGTCGTCCTCGCGGGTGACGCTCACCTCGGGCGGCGCCTCCTCCTTGCCGGCGCGCTCGGCGCGGCGGGCGGCGAGCATCGACTCGAGCTTGGCGCGGGCGGTGGACTCGCGGCCGGCGCGGGCGTACTCGCGGTCCTGCACCCGCACGTCGGCACCGGCGAGCTTCTCGCTGATCCTCGCCTTGGCGGTGAGCTGGCGGTTGGCCTCCAGCACCGCCGAGATCGGCCCGCGGTCGATCGACGTCTCGAGCCCCTGCAGGCGATCGTTGAGCTCGATGATCTGCTGGGCCGAGACGAAATCGGCGATCGCCTCCGCCTTCTTGATCGGCAGGCTCTCGATCTCCGCCTGCAGCTCCTGGAGCTGCAGCATGTAGCGCTCCATGATGCCGCCGGTCTCGTCGATCTCCCCCTTCAGCCGCTCCTGCAGCTGCTCGATCTCGTCGATGCGGTTCTGGAAGCGCTCGAAGGCGGCGGCGTGCTGGGCGTAGGCCTCGTCGTCGCCGGCTTCCTGGGCCTCCTCGGCCAGATTGAGGGCGCCCTCGCGCTTGCGCAGCAGGTCCTCTTCCTCCCGGTTGAGGTCCTCGAGCCGGCTGCGCTTCTCCTCCAGCACCGACTCCACCTGGGCGACGGCGTCGCGCAGGCCGGTGAAGCGCTCCACCAGGGTGTCGCGGTGCATCTCGAAGGCGGCGTCGATGCCGTCGACCGAAGCGGTGAATTGCTCGTCCGCCGCCTTGACGATGTAGCGCGCCCGCCGCCAGTTCCAGAAACGGAAGTAGCGGAAGATGGCGCGGATGATCCCGACTTTCTGCCCTGCCTGCTCAGCCATCGCTCAATCTCCGTCGTTTGCTGCTCATGATCCGGCGGCTTCGAGATACTGCCGGTCGGCGTCCTTCGGTGCCTGCTCCAATCCGCGCATGCGCCGCTCCACCCGCCGCGCCGCCTCGACCGCCCGCTCGAGGGCGCCGGCGGCGTCGCCGCGCGCCAGCAGGGCCTCGGAGCTGCCGAGGTCGACGACCTGCAAGTAGGTGGTCTCGAGGGCGGTCTCCAGCGCTTCGCATTGGGCCAGCAGCTCGGCCAGCGATGCGGTGCGCTCGGCGTAGAGCTCGAGCCGCCGTTCGTGGCCGGCGATGCGGGTTTGGTGGCCGCGCAGCCGCGGATCCTGCTCCCCCCGTCGGCTCGCCTCCAAGAGCTGGCGACGCCAGGCGTCGAGCTCCGCCCGCAGCTTCTGGGGCTGGATCACGCTCAACGCCCGTGCCAGCTCGAGGGCCAGGCGCAGGATGTCGAGTCCCTCGCGGTAGGTGTCTTTGGCCAGCACCCGCAGGCGCTCGGCGTAGGGGCCGCTGTGCCGGCGGGCGAGGAAGCCGTCCAGCCGCAGGTAGGCTTCGCCGAGCTCGCGGGTCTGAAGCAGTCCTTCCCGGTGCCCGATCTCCTGCCATGCCTCCTCCAGCTGTCCGAGCACGGCGTCCTGCTCGCGCCGCCAGCGGGCGCGCAGCTTCTCGCCGCAGCGGCGGGCGAAGGTACGCCAGCGCAGGAAGTGGTTGATCACCCACACGCCGCTGCCGAAGAAGGCGCTGCCGAAGGTGACGGTGAAGGAGAGGGGATCGGGGCCGGCGAGCCCCATGTAGACGCCCCCCGCTGCCGCCATCAGCGCCGGGTAGAGGGTCAGAGGATGCTTCAGGGTTTCGGCCAGGAGGGCGCGGTTCAGGGCCGCAGGGGTCGGCGTCCCGGGATCCTCCCGAGCCACCGCCTGCCGCTCTCCGCCGCGGCTGGATGTCGCCAGCGTCGCCACGCCCGTGCCTCCTCCAACGATGGTCGAAGACACCATGTTACAGCGGCCGGGCCTCGAGCGCGATGACCTCGACGCGGGACAGGCGATCGCGGTAGGCGCGCTCGGGCTCGCCGGGATCGCGCGGCAGCGGCTCGCTCGCTCCGCGGCCGTCGATCGCCAGGCGGGCGGCGGCGACGCCGTGCTCGCTCACCAGGTGGTCGCGCAGGGCGCGGGCGCGGCGCCGGGAGAGCTCGAGGTTGGCCTTCTCGTCGCCGCCCAGCGCGGTATGACCGACCAGGCGCAGGCGGAGGTGCGGCCGCTCGGCGAGCCAGGCGGCGAGGCGGGCGGCGGCTTCGCGGCCGGTGGGACCGAGCTCGCTGCCCCAGGGATCGAAGGGGATCGGCGGCGGATCGACGCCGGCGACCGGCTTCAGCTCGGCCCAGTCCTCGTCGGCCAGGGGCTCCAGCGCCAGGGTACCGGCCGGCTCTTCCCCCAGGGCGGCGAGGGGCCCGCCGTCGACGATGCGGTAGGGGTTGCCGGCCAGGGGATCGGCGGCCAGCCGGCCGCTTCGGACCATCACGTCGGTACAGGCGATGATGGCGTCGATCAGGCCGTCGCCGGCGGGCCGGTCATCGCCGCCGGCGACCGCCAGCTGCAGGCGGTTCTCCCGCCGGTCGAAGAAGTCGATCCGCTCGAGGAAGCCGCGCAGCAGCTCGTCGTCGAGACCGGTGGCCTGGCGCATCTCGGCCCGCAGCAGGGTGCGATTGTGGGCGTAGTGGTCGAGCGCCCGGAAATAGTCGGCGAGGACGTCGCGCACCGTCTCCGGCCGTTCGGCGATCACCGCCCGGCGCACGATCAGCACGTCGATCAGGTAACCGTGGACGCGCTCCGAGCCCCACAGGCGCTCGGCGCCGGGCAGGCGCAGGGCGCGGGACAGCTCGGGCTCGCGCAGCACGAAGAGCCCGCCGCCGGCCGTCCGCGCCAGCTCCAGCGCCTCCCGCGGGCCGAAGACGGTGCGCTGCGGCCGCTGCGCCAGGTCGAGCCCGGCGAGGGCGGGATCGGCGCTCGCCAGGTCGAGCAAAAGCTGACTGGAGCTGGTCGCCGGCAGCACGACGTCGCCTTCCGCCGGCGACCCGAGAGCGACGATGGCGTCGGCGCCGCGGGACTCGGCGAGAGCGGCGACGATGACGCCGGGGAAGTCGACCGCCGCTCCCAGCTCGAGGTAGTCGGCCACCGGCAGCACCACCGCGTCGTAGATCCCCGCCGCCAGCTTGCGCAGCTGCTCCGCCGCCGTCTCGCCGTCGCGGTACTGCACGCTCAGGCCGGCGCGACCGGCCTCCTTGCGCAACGCCGGCGAGGTCAGAAACCAATGGCTCAAGCTGCCGTCGCCGGCCACCTTGAGGCTGGTGGCGGCGCGCTCGGCGGCGCCGCGACGGGCGCGCTCGGCGCGGTCCACCGCCGCGCGCAGGGAGGCCTGCATGCGCCCCGCCTCGGCGGCCCGCGCCAGCATCCACGGCTGCAGGCGGGTGAAGGTGAGGGCGGCGGCGACGCCGAGCAGGATCAGCAGCAGGATGCCGAGGGTTGCCCGTCGCATGGTCTCAGCCGGCCGGTTCGAAGGGGGGCGGGGGCGTCAGGCTGGCCTCGAGCTCGAGCAGCAGGTCGGCGAAGCGCTCGGCCGAGCGGTAGGAGTAGACGCGATCCGCCATCGGATGGGCGGCGCCGGTACACAGACCGACGGCATAGACCGGGATGCCCCGCCGGGCGGCGTAGGCCGCGGCATCGCGCAGGTCGTGGCTGGTCTCGTCGGTCAACAGCAGCAGGCGAAACTCGCCGTAGCCGGCCTGTCGCCGCCGCTGCTCGACCAACCGATCGACGGCGAAGCGGATCGCTTTCTCGAGGTGGGCGCGGCCGCCCGCCTCGATGCCGTCGACGGCGGCGCGCCAGGCGGCGTGATCGGCCTCGCCGAGGGCGAGCAGCTGGCGCGGCACGTCGCGATCGAAGACGTAGAGCCCGAGATTGACGTCGTCCGGCAGCTGCTCGACGAAGGTCCGCAGAGCCGCCTGCCCGGCCGCCATCTTGGTCGGGAACGGGCGGTCGGCGAGGCAGTGCCGGCCGGGCTCGCCGCCCATGCTGGCACTGGCGTCCACCACCAGGTAGAGGTTCCTCATCAACGACGGCTCGCCGAACGGCTCGCGGTCGAGGCCGGCGGCCGGGGCGTTCGCCAGGGCATTCGCCGGGACGTTGGTCGAGGCGCTGGCCGCCGTCTCACCGCCCGGCGGCGCCACCGGGGCGGAAGCGGGCAGGTCGTGCTCGACCTTCACCGTCCGCCGGCGCGACGGGCGGTCGTCGTCCCAGTCGTGCACCGCCATCACCACCGCGATGACGATGAAGACCGGCCACGGGAATCGGCGGCAGCAGCTGCGGCGGGATCGTTTGCTCATGGCGCGCTCTCCGATTCGACGTTGCCGGCACCGGCCGGCGGCGACTCCAGGCGGATCACCACGCCCCCCCGCGACGCGGCAGCGCCGTCCTCGGCCGCCGGCGTGCGGCCGCGGGCGAGGAAGCGCCGGGGATCGGTCTTCGGGTCGTGCTCGGCGCAGTAGAGGAGCAGCTCGGAGCGCACCGCCAGGGCCCGCCGCAGGGAGAGGTTGCGCGCCTGCTGCTCGAGCAGCATCAGGTCGAGGGGGGTGGCGCCCTCCCGCCGCGCCCGGGCCAGACGGCTGGCGTCGACCGTGCCTTCGATCACCACCCGGGCGCCGGGGGTGGCCTGGAGCAGGGCGAGGACGCGGGCGAAGTCGTCGCCGTGGGCGGCGGCGGCGAAGTCGACCTCGTTGGGGCCGAAGGGGACCTCGATCCGCAGCAGCTCACCGGCGCGGGGCCGGCTCGCCGGCGGCGCGGCTTCGGCGGCGCCCGGCGCCGGCTCGCGGCCGGCGGCGGAGGTCGGGGCGTCCACCGCCG
>RFGL01000410.1 GCA_003697015.1 Acidobacteriota bacterium | reverse complement strand
CGCTGGGCCCGGGCAGGAACCGGCGCCGCCGCCCTGCTCCTCGCCGCCCTCGGCGCCGCCCGGCTGTGGCAAGAGCGCCACCGCCCCGTCTTCTCCCACCTGGTCTCAGACGCCGACCGCACCCTGGAGGCGATCGACGCCGGCGGCAACGTCCTGTGGCAACGATCCACCCGACCCGACAGCACCTACCAGCTGGCGCGGCTCGCCGCCGGCACCGCCCCGCGCGTCCTCTTCATCCCCGGGCCCGAGCCGGCGGCGTCTCAGGTTGTGCGCGTCCTCTACGTCCTCGACCCTGCCACCGGCAGGGAGATCGACCGCCAGGAGCTGCCGCCACCCCCGAGCGTCTTCCACGATCTGCGCTTCGCCGACTTCTACCGCGCCGTCCTCCAGGTCCGCGACCTCGATCGGGACGGCGCCGACGAGGTCTTCGTCCACTACCTCCACTATCCCCACTGGCCGAGCTATTGCCTGCTGTGGGAACCGCGCATCGGGCGCTTGCGGACGGTGCTCGTCGCCGCCGGGCATCACCAGCTCGCCGCCGCCGAGGACCTCGACGGCGACGGCGAGCTGGAGCTGATCTTCCTCGGCACAGCCAACCGCCTGGGCTTCAACCAGGCGCTGGCCGCGGTATCCCTGATCCCCCCCTTGGGGACCACAGCCGGGATTCCCGGGACCGCGGCCACCCCCGGCGAGACCTACAACCACGGCTTCAGGGACTCGTTCGACTGGTACGCGCTGCTGCCGGCGTCGGCGCGTTTCTCACCCGAGAGCGTACGTATCGACCGCCGCCGGCGACGCATTCTCGTCAGGGCGCACAACGGGTCGCCGATCGCGTTGAGCTTCGACGGCTTCATCGTCGGGACAGGAGAGCGGGAAGAGCGACCGCCCGCCGAGCGCCGCGAGCGGCGGCAGCGGGCCTACTACGAGCTCAGCGAAGTCCAGCGCCTGGACGCGGCGGGTTTCACCGCCGCGGCGCGAGCCGCCCTCGCCCGCGCCCGCGCCCACGCCACGGCAGCGGGGGACCCCCTGCTGGTCGGGTGGTGCGATCGCCTGGCGGCGGGATTCCTGGCGCTGGACGGCGCGCTCGACCGGGCGGAAGCGAGGTTCGCGGCGCTCTATGACGGCGCCGACGTGCCCCCGAACGTCGCCTACGACGCCGGCCGCGCCATGTACCTCGCCGGCGATCCCGAGCGCGCCGCCAGCTGGTTCGAGCGGAGCCTCGGGCACGGCAGCACCGCCGGCGTGGCGCGCGGGCAGTGGGAGATGCTGGTCGGGCTGGTCCTGGCGCGGCTCGAGAGCGGCGACTTCGTCGCCGCGCGGGACGAGGTCGAGCGCTTCCAGCTCGCCTACGGGCCGGCCCTCTACCTCGAGATCCTGCGCTCCTGGATCGATTTCCGCGCCGGCGTCCCCGAAGTCGTGCTGTCGCCCGACCCCGAAGACGAGCCCATCGCCGACGTCTTCCGCTACTGGCATCTCGAGCTGCGCCGGGCCGCGGGCGAGGATCCCGCGGCTGTCCTCGCCGACGTCGAGCTCGGCCTGGCGAGGACGTCGGAGGAGAGCCAGGAGCTCCTCCACCTGCTGGCGGCGGAGCTTCTCCTCGCCCTCGATCGGCCGCGGGCTGCCTTCGACGCCGCTCGCGGCGCCTTCCGCCGGCTGTGGCTCGACGCGCGCCGGTTCGAGACCGCCCGCGCCCACCTCGACCTCGCCGTCGCGCGCTACGCCCGCGCCGCCCGCGCCGCCGGCCTCGAAGCCGAAGCCCGCGCCGCCGAAGAGCGCTACGCCCGCTGGCGCGCCGCTCAGCCGGCGCCGGTGCCGGTGGGCGACGGCCCGCCGCGCCGCGCAGGGCCGTAGCTGTAGACTCGGGGCAGCGATGGACGAGGATCGACGGACGCGGACGATCGCGCCGCTTCCGGCGCCGGGGCGGCTGAGCATCCTGGCGCCGGGCTCGGCGATCGGCGAGCGCTTCGCCGTCCTGCGGGTGCTGGGCAGCGGCGGCTGGAGCGTCGTCTACCTGGCCGAGGACCGCGAGCTCGGGCGGCGGGTGGCGCTCAAGGTGCTGCGCGCCGACCGCCTGAGCGACGCCGCCGTCACCCGCTTCCGCCGCGAGGTGGCGATCGCCCGCGACGCCTCCAGCCCCCATCTGGTGCGGATCTACGACCTGGGGACCGCCGGCGAGGCGATCTACCTGTCGATGGAAGCGATCGAGGGCGAGAGCCTGCGCCAGCGCCTGGCCCGCGGCCCGCTGCCGGTCGCCGAGGCCGCCGAGGTCGCCCGCCAGGTGCTCCTCGGCCTCGGCGAGCTGCACCGCCTGGGCATCGTCCACCGCGACGTCAAGCCGGCCAACGTGCTGCTCGCCGCCGGCGGCACCGTCAAGCTCGCCGACCTCGGCCTCGCCCGCCCCTTCGACCGCGACGCCACCCGCGCCACCGACACCGAAGCCCTGGTCGGCACCCTCGACTACCTCTCCCCCGAGCAGGCCCTGGGGGAGGAGGTCGGCCCGGCGAGCGATCTCTACGCCCTCGGCGTGGTGCTCTACGAGATGCTCGCCGGCGAGCTGCCCCACGCCGCCAAGACCTCCCTCGGCACCCTCATCGCCCGCGTCCACCGACGCAGCCCCGACGTCCGCCGACGGCGGCCCGAGGTGCCCGCCCGCCTCGCCGCCCTGCTGCGCCGGCTGCTCGACAACGATCCGGCCGAGCGCGCCACCGCCGCCGACGCCCTGCCCCTCCTCGCCAGGATCGCGGCCCGGCCGGATCGTTGT
>RFGL01000409.1 GCA_003697015.1 Acidobacteriota bacterium | reverse complement strand
CATGGTGGCGGCGTCGGGAGAGGTGCGTCTACCGCCGCGGCTGAAGGGCCGTGGAAGGGGGGATTTCGTCCGCGGATGGCGGCGCGCGGGTGGTGGCGTCGCGTCGGCTGCGTCGCCGGCGGGGAGGGGGCGGCGCGTCGGTGGTTCTCGGGATTGAGTCGGCAGGCGTATTCGTTTGTGAATAAACGACTTGCGAAGACAGTGGCACCGAAGAGGGGAAGAGGGAGGCACCTGAAGAGGGAGCGTCGCGTCGGCTGCGTCGCCGGCGGGAAGGGAGCGGCGCGTCGGTGGTTCTTGGGATTGAGTCGGCCGACGTATTCGTTTGTGAATAAACGACTTGCGAAGACAGTGGCACCTAAAAGAGGAGAGGCCTACGACCGGCGCAGCAGCACCACGGTCTGGTCATCGCCCTGGGGCAGACCACTGGCGAAGGTGGTGGTCTCGAGGTCGATGGCAGCGACGATCTCCTCGAGCGGCTCGTCGCGACGCTTCTCGAGCAGCGCTACCAAGCGCTCGAGGCCGTACTCCTCCTCCGCCGGCGACTCGCATTCGGTGATGCCGTCGCTGTAGAGGCAGAGCAGGTCTCCGCGCTCAAGGCTCACCCGGCGGGCGCCGTAACGCGCTTGCGGCATGAGGCCGAGCGGCAGGCCGCCGGCGGGCAGCTCTTCCACCTCACCCCGCCGCCGGATCAGCACGCCGGGGTTGTGGCCGGCGTTCAGGTAGGAGACCTCGGCGGTCTCGGAGTTGAGCTCGGCGAGGAGCAGGGTGATGAACTTATTCGAGCTCGAGGCCTCGTGGATGTGGCGGTTCAGACGCTCGATCAGCGCCGGTCCGACCGGCATGCTGTCGGGCAGCAGGCGGAGTGCGGAGTGGAGCGTCGAGACCATCAAGGCAGCGGGCAGGCCCTTGCCGGTGACGTCGCCGACCACCAGCGACCAGCGGCCGTCCCCCAGACCTCGCAGATCGAAGTAGTCGCCGCCGACCTGACGTGCGGGGCGGTTCCAACCGTGTACCTCGAAGCCGGTGATGTCGGGCATCATCTTGGGCAGGATCTGCTGCTGGATCTCCGCCGCCAGCTCCATTTCGCGCTCCAGCCTCTCCTTCTCGAGGGACAGGCGGTGGAGCTTGGCGTTCTCCAGCGCGATCGCCGCCTGGTTGGCGAAGAGCGACAGGGTTCGGCGGTCGGTGGGGGGGAAAGGCCCCACCCCGTGCCGGCTCTCCTTGTCCCCCACCAGCAGCAGGCCGCGCGGCTGGCCCTCGATTTCGACCGGCACCGCCAGCACGTGGCGGGCGCCGGACAAGAGCTCGCCGCCGTCCTCCTCTCCAGCGAGCAGGGCCTGGATCGCCGGGTCGTCCGCCGCCAGCTCGCGGCGGGCACCGGCCCCGAGCTGGCTCTGCAGCCGGTAGTGACCGTCCTCGATCAAGTAGAGGGCGCCGCGACGGGCATCGAGCAGCGAGATGGCGCGCAGCAGCACCTCCTCTCCCAGAGCGGCCAGATCGAGGGTCGAGGCGATCGCCAACCCGACGTCGTAGAGTGCCTGCAGCTCAACGCCGCGGAAACGGGCCTGGAAGTGCTGCTCCTGGATCAGCTGCTTGAGCTCGACGATGCGCGCCCCGGCAGCCAGCAAGAGGAGCTGTGGATCGGCGGCGGAGGCCAGCTCGACGGTGGTCAGAAGCAGCGCCTCGGGCAGCTCGACGGCAAACCAGCCGCCGGGCAGTCGCGCGCCGAGCCGTTCCGGGAAGGGGGTGGTGCCGACCATCGCCAGGCGGCGGTAGCCGTCGGCGCCGGCGGCGTAGAGAGCGGCGTCGGCGGCGCCGCGGGAGGCGCTCCAGCGAGCGAGCTCGGCGTCGAGCACCGCGCGGTCGTCGGCAGCGCGGTGGGTCAGGGAGAACAGGCCGTGCCAGGCGGCTGCATCGAGATCGATCGCGGGTTTCGCCATCTGCGCCCCAAGCCAGGGGTTCAGCCGTTGAGCTCCTTGATCGCGGTCTCTTCGTCGTTGTAGATCCCGGCGTATTGGGCCAACCCCATGATGTGGAAGGTTTTCTCGATCGTCGGCGTCAAGCGGCAGAAGGCCATCTTGCCGTCGATCTCCAGCATCTTCTCAATGATCTCGATCAGGATCGAAATGCCGATCGAGTTGACGATCTTGGTGCCGGCGAGGTTGAGCAGCAACTTCGTCCGGCCCTGGCCGATCAGCTCGTAGGCGACGCGGGCGATCTCCTCGCCTCCTTGGTTGTTGATGTAGCCCTCGGTGTAGATGATCGCCAAGCCGTCATCGTGCGTATCCACCGTCAGCTTCAGGCTCTCCGTCATCACAGGTGCTCCGAACTCACCGCATCTTCCGCATGACGACGGTGGTTCCCTTGGGATCTGAACGGATCTGGACGTCGTCCACCAGTCCGTGGATGATCTTCAGCCCCCAGCCCCGCTTACGCGGTGCCCGGAGCTTTTCTTCGATCTCCGGCACCGCCACCGAATCCGGCTCGAAGCCGATGCCCTCGTCGCGCACGGTGATCTCGATCCCCTGGGGATCGTCGTGCTGGCCGAGGATGGTGAAGATCACCTTGACCTTCTGGTCGCGGGCCTTGCTGTGCTCGAAGGCATTGATGCAGGCCTCGACGACCGCCATGCGCATCTCGTCGATCTTATCCGGGCTCATCCGAATATGCTCGCCCATCGCACAGGCCGTCTTGCTGGCCGTCAATTCCATGTCGGGCAACATGGGCAGCGTCAAGGTGATTTCCTGCATGTCCCGGGCTCTACCTACCGGACGATCGGCGGGGTCTACGGCGGGTGGGGCTCAGATCAGAAGGTGAGGTAGACCTGGAGGACGTAGACGAGGATCGGGTGGATCTGATCGCTGAGCAGGAGCCACGTGAAGCTGACCACAGTACCGACGGAGAGCAGCAGATGAGCCGGGATTCTGGGCAAAGCGACGATGAGCTTGCGAGCCGATTCGAGCATGGGGAGCCTCCTCCGGTTTCGCCCGTATGCCGTCGCAAAGATCGAGCCAGCTTCGCCCGCCTCGCCCCATCGCCCGCTAACTTCCTGACAATCATGACCTTATCCGTCGTCTACGCCACTCGTCGTCGAGCTTGAAACCTTCGCCTCCTGCGGCAATCTGCCGCATGGGGGTGAAGAGCCGCAGGGTTCATGGCTCGCAATCGGGCGAATGGCGGTCACTTCGTCCCCCTGCGGCAAATTGACGCCACCGCGGCATATTGCCACGCAAGGAACTGGAGCCCTCGCAGCGCTAGAAGCCCTTGCGCTGAAGCGTACGCCGGTCGAGCCCCAACATTCGGGCGGCGGCGCTCTTGTTGCCTCCGGTCAGTCGCAACACCCGGGCGATGTGCCGTCGCTCGACGGTCTTGAGATCGAGCGCCGCGCTGGAGGCGTCGTCGCCGGCGGTGCCCATCAGGCTGCGCAGCAGCTCGGCGTCGACGACCTCGTCGGCGAGGGACACCGCGCCCTCGACCAGGTTCTGCAGCTCGCGCACGTTGCCCGGATAGTCGTAGGCCAGCAGCAGCGAGAGGGCGTCGGCGGTGATCTGCGGTGCGGGGATGCCCTCCCGGCGACAGAAGCGCTCGATGAAGTGGCGCATGAAGTGGGGGATCTCCTGGCGCCGCTGGCGCAAAGGCGGTAGCTCGACCTCGACCCCTTTCAGGCGGTAGTAGAGGTCGCCGCGGAAGCGTCCTTCCTCGACCAGCTCCTCGAGCTGCTGGTGGGTGGCGGCGATCACCCGGACGTCGACCGGAATCGACTGCTGGCCGCCGACGCGGGTGATCTCGCGCTCCTGCAACGCGCGCAGCAGCTTGACCTGAAGCGGCAGCTGGAGGTCGCCGATCTCATCGAGGAAGAGGGTACCGCCGTCGGCGAGCTCGAACTTGCCCCGACGAGCAGCGACGCCGGTCGCCACGCCGCCTTCGATGCCGAAGAGCTCGCTCTCCAGCAGGCTCTCGGGAAGAGCGGCGCAGTTGAGGGCGATGAGCGGGCCTTCGCGGCCGGAGCGCAGGTGGACGAGCTTGGCGATCAGTTCCTTGCCGGTGCCGCTCTCGCCCCGGATCAGGATGTTGATGCCCCGCGGCGCCACCCGCTCGACCATCTCCAATACCCGCTTCATCGCCGGGGCGTTGGCGATCACCCGCTCGCCGGCGAGCTCATTGCTCAGCTCCCCCTTGAGCGCCTTGTTCTCCTCCGCCAGCCGCTGGCGCTGGGCCTCGAGCTCGGCCAGCTGGCGGGCGCCGTCGAGAGCGACGCCCCCGAGCACCGCCACCGAGTCGAGGAAACGGCGGTCCTCGGTGCTGAAGGCGGGCGCCGCCCCCGCGCCGCGCGCCTCCTTGTCGAGCAGGGCGAGAAAGCCGAGATAGGCGTTGCGGTAGCACAGGGGCGCCGCCAGCACCTCGCGGTAGGAGCGGCCGACGAGCTCGCCGTCGCGCCGGGTCAGGGGCTGGCCTTCGGCCAGCAGCTCGCGCCACAGGTCGCTGCCGAGGAGCGCTTCACCCGACGGCGGCGTTCCCGACCAGCCGACGCTGGTCACCGCCCGCGGGCCGCCGTACGGGTCGCGGGTCACCGCCACCGCCGCCGCCGGGTCGAGGGCGGCGCAGACGCGCTGCAGCAGTTCCTCGACGAGCTCGTTCTCCGGCCGGTCGGCATGCAACGCCAGCGCCAGGTCGTAGAGGGTCTCGAGCTGGAGAATGCGCCGTTTTTCGGCGAGATCGGCGCTGCGAGGGCTGGCGATCATCGCCCTGCGATCATACAACCCCCACCGCCCTCCGTGGTTCAGCGGCCGGCTGGCGCCGGCATCTCACGGTCGCCGCCGGCCGCCGGCCGCACCCGGACGACTTCGCCGGCGACCTCGATCACCGCCGGCTCGCCTAGATCGGCGAGGGGCTCCAACTCGGGGTGGGAAGCGAGCCACGCTCGGCCCTCGTCGGTCGCCAGGGCGATCTCGCGCGCCGGCGCGCCGACGCGCTGCTGATGCCACGCCTCTCCCTCCCAGAAGAGCACCCGCCCGGCCAGCTCCAGGCGCTCGCCGACGGCGCGGCCCTGGTCGGCGGGGCCGACCACCACCGGGATCGAGTCACCGCGCTGGCGCTCGACGGCGACGGCGAAATAGTAGACGAAGAGCGACAGGGCGATGATCAGCCCGAAGAGCATCATGATCGGGCTCTGGCGGTTGCCGAAAATCGAGAAGCTCCCCTCCAGCCGCTTGAGCCAGTGGATGCGTTCGCGCTCGAGGGCGATCTGACGGGTCACAAAATGCTCGAGGGTCGGCGGCGGCATCGCCGGCTCGATCTGGTGAAGGCCGTCGATCACCCGCCGCATCGCTTCGAGGCGGCGGCGCGATTCGGGGTTCTGTTCGAGATGCGCCTCGAGCTCTTCCTGCCGATCGACGGACAGCTCGCCGTCGAGGTAGGCCGAGAGAGTCTCGGGGGCCGCGATGTCGTCGTGGGCGCTCATGATTTGGCATCCGCCTGGTCGGCGGCCTCGTCGGTTTGCTCCAGGTACACGCGCAGCTGCTCCCGCCCGCGCGCGATGCGCGAGCGGACGGTGCCGAGACGCACCCCCAGGAC
This sequence comes from Acidobacteriota bacterium, assembly GCA_003697015.1. GTDB lineage: Bacteria > Acidobacteriota > Thermoanaerobaculia > Multivoradales > J023 > J023. The sequence continues at coordinate 15,285 of RFGL01000409.1, read as the reverse complement.
CTGAGCGATCTCCTGGTAGCTCAGTCCTTCGAGGTCGCGCAGCACCACCGCTTCGCGGAAGACGGGTTTGACCAATCGGAGCCCTTCCGCCACCCGCCGGCCGACGTCGCCAGCCAGGGTACGCGATTCGGGATCGCGCCGCTCGTCGACCAGCTGCACGCCGAAGTCGGCGTCGTCCTCGGCCAGCGGCCGGGTGAGCCAGCGCCGGCGGCCGAGGCGGCTACGACAGTGGTTCACCGTCACCCGATAGATCCACGTCTTGAGGCTCGAGCGGCCGTTGAAGCGGCCGAGATGGCGGAAGATGCGGATGAAGATCTCCTGCGACAGATCCTCCGCCACCTCCGCCCGCCCGGACAGGCGCAGGGCGAGGTTGTAGACCATCGGCGCGAAACGCCGGTAGACCTCGTCGAAGGCGCGGTCGTCGCCGTGGCGATGGCGCTGGGCCAGCGCCAAGTCGGCGCTCGCTTGGCTGGTGACGGCGGTCATCGGACTCCGTTGCTCCGGGCCGCGGTCGGGTACGGTCCGGGCCTGGGGGCTTAGACCCCGGGCGTGATCCTCCTGTTCCGGACCGAGCTTATCGTCCCATCCCCCGTGCAGGTCCCCGAAAGGTTCAGGTCCCCGAAAGGTTCCACCCTCTTCACAACTCGTTACAGCTCAATGAATTACAACGGCAGCCCGGGGACGGCCATCGCCGCCACGCGAATCGGCTGCTTCCCCGGACCGAGCCGAGCCGCGTAAGCCTCTGCAAGAACGCCACTTGCGAAAACGGTGGCACCTTGACGGCACCTCGACGGCACCTGGACGACCGAGCGACCCCGCCGAACCGGCGTAAACCTCTGCAAGAACGCCACTTGCGAAAACGGTGGCACCTCGACGGCAGCAGCGTAAACCTCTGCAAGAACGCCACTTGCGAAAACGGTGGCACCTCGACGGCACCTGCGAAAATGGTGGCACCTCGACGGGGCACGGGCAGCGAAGACGGCACCGGAACGGCAGCGGCGGTGATACCATGCCGCCGATCGTGAACGCCACGCGACCCGTGCTCCGCGCCGTCTGCGGTGCGGCTCTCGCTCTCTTGCTCCACGTCGCCGCCGCGCAGGAGGCCGGCGACGTCCCGCGCGAGGGCCACCGCGATCCCCGACGCCAGGAGGTGGCGGCCCTCGCCGGCACCTACGTCGCCGGAAGGGAGACCGTCGTCCTGCGCTGGGCCGACGGCACCGGGCTGGTCTTGGAGCTCGATCGCATCACCGTGCCGGTCGATGGACGCTGGCACGAGACCGTCGCCACCTTCGCCGTGCGCCACCGCGCTTCCTGGCTCGCCGCCAGGGGGGTCTTGGCGGTCGAGGAGCAGCACAACGAGGGCGCCCACTGGCGCTACGAGCTACGCCGGGACGCCACCGGCGAGCGGCTGCTCAAGGTCGAGCCGCCGGCGGCGCCCGACGGCGACGAAACCATCGTCCGCATCTACCGCCGCCGGCGCTGACGCCGCGGCGCCGTCAACGGGGGATCCACCATGCGCCCGATCCACGCTCTGTCCGCCTTGCTCGTGGCCCAACTCGTCCTCGTCCTGGCCTCCACCCCGGCCGCCGAGCCGCGCCGCCAGGAAGCCGCCGCGCCGGCTGCCGCGGCGGGCAGCGGCGGCCGTCTCTTCGACGGTGAGGAGAAGACCTTCGTCTTCGTCGGCTATTCGACTTCCTACCGCTGGCCCAACATTCTCGAGCTGATGATGAATCGCCCTTTCGAGGACCAGATCGTCTACCACGTGATGAACGCTGCCGCCGGCGGCGCGCCGGTCGGTACCTGGATCGCCGAGCCCGGCACCCGCGACTACGAGCGCAGCTACCTGCGCATGCTGCGCGACTACTTCCTGCCCCTGCCCAATCGCCCCGAGCTCGAGGGCCGGCGGCGGTATCCCAACGTCCCGCGGCCGACCATCGCCCTGCTGCAGCAGTCGCTGCAGCTCACCACCCCGATCATCCAGGGGCCGGACGACGAGGCCAACGTCCGCGCCGGCGCCGATGCCATGCAGAAGCTCTGCGAGCGGCTGCACGCGGACGGCGTCGAGCTGATCTTCATCACCACCCACATCTACAAGTACACCCACGAACCTCAGGTCGAGCACGAGAAGTACGCCCTGGCCGAGCTCCTGCGGCGCGATCTGCCCTACGTCTGGCCGGGGCCCGAGGTGTGGCGCGCGACCAAGGCCCGCTGGCCGGAGATCTTCACCCAACCGGATCAGGTGCATCTCAACAAGCTCGGCGACGGCGTCGATGCCCGCCTGTGGTACGAACACCTGCTGCGCTACGACCGGGGCGAGCTTGAGCGCAACCTCGACAGCGCCTGGGGGCCGGGCTGGGAGGAGAGCGTCACGTTGGCCGAGCGGGCGGCGGGGGGCTAGCCGAGGACGGACGCAGGCAGAGGGGCAGGGCGAGGACGAAGAGCACCAGACGCTGCACCTCGGTGTCGCGCCAGTTGGCCTCGAAGAGGCCGGCGACGTTGAAGGCCGCCAGCACCAGGATGGTCCCCAACCACAGATCGGCGTCGGGGCCGCCGAGGCCGCCTGCGCGCCGCAGGCCGCGCCAGGCCAGGCGCAGGCTCGCCGCCATCAACCAGAGGTAGGTGGCGAGGGCCAGCAGACCGCGCTCCGCCGCCAGGTGGAGGAAGGTGTTGTGCAGATGGGAGACGGTATAGCGCGGCGCCGTCGGATGACGGTAGATCGGGTAGCGCTCGCGCACCATTCCCGGCCCGAGGCCGAAGAGCGGTCGCTCGCCGATCATGTAGAGGCCGGCCTCGACCATGCACAGCCGGTCGTAGCTCGAGGGGTCGCTCAAGTCGCCGATCGAGCTCGCCCGCTGGCGCCATTCCGCCGGCGCCAGCAGCAGGCCGGCGATCACCGCCAGCGCCGCCGCCAAGGCCACCCGGCGGGCGTAGATCAGCAGGAAACCCGCCGTCACCAGGCCGAGGGCGAGCCAGGGCCCGCGGGTCAGGGTCAGCATCAAGGTCCAGAAGACCAGACCGAAGGCCAGCCACAGCCCGGGCCGGCGCCAGCGCTGGCCGGTGACCAGCCGCGCCAGGATCAGGAGCGCGCCGATCATCAGCACTCCGGCGAAGGTCTGGTAGTGGGAGAAGGGGCCGGGGATGCGGCGGTCCATCGCGCCGTAGTCGGTGAAGTAGTACTGGACGATGCCGAAGACGGCGAGCAGCAACTCGACGCCGATCAGCACGTCGACCACCCGTCGCGCGGCGCCGGCTCCGCGCACCAGCACCAGGGCCAGGGGCAAGGTGGAGACCGTCAGCACCTCGCCGAAGTGGCCGAAGCTGACCCGCGGCTCGCGGGAGAGGGCGATGGCCAGCCACAGGAGCAGGACGTAGAGCGCCAGCGGCACGATCAACGGCCTCACCCGCCGCCAGCGCCAGCGCGGCCGCCGGGGGCGACGCCGCCACCAGGCGTGCCCCAGCCAGAGGAGGGTCAAGCCGTGAAAGACGTTGGAGACGGCGATGCCCCAGACCGTCGCCAGGTGGGCGAGAAACAACCAGAATCCGACGTCGCGCCGACGGTCTCGACCGGCCTCCGGGGCGGCACCGAACGGCGGCGAAGAGGGGGGCGAGGCCATCGTCGGACGCGGGTGGTCGGCAGGTTGGACGCTCGTCGTACGGATCGCGGGCGCGGACGCGGCGCCATGCTAGCATTCGCGCGCTCGTCCCGCGCCGCGCGGGCAGGAGATCGTGATGAGCCAGCCCACCTGTCGCTTCTGCTCGGCGCCCCTCCGCCGCACCTTCGTCGATCTCGGGACGTCGCCGCTGGCCAACGCTTACCGCGATCCCGCCGCCGCCGCCGAGCCCGAGGTCTTCTACCCCCTCCACACCTACCTCTGCGACGGCTGTTTCCTGGTCCAGCTGCCGGCGGTCCAGAGCCCGGAGGAGATCTTCCGCCACTACGCCTACTTCTCCTCCTACGCCGACACCTGGCTGGCCCACGCCGAGGCCTACGCCGCAGCGATGGTCGAGCGCTTCCACCTCGGTAGCGACAGCCGGGTGGTGGAGGTGGCGTCGAACGACGGCTACCTGCTGCGCTTCTTCAAAGAACGTGGCATACCGGTACTGGGCATCGAGCCGGCGCAGAACGTCGCCCGGGCGGCGGAGGCGATCGGCATCCCGACGATCACCGAATTCTTCGGCCGCAGCCTGGCCCAGGAACTGGCCGCCGGCGGCCGCCGAGCGGACCTGCTGGTGGCCAACAACGTCCTCGCCCACACCCCCCATCTGAACGACTTCGTCGCCGGCCTGGCCCTGGCCCTGGCACCGGGCGGCGTGCTCACCCTCGAGTTTCCCCACCTGCTGGAGCTGATCGAGCACAATCAATTCGACACCATCTACCACGAACACTTCTCCTACTTCTCCTTCACCACCGCCCATCGGGTGCTGGCCGCCCACCACCTCGAGGTCTTCGACGTCGAGCGCCTGCCGACCCACGGCGGCTCCCTGCGGGTCTATGCCCGGCACCGGGACGCCGGCGGCGAGTCGGTCAGCCGGAGGGTGACGGCGTTGCTGGCGGAGGAGGAGGCCGCGGGCTACCTCACCCTCGATCCCTACCGCGGCTTCGCCGAGCGCGTGCGGGCCACCAAGCGGGCGCTGTTGCGCTTCCTGATCGAGGCCAAGGACGCGGGCAAACGCATCGCCGGCTACGGCGCTCCGGCCAAGGGCAATACGCTTCTCAACTACTGCGGCATCCGCACCGACTTCCTCGATTTCACCGTCGACCGCAGCCCCCACAAGCAGGGCCGCCTGCTGCCCGGCAGCCAGGTGCCGATCCGCCCCCCCGACGCCATCCGCGAGGCGCGACCGGACTACGTGCTCATCCTGCCGTGGAACCTGCGCCAGGAGATCGTCGAGCAGATGGCGGACGTCCGCGACTGGGGCGGGCGCTTCGTGGTGGCGATCCCCGAGCTTGAGGAGATCCCATGATCTTCCACCCCCTGGCCGTCGGCGGCGCCTGGTCGATCGAGCCCGAGAGCGACGCCGATCACCGCGGCTACTTCACCCGCGCCTACTGCCGGCACCGGCTGGAGAGCCGCGGCCTCGATCCGGCGGTGGTGCGCAACGACGTCGTGGTCTGCCATCGCCGCGGCCATCTCTACGGCCTGCGCTATCGCGCCTTCCCGCCGGGGGAGGTGACCCTGATGCGGGCGATCCGCGGCGCGGTGTGGGCGGCGGTCCTCGATCTGCGGCCCACCTCCCCCACCTACCGCCAGCACCTGGGCCTCGAGCTGAGCCTCGACAACCGCCGCGCCCTCTACCTGCCGGCCGGGGTCGCCCACGGCTTCCTCACCCTCGAGAACGAATGCGAGGTCTTCCTGCAGATGTCCGAGCTGGCGTCGCCGGCCGACGAATGCGGCGTTCGCTGGGACGACCCCGCCTTCGCCATCCCCTGGCCCTTCGCCCCGGTCGAGATCGCCGAACGCGACCGCCGGCTGCCCGACTTCCCCACCGACTGCTAGGCGGCCGGCGAGGGGCGCGCATCCGCCGTGCCACGGAGGGTTCCGCTCGGCGCCTCAGCGCCATCGCCGGCTGACGGCGAGGCCGAGGAAGAGGGCCAGACCGCTCCACAGGGCAAGCCGCCGCGGATCGGCAGCCGGCCGCACGCCGCCGGGGAAGGGGACGAAGGCACCGTTGCCAAAGACCTCGACCCCGGCCCAATCGGCCGCCGGCGCCCCGGTGGCGATGCGGTCCAGCTGCGCCGCCCGCAACGCGCCGGCGAGGCTCTCGCCGCGCCCCAGGTGGCGGTAGAACGCATCGAAGAGGAGCGCCGCCTGGTCGTCGCGCAGGGGCCACAGGCTGCCGATCACGGCGACCGCACCGGCCTGGAAGAAGGCCCTTGCCAGGCTCATCACCCCCTCGCCGTTGAGCACCCTCCCCGACGCGCTGCTGCAGGCCGACAGCACCACCACCTTGCCGTCGAGCTCGAGCTCGACGATCTCGGGCACCGACAACGGTCCGTCGTCGCCACCGCCGGGAGCGAGCATCACCGCCGAGGTCTCGGTCTTCTCCTCGTCGACCACCGCGTGGGCGGCGAAGTGCAGCAGGCAGGCGGCGGCGAGGTCGGCCTGCTTCAGGGCGTGCTCGCTCGCCGCCGCGCCGGCCAGCAGCCGGCTCGACGAGCCCAGTCGCCGCGCCACCCGCCGGCCTTCGGCGGCGGCGGCGGGCAGGGCCGGCAGCCGGCCGGCGCCCTCCGGCGCGGCGATCTGCGGATCCGCCAGGATCAGCGCCCCGCCACCGGCCTCCCGCTGCTGGCGCCAGCGCCACCAGAGGGAGGCCGACGGCACGACCGACAGCCGGTAGCGCCGGGCGAGCACCCTGCCCTCGCCGTCGATCAAGGCGGCGAAGGGCAGCAGGTGGAGGATGCCGTCGGGCACGATCACCAGCCGCTCGATCGCCGGTGGCAGCGCCGCCAGGGCGTCGCCCATCAGCTCGTCGTAGAGGCGGCGCGAGAAGCTCTCCTCGCGGCCGTCCCGGCGGGGGAAGAGGTCGAGGTAGGTCTCGACGTTGAACCGCAGCAGACGGCCCTCGGGCAGCGGCAGGGAACGCACCGCGTCGCGGGTCACCACCATCAGCCACGAGCCGCCGGCGACGTCGCGGAGGATGTTCTCCCGCGGGGCGATCTGGAACGACAGCAGGGCCTCGTCCTCCGCCAGCGCCCGTTGCACCTCCGCCAGGGAGGCGAAGCTCGGCCGCTGGAGGACGCGGTAGGCAGGGTCGGAGGTGGTGAGCCGGGCGGCCTCGCGGCGCAGCTGGTCGAGGCTCGCTTCCAGCTGGCGCCGCCGCTCGGCGGTGAGGTCGGGCGCCAAGAGCTTCCGGTTGTGCTCGAAGACGTCGAGCAGCAGGGCCTGGCGCCGCTGCACCCGCGGATCGTCCGCCCGGGGCTCGGGCGGAGCCGCCTGGGCTTGCGCCAGGGTCTCGAGCAGCACCCGGGCCCGCAGGCGCTCCATGACGTGGAAGGCGGTTGCCAGGTCGGCTGCCGACGGCTCGCCGTAGGCCGGATCGAGGAGGCGGCCAGCCAGGGCGCTGTAGACGTCGACCCATTCGCTGAAGAACTCCGCCCGGGTGCTCGGCCGGCCCTGGAGCGCGCGCAGCACCTCGACCTGTTCGAGACCGATCAAGGACCGCCACGCCGCCTGTTGGCGGGGCAGGAGGGCCCAGTCGACGGTGGCGGCGTCGGTCCAGCCGATCGCCACCCACCGCTCGTTCCCCGGCGGCAGGACGATCCGCTCGGCCTCGGCCCGCAGAGCCCGGGCCCGCTCGGGATCGCGCCTCACCACCGTCGCCGCCAGCCGGTTGAGGCAATGCAGCAGGATGTCGTCGAAGCCCCGCTCCCGCCCCTGGGCGATGCAGATCTCCAGGTGGCGCTCGCCCTCGGCGCCCCCCATCAACTTGCCGAGCAACAGGTGGCTATGGGTCTCGATGCGCGGATAGTCGACTTCCCGAGCCAGGCGCAGCACCTCCTCGTAGCGGGCGACGAACGATGCTCGCGCCGCCTCGAGGTCGGGGTTGACCAGGTTCTCCAGCGAGAGGTCGGCTCCCAATTTGGAGAACTCGATCAGCGGCAGGCGCCGGCGGTCGCCGACCTCGCGCGAGCGCTCCAGGACCTGGGCGAAGACGTCGCTGGCTTCGGCGAAACGGCCCAGCTGCCAGAGGGAATTGGCGAGAAAGAAGAGGCAGGGTCGATTGCAGGCGTGGCCGCCGCCGGGCAGGGTCATGCCGCGCAGGCGCTCGACGGTGGCGATCGTTCCCGTGGCGTCGGCGAGGAAGAGCAGGACGCTGGCCTTGTCCACCAGCACCGAGGCGAGGAGCGAGACGTCGCCGTCAGCCTCGGCATGCCGCTCCGCCTCTTCCAAGAGCTCGCGGGCCTCGGCCGCCGCCCCGGCATCAAAGCGGCGCACATAGGCCCAGGCCTGGAGGAGGATGGCCAGGCCGGCGTCGTCCCCGGCCTCCTCCAGCCGGCGACGGGAAACGCGGAAGCGGTCTTCGTCGCCGCCCAACGCCCGGCGGACGCAGTCTCTCAGCTCCTCCGGGCCGGCGCCGGGGCCGGCCCCCTGGCGGCAGGCGCTGACGGCGTCGGCCGCCGCCGGCGCGGGGGAGACGGCGGCGGCGAAGATCAGCGCCGCCAGCCACCGGCTGCTCCGTACCGCCGCAGGCCGTCTCATTCCTCCCAGTTCTCCTGGCCGACCCGCACCACGTCACCACTACGTTCCCACCTCAGGCAGACGTGGGTCGGGTGGCCGGTCCTCGGCGCGGAGGGGTTGCGCCGCCGCCGCGTCTTGTCGTCAGGTTGACGTCCCTTCGCCTCGCTACCGGCCAGCGCCCGAGCGCGGTTCCGGAGGCTTGCCTCCAGCTCGTCGTCGAGGTCCACCCTGGCGTGGCCGATGAGCGGCAGGCAGACGTCGATCGCGTGGGCGCCGGCGACCGACAGCAGGAGCTCCGCGAGCACCTGCTCGTTGTCATCGACGAGTCTGATCTTCATCTTGTCGGAGCAGCGGATCCGGTCGTCTCCGTTGCCGGGGCATTTGGTCATGTTTCCTCCTCGAGTGGGGGATGGCCGTTGAATGCAAGGGCCAACTCAATCAATGCGGATCGTGAACGTTTGCGAGGCGAGCCGCCGGCCCGGGGACGACGCGGGGACGACGACCCGGGCGTAGAGCAGGCTCCCCGGCGGCAGGCCGGCGAGGCGCTCCGCCGGCACCCGAAAACGCGGCTCCTCGAGGCCGCGGGCGCTGGCGACCAGACGCAGGTCGGAGTCGAGGACGATCAGGTCGTAGGCGAGCCCGGGCGGGCCCGACCACTGCAGCACGCAGTCGTCGCGCGACGCCTGCTGGTCGTCGACCACCAGCCCCTCGCCGGCTCCCTGCACCGTGCGGTAGACCGGCGGCCTTGACGCCGAAGGCGCCGGGAGATACGACGACAGGCCGATCGCCACCAGGACGGTCGCCGCCACCCCGAGGCCGCGGCGCAGCCAGCGGCGGCGGCTGGCGCGGCGCAGCTCGCCGGCCACCGCCACCGCCAGGCGCCAATCGCGGGCACAGGCCGGGCACGAAGCCGTGTGGTCGACCAGCCGGCGACGCTCCTCCACCGTCAGCTCGCCGCCGGCAGCGGCCCACAGGGCTTCCGCCGGCGGGCACGACGGCGAGCTCGCCGCCCGGTCGGCGGCAGCGACGAGCAGGCGGCGCAGGCGTTCGACCGCAGCGTCCGCCTTCATGGCGAAAGCCCCCGGGCGCTCAGGCAATCCCTGAGGTTGGCCAGGCCGCGGTAGACCAGATTCTCCGTCCGCTTGTAGGTCCAGCCCAGGAGCGCCGCCGCCTGGCGCACGCTGTGGCCCTGCAGGTAGAGCATCACCGCCAGCCGGCGGGGGCGCCCCAACTCGCCGAGGCAGAGGTGGATGGCGCGGCCGATCTCGTGACCCTGGGCGGTCGCATCGGGAAGCGGCTCGGACGCTGGCAAGCTCATCGCGGCACTCCCGTCCTCCAAAGGCACCTCACGCCGCCGGCGCAGGCACCGCAGCTCGTCGATCAAGGTGCTATACGCCACCTTCACTAGATAGAACGACGACAAGCCGTCCTTTCCCTCACCCCCGGCGGGACGCCAGCGATCCGCCAAGCGGAGGAGGGACGCCTGCACCAGGTCGTCCCGGCGGTCGGCGAGCTCCGCCGGGCACACCCGAGCCACCGCCCGCACCAACGCCCGGCGCAACGTCTCGACGTCGCGCTCGGACAATCGTTGCCGGCTGCCGCTCAAGGGCTGCTAACTCCCGACGATCAAGACGGCTCAAGGCAGGCCGAATGGCTGAGACCGATCGCATCGGCGAGGGTATCACGGCTGCCCGGCGCCTCCGATAGACTGGCGCCGGCGACGTCGCGCCGGACCACCTCGTCGCGGCCGCCATGGAGGGAAACGCCGTCATGTCCACCATCCTCGTGGTCGAGAACGACTCGGTCTTCGCCGCCGTGCTGGAGGATCACCTGCGGGTCGCCGGCCACCGGGTGCTGATCGCCGACGAGGGCGCCCGCGCGGTCTCGCTCGCCGGCGAGGAGGCGGTCGACCTGGTGGTGCTCGAGCGCAGCCTGCCCGCGGTGTCGGGGATCGAGGTGGTGCGGGCCCTGCGCGCCGAGCCCGAGACCCACGCCGTGCCGATCCTGATGCTCTCCGAGCACAAGGACCGCGCCGATCGCGTCGCCGCCCTGCGCGCCGGCGCCGACGACTACCTCCACAAGCCGGTCGACCTCGAGGAGCTGGCGCTCAGGGTCAACCGGCTTCTCGGTCACCGGCCGGCGGCGGCTCCGGTCCTCGCCGGCGACGTCGCCAGCCACCCGCTGAACGAGCTGCTGCAATACGTCCATCTGGCGGGCAAGAGCGGTCGCCTGGTGGTGCGCGCCGGCGACCGCGGCGACGGCGAGGCGCGGATCCGCCGCGGCAAGCTGATCGCCGCCCGCTGGCGGGGCCTGCGGGGCAAGGACGCGGTGCTGGCGATGCTCGGCCTCGACCGGGGGCGTTTCCGCTTCGAGAGCGAGGAGGAAAACGGCGGCGGTCCGACGCCGGCGGAGAACGTCCTGCCGCTTCACGACCTCCTCCTCCACGCCTCCTGGATCGAGGACGAGCTCGCCGCCCGCCGGCAGCACCTGCCGGCCACCGGCGCCCCGCTGCGGGCGCGAGCCGCCGCCCCGCCGGAGATCGAGGCGCCCTTCCGCGATCTGCCGATCGAGCGCATCTTCCACCGCGTCGCCGCCCAGCCCGGCCTGCGGCTCTACGACCTCATCGGCGACCAGGCGGAAGCGCCGATGAGCACCCGCCTGGCGGTCGCCTGGCTGATCGAGCAGGGGGCCCTCGCGATCGAGGATCCGGCGGCGGCCAAGGCCCTGTCGACCAGCGAGATCACCGACTCGATGCTCTTCGAGCTCACCGTCACCAGCCTGCTGGTGGCAGCGCAGAACGCCGGCTTCGATGCCAAGGGGCTGCCCTTCCTGCTGGCGATCGAGCCCGGTGCCTGGCCGACCTTCAAGCAGGTCGTCCAAGGGGTGCCGGGCTACCTCAAGAACGAGCCCCTGCGCACCCTGGTCGAGAAGCTCGACAAGAGGCAGGCGGGCAGCGCGGTCTTCGTCACCGAGGTCGGCAAGCTGTCGCTCCACGCCCAGATCCTCGCCGGCGAGGGCGGCTCGGCGATCGCCAGCATCGTGTCGGTCTGCGGCGGGGTCCTGGTGTGGCTCGACGAGGCCGAGACCGACACCATCGAAGACCTGATCCAACGGCTGGAAGCGAGCCAGGGAGCGGCGCGCGGCATCCTGGTGGCGGCGACCGCCGGCGCCCTGGCCAAGGCCGAGGCCCTGGCCGCCGGCACCAAACGCTGGCGGGTCAGCCGCCACGCGCCGAAGAGCCTGCTCGGCGTCCTGCGCTTGCTACATCCGGAATCCTGAGGAGGGGGGATGGTGGAGCAGAAGGGATTCGAACCCTCGACCCCCACGATGCGAACGTGGTGCTCTCCCAGCTGAGCTACTGCCCCACGCGGGGAAGCGCATTCTAGGCGACCTGGGGCCCGGGATGCAAATCCTGCTCCGCCGGCGGCACCAGCAAACGCGCCACCGTCAAGTCGCCGAGCTCGCCGTCGCGCGCCGCAACCAGCCTGGCGCGCAGCTCCTTCATCGGCCGTGCCAGCTCGGGGGGCAGGACCGCCATCATGTCGCCATGGGGCGGCTCGTAGCAGGCCAACACCCGGCGCACCGGCAGGCGGTAGGGGTCGCAGCTCAGGTGATAGCCCTCGCGATCGCGGCTGCGGGCGACGAGCCCGGCCTGGATCAAGGGGCCCATCAACCGCTCGAGGGCGTCGACCCCGAGCTGCAGCCGTTCGGCCAGCAACTCGCGGTGGGTGAAGGGCTCGCCGTTGCGGAAGCGATCGGCGATCACCAGCAGGGCGGCGAGCCCCGTCCAGCTGCCTTCGAGGCCGGCCACCGAGCGCCGTACCCGCAACATGTGCTCGTAGTGCTGGACGCAGTAGGCGACCTCGCTGCCGAGCAGCACGATCCACCAGGCGAGCTGGATCGAAAGCATGAAGATCAGGGCCAGCGCGAAGCTGCCGTAGACCGTCGACATGCGCTGGTAGACGCTGATGTAGAGGCCGAAGCCCTGGCGCAGCAGCTCGAGCAGGAGCGAAGCGATCAGCCCGCCCCACAGGGCGCTGCGCAAGCGCACCGCGGCGTAGGGCACCAGCCAGTAGAGCATCGTCAGGCCGAGGAGGGTGACGAGGAAGGGCACCAGACGGACGGTCAGCTCCTCGACCGCCCGGAAGGCCGACTGCTGGCGGAGGAAGAAGAGGCTCGAGTAGGTGGCGCCGATCACCAGCGGGCCCCAGAAGAGCACCAGGGTGAACGAGCGCAGGCGGATGTGGAAGGGCCGGTGCTGGGTGACGCTCCAGATGCGGTTGACCGTCTGATCGATGGTGATGAAGGCGAGCAGGGTGGTGACGAGAAAGCCGAGAAAGCCGAAACCGCGGATGCCCCGGGCCTGTTCGAGGTAGCCGCTCAGCTGCTCGAGGATGGCGACCTCGGAGTAGGGCAGCACGATCTGCATCAGCTCCACCAGCCGCCGGGGCTCGTCGCCGAAGACCAGGGCGCCGACGTAGGAAAAGACGGCGAGCAGGGGCACCAGGGAGAGGATGGTGATGAAGGCCAGGGCCGAGCTTTGCAGCGCCAGCTCGTCGGCGTTGGCCTTGGCCACCGCCAGGCGCAGAAAGCGGACGTAGCGCCGCCAGGCTGGCGGCACGGTCCAGTCGCGAGTCCGCGGCTCGTCCCGGGATTCGCTGCTGGATGCGGCGGTCGTATCGTCGTTCATGTCGGGGGCCCAGCCGCGGATCGAGGCCCCTACCCTACCGGAACGGCCCGGCCGCCGCCACGGCGGAGATGCCACAGAGCGGCCGCATCCGATAAACTATCCTGCCGCGCCCGGTGCGGGCGCCCGACGTCTGGAGAACGCGATGAGCAAACACGACAAAGCCGACAACGTCCGCCCTCTGGAACGTGCCCGCGATGCGGTGAGCGAGGTGGTGGATCGCGGTCGCGAAACGGCCCGCGAACGCCTGAACGAGGCGCGCGAGCGATTCCAGGAAGTCACCGAGAAAGCACGCGACCGCGCCAGCCACGTACGCGGCGCCGCCCGCGAGCGCTACGACGACACCGTCGTCCAGCTGCGCGACGGCTACTCCCAGGTCCGCGACAACGTCGAAGGGTGGAGCGAAGAGCTCCAGGACTACGTGCGCGAGCATCCCGGCAGGTCGGTCCTCTTCGCCGCCCTGATCGGTTTCGTGATCGGCCTGCTCTTCCGCCGCCGCAACGACGACTGACCGCCCCTGCGAGGAGGTGATGCCGATGGATCGCGAGCCGCGTTCAGCGTCCTGGTCCGACGACCTCGTCGATCAGCTGCTGCCGGAGGATTTCGACTGGCGTGCCAAGGTGCGCGCCTATCCCCTGCCGGCCTTGCTGGTCGCTGCCGCCGCCGGCTTCCTCCTCGGCCGCAGCCGCGGCAACCTGCTGGTCAGCACCCTGTCGAGCTTCGCGGTCGACGAGGCGAGCCGCAACATCGCCGGCGTCTTCGGCGGGCGGCCGGAAGGGGACTGAACCCCGCGACCCCGCTCGGCAAACCGGGGGCGGTCGCCGCCCCAAGGCCGTCATGCGCCAGCTGCTCCACGTCTCCGACCTGCATTTCGGTCCCCACCACCTGCCGCCGGTGGCGGAGGGGGTGCGCGCCCTGGTGGCCGAACGCCGTCCCGACCTGGTGGTGATCTCCGGCGACCTGACCCAACGCGCCAAGCCGCACCAGTTCCGCGCCGCCCGCGCCTTCGTCGATCGCCTCGAGGGGGAGCTCGGGGTGGCGACCCTGACCGTGCCCGGCAACCACGACGTACCCCTCTACCGCATCTGGGAACGGCTCCTCGCCCCCTACGGCGCCTACCGCGCCCACTTCGCCGCCGAGCTCGAGCCCGAGCACGAAGACGAGGAGATGGTGGTCATCGGCCTCAACACGGCCTACAACTGGACCCTCAAAGACGGCCGCATCGGCCGCCGGCAGCGCCGCGCCCTGGCCGCACGCCTGGCGGCGGTGCCGGCGGGCAAGGCGAAGATCGTCGTCATGCACCACCACCTGGTGCCGGCACCGCGCTACGACAACCAGCGGGTGCTCAAGGGCGCCTGGGAGACCGTCGACCTGCTCGCCGCCCACGGCGTCGAGCTGGTGCTCGGCGGCCACCAGCACCAGACCTACGTCGCCAGCAGCGAGGCCTACTACCCCAGCGGCCGGCCGCCGGTGTGGCTGATCCACGCCGGCACCACGACCTCGGCCCGCGGTCGCGGCTGCGAGCGGCGGCGCAACACCTGCAATTGGATCCGTCTCGACGAGCGCCGGCTGGAGGTCTCCCATCTCGGCTGGGACGAGCAGGAACGGCGCTTCGCCGTCTGGAGCCGGCACCGCTTCCCGCGCCGCCGGCACGGCGAGCTCGACGCCACCTGATCTCCGCCGGACGTCGACGATGGATGCTGCCGCCGCCGCCCTGCCCGCCGTCCTGCCGCCGGCCCGCGTCGAGCGCCTGGCCAACGGCCTCACCCTCTGTCTGGTGGAGAACCGCCAGGCACCGCTGGTGACGTCGGCCCTGGTCTACCGCGCCGGCAGCCGCGACGATCCACCCGGCCAGGGGGGCATGGCCCACTTCCTCGAGCACATGATGTTCAAGGGCAGCCGCCGCTTCGCGGTGGGCGAGATCGACCGCCTCACCCGCCTTCTCGGCGGTACCAACAACGCCTTCACCGGCCACGACGCCACCCTCTACTACTTCTCCTTCGCCGCCGACCGCTGGCATGCCGCCCTGGAGATCGAGGCCGACCGCATGAGCGCCCTGGCCCTCGACGGCGGCGAGGTCGACAGCGAGCGCCGGGTGATCCGCCACGAGATCGCCATGTACCAGGACGAGCCCTGGGACGCCCTCGAGCTCGAGGTGTCGAGGGCGCGCTTCCCCGATCATCCGTACGGCCGGCCGGTGCTCGGCACCGCCGGCGAGCTGGCGCGGATCGACGGGCCGGCCCTGGCCGCCTTCCACCGCCGCTACTACCGCCCGGACAACGCCGTCCTGGTGCTCGCCGGCGACCTCGACGACGGCGCCTTCGACGCCGCCGCCCGCGCCTTCGAGGACGCCGGCCGAGAGCGCGGCGAGGCGCTCGAGCGCCCGGCCCTCGCCGCCCCCGGCGCCCCCGCCGGCAT
>RFGL01000408.1 GCA_003697015.1 Acidobacteriota bacterium | reverse complement strand
GGTGCTGCTGGCGGTGCTCGCCGCCAGCCTGCTGCTCTGGGCGCGGCTCCTGCCGCGGCGCCGGGCGGTGCTGGCGGCGGCGCTGGCGGCGGCGGTCGCGGTCGCCGCGGTCGCCGCCGTCGAGCCGCTGCGCGAACGGGTGGTGCGCAAAGCGTCGCAGCTGCGCCAGGGGCAGATCAACCACGTCCTCACCGGCCGCCTCGACGGCTGGCGGGCGGCCTGGTGGATGCTCCGCCAGCACCCGCTGGCCGGCGTCGGCCACGGCGCCTACCGGGCCGAGTTCGCCGGCGCCCGCCTGGCGCTGAGCGAGCGGGGGGTGCGTTTTTATCCGCGCCACAAGCAGCCGTTCTTCGCCAACGGCCACAGCGAGGTGCTGGAGAGCGCCGCCAGCTGGGGTTGGCCGGGGGTGGCGGCGATGGCATGGGCCGCGGCGCTGGCGGCCGCTGCCGGCCGCAGGGCTCTGCGGCGGTTGCGCGCTACGCCGGCCGGCCGGGTCGAGGCGGCGGTGCTGGAGGCCGCCTCGCTGGGCTTGGCGGTGCTGGTGGCGACCACCTTCGTATTCCATCTGGCGCTGGTCGCCTACCCCGCCCTGCTGCTCGTCGCGGCGCTCTTCAGCCTGGCGCGGGAGGAGGGAGGATGAGCGGACGCCGCCTGGCCTGGGTGCTGTTGCCGTTCCTCCTCCTCGCCACCTTCGGCCAGGTGCGGCGGGCGGTGCGCGCCTGGCAGGCGAACCAGCTGCTCGCCGCGGTCGAGCACGACAGCAAGCTCGCCGCCGCCACCCTCGGCGAGCCCGCCGCGGCCCGCATGCGGCGCGAGCTGGTGCGGCGCAACCTGCTACGCTTGCGCATCGTCGGCGAGATCGACCGGGTCAACGTGCTGGTACCGCTCCTCGCCGGCGGCCAACACATGTTGCTCGGCGACCCGCAGGCCGCCCTGGGAGCCTACCGGCGCGCCCTCCGCATCGAGCCGCGGGGGGAGGTCTACTTCAACCTGGCCCGGGCGCTCCAGGCGGCCGGCGAGACGGCGCAGGCGCAGGAGGCGCAGCGGATCGCGCTGAGCCTCGATCCGACCCTGCACCGGCGGTCGCCCCCGGGCACCGGCCCTTGATCCGACGTGAAGCAGGAGCACGCCACCGTGGAGTCATCGTCCGCCAACGCCGTCCGCTCGCCCCACGGCGAGCTCGAAGAACGCATCGCCCGGCGCCACGCCACCGTCGCCACCATCGGCCTGGGCTACGTCGGTCTTCCCCTCGCCCTCGCCTTTGCCGAGCGCGGCTTCCCGGTCCTCGGCTTCGACGTCGACGGGGAGAAGATCGCGGCGCTCAAACGCGGCGAGTGCTACATCCGTCACCTCGACGGCGAGCGGGTGGCGCCGCTGGTGCGGGCCGGCAGGCTCGACGCCACCGCCGACTTCCGCCGCCTGGCGGAGGCCGATGCGGTGCTGATCTCCGTCCCCACCCCCTTGGGCAGCCACCACGAGCCCGATCTCTCCTACGTCGACCAGACCGCCGAGCACGTCGCCCGTCACCTGCGCCGCGGCCAGCTGGTGGTGCTGGAGTCGACGACCTACCCCGGCACCACCGAAGAGCGCCTGCGGCCGGTGCTCGAAGCCGGCGGCCTGAGCTGCGGGGAGGACTTCTTCCTCGCCTACTCGCCGGAGCGCGAGGACCCGGGCAATCCCGATTTCGGCACCACCGACGTGCCCAAGGTGGTGGGCGGCGCCGACCGCCGCTCGGGGGACCTGGCCGAGGCCCTCTACCGGCAGGTCTTCAGCTCGGTGGTGCGGGTGTCCTCGCCGCGGGCGGCGGAGGCCTGCAAGCTGACGGAGAACGTCTTCCGGGCGGTCAACATCGCCCTGGTCAACGAGCTCAAGACGGTTTTCGAGGCGATGGGGATCGACGTCTGGGAGGTGCTCGACGCCGCCGCCACCAAGCCCTTCGGCTTCATGCGTTTCGACCCCGGGCCGGGGTGGGGCGGTCACTGCATTCCGGTCGACCCCTTCTACCTGGCGTGGCAGGCCCGCGGCCACGGCATGCGGGCGCGGTTCATCGAGCTCGCCGGCGAGGTCAACCGCGAGATGCCGGCCTATGTCGTCGGCAAGCTGCAGCGGGCGCTCAACGACCGCGGCCGGGCGGTGCGCGGCAGCCGCATCCTGCTCCTCGGCCTGGCCTACAAGCCCGACGTCGACGATCCGCGCGAGAGCCCGGCGTTCGAGATCCTCTCCCGCCTGCGCGACCTCGGCGCCGAGGTGCTCTACCATGATCCCCACATCCCGCACGCGCCGGCGATGCGCAGCTGGCCGGACCTGCCGCCCCTCGACTCGGTGCCCCTCGACGCCGCCGTCCTCGGGGCGGTCGACGCGGTGGTGGTGGTCACCCACCACCGGGCGGTCGACTACGAGCTGGTGCGTGCCCACGCGCCGCTGGTGGTGGACGCGCGCGGCGTCTACCGCCAGAGCTGGCCGGGTCTGGTTCGGGCGTGAGCGCCGGCCGGGGGATCGACTGGCGCGCCCTGCCGGTGCTGGTGACCGGCGGCTACGGCTTCATCGGTTCCCATCTGGTCGACGCGCTGGTGGCGCGCGGTGCTCGGGTGCGGGTGCTGGACGACCTGTCGACCGGCCGGCGCGAGAACCTGGCCCACGCCGGGCCGCAGGTGGAGCGCCTGGAGGGCACGATCCTCGACCGTCCGACCTGCGAGCGCGCCTGCCGCGGCGTCGCCCTGGTCTTCCACCAGGCGGCCCTCGGCTCGGTGCCGCGGTCGTTGGCGCAGCCGGCGCGGACCATCGCGGTCAACGTGCTCGGCACCGCGAACCTCTTCGAAGCGGCCCGCGACGCCGGGGTCGAGCGGGTGGTCTACGCCTCCTCCTCCAGCGTCTACGGCGACGCCACCGCCCTGCCGCGGGTGGAGGGGGAGGAGGGGGAGGCGCTCTCCCCCTACGCCCTGTCGAAGCAGATGGGGGAGTCCCTGGCGGCGGTCTTCGGCCACGCCTACGGCATGGAGCTGATCGGCCTGCGTTACTTCAACGTCTACGGCCCGCGCCAGCGGGAGGACGGTCCCTACGCCGCGGTGGTGCCACGGTTTTTCGACGCCTGCGCCCGCGGCGCGGCGCCGCGCATCTTCGGCGACGGCGAGCAGAGCCGCGACTTCACCTTCGTCGGCGACGCGGTGCGGGCCAACCTGCTGGCGGCGGCCGCACCGCCCGCCGCTTGCGGCCGGGCCTACAACGTCGGCGGCGGCGATCGGACGACGATCGCTCGCCTGGCGCGGCTCATCCGCCGGCTGGTGGGGAAGGGGGAGGAGCCGGTCTACGAGCCGCCACGCCCCGGCGACGTGCGCCATTCCCTGGCCGATCTGCGGGCCGCCGGCGCCATGCTCGACTACCGCCCGCAGGTCGCCCTGGCCGACGGCCTCGCCGCCACCTGGCGGGCGTGGGGCGGCTGAAGTTTTGCACAGAAAGTTGGGCACATACCGTTGACCTGGGCGGGGGGGATGCATAGACTAAGACGAATGCGCGTCGGCCGAAGACCGATCGTGGGGCCCGGGATGGCTCCAAGACCCCGGTGTAGCGGGGTTTTTCTGTCTGGCGACGACGGACGTGGAGGAAAGGCCATGAACAGCCGACTACGAATGGTGATGGTGGCCCTCGCGGTGCTGGCTGCGGCCGGGCCGCTCAGCGGGCAGACGACGATCGGCTTCTTCGATGGGCCGACCGGCGGCGGCAACACCGCCAGCGGGGCGGTGGGGATGACCGGCTGGGTGGTGGCGGACGTCGGGGTGCGGCGGGTGATCCTGCAGGTCGACGGCGTCGACGTGGTGCAGGCCGGCTACGGCCGGCCGCGCCCCGGCGTCGAGCGTCAGTTCCCCGGCTTCCCCGACTCGGCCGCCGCCGGATTCGGGGTCATCCTCAACGCCACCGAGCATCTCGACGGCCTGCACGTGGTCAGCGCCCGGGCCGAGCTGATGGACGGCACCTTCTTCGACATCCCGCCCAAGCGCACGCTGCTGTTCCAGAATTCGACCCACAATCTGCGCCCCTTCGGCCGCATCGACCGGCCGAACCGCAACGCCGACCTGGTCGGCAACTGCGATACCACCGACCCCTTCCGGCGCTTTACCGTGATCGAGGGCTGGGCCCTCGACCTGGGGGTCGAGATCGGCGATTCGGGCATCGGCTTCGTCGAGATCATGCTCGACGGCGTGATCCTCGCCAACAGCCGCCGCGACTGCCGCTTCGACTTCCTCGCCGGCGGTTTCACCGACTGCTACGGCCTCACCCGGCTGGACGTGGAGAACCAGTATCCCTTCGCCCTCGACGCCCCCAACGCCGGCTTCCGCTTCGTCCTCGACGTCGGCGCTCTGATCGCCGACGGAGCGCGCACCGAGGGCCACCACACCATCACCATCCGCGCCGGCGACATCTCCAATCAGAACGAGAACATCGCCGAGCTGCCGGTCTTCTTCATCTGCAGCCAGAGCCTGGCCGACGACCTCGCCTTCGGCCTGATCGAGGTGCCGCGCCCGAACCGCATCTACGCCGGCGTCATGCGCTTCGAGGGCTGGGCGCTGGACGCCGACGGCGTCGCCCTGGTGGAGGTCTTCGTCGACGGCGAGAAGATCGGCAACGCCGACTTCGGCGTCGACAGCCGGGCCAGCGTCGCCGCTCAGTATCCCGGCTTCCCCGACACCCTGATGCCGGTCTGGCGCCTCTTCTTCGACAGCAATAAGGTGGTCGACGGCGAGCACCAGGCCCAGGTCTTCGTCACCGACACCCTCGGCAATACGGTCGAGATCGGCGAGACCAGCTTCATCGTCGACAACGTGCCGTAGGCGCCCGCGCACGCCCCGTTGCGCCCGCGCCTCGGGGCTGCGGCGGCGTGATTCCGCAGCGGCTCCCGGCGGGCGATCGCGG
This sequence comes from Acidobacteriota bacterium, assembly GCA_003697015.1. Lineage (GTDB taxonomy): Bacteria > Acidobacteriota > Thermoanaerobaculia > Multivoradales > J023 > J023. The sequence continues at coordinate 7,846 of RFGL01000408.1, read as the reverse complement.
CCTCGGCCGTCGAGGGCTCGGCGGGGCCGTCCGGGCGCTCGCGATCCGGCGTCCTTCCGACTCCTACTCCTCCTCCTGCGGCATCGGCTTGCGCGGCAGGGGCTCCTCGCGCATGGCGGCGTGGTAGAGGAAGGAGGCGAGGATCACCGAGCTCTGGATCAGGTCCTCGCGCGGCACGTGGTCGAGGACGTCCATGTTGGTGTGGTGGGTGCGGGTGGAGTAGTCGAGCCCGTCCTGGATGAATTGGAAGCCCGGCAGGCCGACGCGGTCGAAGGACAGGTGGTCGGTGCCGCCGGTGTTGCGGGTGGCGACGGTGGTCGCTCCGAGGTCGTGGAAGGGCTCGAGCCAGGCGCGGAAGATCGGCGTCACGGCGACGTTCTCCTGGGCGTAGATGCCGCGGATCCTGCCGCTGCCGTTGTCGAGGTTGAAGTAGGCGCTGAGGTCGGCGTGGCCCGGCTTGATCTCGATCGGCCCGGCGGGCTCGCGCAGCCAGGCCGGGAGGTCGCGTTGCTCCGGATCGTCTTTGAGCGGCCGGTGGGCGAAGTGCTCCTCGACGTAGGCCCGCGAACCGAGCAGCCCCTGTTCCTCTCCCGACCACAGGGCGATGCGGATGGTGCGTCGCGGCGTCGCGCCGATCGCCTTGAGGATGCGCACCGCCTCCATCGCCACGGCACAGCTCGAGGCGTTGTCGGTGGCGCCGGTGCCGCCGTGCCAGGAGTCGAGGTGGCCGCCGACCATCACCACCCCGGCCTGCGGGTCGCTGCCCGGGATCTCGGCGATGGTGTTGTAGGCCATGAGGTCGTCGTCGTGGAAGCGGGCGCGGACGTCGATCTCGAGCTCGACCTCGGCCGCTGGCGGCTCCTGCGCCGGCGGCTCCTGCGCCGGCGGGCTCGTCGCCTCGCCGCCGTTTCGTTCCCCGCCGTCCTCCTGCCGCTGCGCCGGCGCCGGCTCGCCGGCGAGCCGCGCCAGCCAGTTGTAGTGCTCGGCGGTCATCACCAGGGCGGGGACGCCGACGTTGGCGCCGACCTCGCGCGAGCCGCGGCCGCCGACGCGCACCAGACCGCCGTCGCGGGAGCTGATCGACACCGTCGCCAGGACCTTCTCCTGCACCAGGAAGTCGTTGAGCTTCTGGCGGAAGCGCCAGCGCTGCATGAATCGCTGGCGGAAGCCCGGGCCGCGCTCACCGCGGATGGGGAAGCTGGCGAGCTCGGCCAGCTCGTCGTCCTCGTAGCGGTCCAGGGCCGGCTCCTCGGCGCTCAGCAGGTCGCGCGGCGGATCGAGCAGCAGGATCGTGCCCGCCAGCTTGCCGCGGTAGGCGTCGAAGTCCTTCTCCGACTCCAGGGTGATCCTCATCGCCTTGCCGCGCTTGGGCCCGCCGGTGCCGGGGGTCCAGGCCTGGGGGAGGGCGATGAGCGGCGTCTGGTGGGGGGCGACCATGTGGACGCTGGCGTGGCTGAAGCTCCAGCCGCGGCCGAAGTCGAAGGGCTCGAGGTGGGCGTTCGACAGCCCCCACTCCTCCAGCTTGCGCCTCGTCCACTCGTTGGCTTCCTTCATCTGCGGCGAGCCGGTCAGCCGCGGGCCGATGACGTCGGTCAGCTGGGTGACGGTGGCCATCACCTGGGAGCGGTTCAGGCCCTCGTCGCGGATGCGGTTGATCATCTGCCAGTCGACCGGCTCCTGCGCCCCGGCGGCGGGGGCGAGGGCGGCGACGAGGAGGAGGACGGCGGACGTCGAGCGGCTTCGGCGCATGGGCGGCTCCTTGCGGTCGCGGGTGGGTAACGGTCGTGGATCGCCGGGATTGTACACTGGATGCCCCGCACGGAAGGACCCCGTCCGCGCCGCGGCGAAGGACGGGCTTGGACCGGCGGGCTCGATCGATGTACGCGGATTCCCAGGCGATGGTTTGGAGCGGCGCCGTGCCGGCGCCGGCGGCGCCGTGAGGGAGCTCCTGCAGCTGGCGCCGGAGGTGGCGCAGGCCCTCGCCGCCGGGCGGCCGGTGGTGGCCTTGGAGTCGACCCTCATCGGCCACGGCCTGCCCTGGCCGCGCAACCTGGAGACCGCCCGCCGGCTGGAGCGGACGGTGCGCCGCGCCGGCGCCGTGCCGGCGACCGTCGCCATCCTCGACGGCGAGCTCGTCGTCGGCCTGGACGGCGCCGGCCTCGAACGCATCGCCCGCGCCGGCCCGCGGGTGGTCAAGGTCAGCCGCCGCGATCTGGCCTGGGTGGTGGCGCGCCGCCTCGACGGCGCCACCACCGTCGCCGGCACCATGATGATCGCCGCGGCGGCGGGCATCGGGGTCTTCGCCACCGGCGGCATCGGCGGCGTCCACCGCGGGGCGGGGACGAGCTTCGACGTCTCCGCCGACCTCGAGGAGCTGGCGCGGAGCCCGGTGGCGGTGGTCTGCGCCGGCGCCAAGTCGATCCTCGACCTCGGCGCCACCCTCGAGGCCCTGGAGACCCGCGGCGTGCCGGTGATCGGCTACCGTACCGGCCGCTTCCCGGCCTTCTACGTGCGCGCCAGCGAGCATCCGCTGGAGCACCGCGCCGGCGACGTCCGCGACCTCGCCGCCGTCGTCCGCAGCCACCGCCGCCTGGGGCTCGCGGGCGGCCTGGTGATCGCCAATCCGATCCCGCAAGAGCATGCCCTGGACCCCGAGCCGGTGGCGGCGGCGATCGAGCGGGCGCTGGCCGACGCCGCCCGCGACGGCGTCGCCGGCAAGGCCCTCACCCCCTACCTCCTCCGCCGCCTCGAAGAGCTCACCGGCGGCGCCACCCTCGACGCCAACGCCGCCCTGGTCGAAGCCAACGCCCGCCTCGCCGCCGAGCTGGCGGTGGCGTTGGCGGACGCCTGACGGTCATCCCGCTTCCCACACCGGGTGGCGCAGGCGCCATTCGCCGCCTTCTTTGCGCCACAGGTGGGGGGAGCGGGCGCGCTCGCAGAGCTGGTCGAAGCGGGAGCGCGGCAGCTCGAGGTAGTCGAGCACCTCGTCGAGGTAGCGGTCGGGGAACTCGCCGTCGAAGCGCTTGACCAGGGCGACGCCCTCGTCGCGGGTGAGGTGGCGGTTGCGGATCTCCTGCGAGGCGTCGTAGCTGGCGCGGCCGAGGCCGAATTTGAGCCAGGTGGTGTAGTAGTGCAGGTCGTCGATCTTGTCGTCGATCGAGTTGTACTTCGAGTAGGTGCCCTGGGTGCGGACCGGCCGCGGCTCGAAGCCGGTGTGCTCGACGGCGAAGTAGTAGGCCTCCTGCGGCGTCCATTTGAGGTAGTAGCCGAGGTAGTGGACTTCGATCCGGCCGGCTTCGAGGGCGCGGTGGTCGGCCGGCAGATAGGGGGCGAGATCGTTCAGGCACAGGCCGTGTTCGGCGATCAGGCGTTCGACCGAGACGCCGCCGAGGTAGATCTCGCTGAGGTCGCGCATGGCGAAGTAGGAGGCGTCGCGCAGGGAGCTCTGGGTCTCGGCGATCGGATTGCCGTACTCCGCCTCGGGCTCGCCGTAGAAGACCAGCGGGATGCCGAATTGAAGCGCCATCTTGGGCGCCAGGTTCTTCTGCCCGAGGATGAAGGTCTGGAAGGGGTGGAGGAGGTTCTCGATCGCCAACCGGGTGAGCAGCCGGTGGACCCGGCCATTCGGCTTGTAGGTGACGTTGTCGAAGCCGCCGACCTCGATCCAATTGCGGAAGTTGCGCCGGCCGTAGTCGGTGTAGAGCAGCGGCGGCCAGGTGATGGTCAGCGGGTGCATGCCGTACTCGTACTTGAGCTTCCAGGCGGCGTAGGCCGAGTCCTTGCCGCCGCTCCCGGGCACCAGGCAGTCGTAGGAGCCGTCGTTCTTGCGGTGACGGTCGAGCAGGCGGTGGAGCTCCTCCTCCCGAGCCTGCCAGTCGATGTCCGCCTTGCGCTCGGCGTACCGGCAGGCATCGCAGATGCCGTCCTCGCCGATGTGCAGGGTCGGCGTCCGGCGGTCGGCGGTGTGCTTGAACTCGGGATAGGACGACGGCCGCTGGTTGGACAGCACGCAGCGCCGGCAGTAGACGACCTGCCGGGGCAGGCCGTAGTAGGCCTCGAGCTCGCCGCTCGCCGCGGCCGTCGTCGTCGATTCGTCCATGCTCGATCTCCCTCGCTCCTCCCGCAGCTAGGACTGCATCGCCGGCTGCTGCGCCGGCGCCGGCAGACCAAAGTGCGCCCGTCCTGCGGCTGCGACGTGGTCGCGCCGGGGGGCGCCCTCGCGCCGCGCGCCTGCGGCCTCGGTCGACCCAGGCCACGCGTCACGCTGGTTAGTCTAGCCCGAATGGGTGGGCGCAGCGAACGCCGGCGGCCGAGACGCACGATCCCGTCGCCCTGAGGGGGCGGCGGGAGGCGCCGCCCCTCGGGGCGACGCCGGGTCTGCGTGCGGCTACCGCGCCGAGCACTTGACGTTCTGCATCATGCCGCGGTCCTCATGGCCGAGGATGTGGCAGTGCAGGACGTACTCGCCGGTGAACTCGATGAAGCGCTGGCGGATGGTGACCGTGCCGTTGGTGTTGGTGGTGGTGTTGAGAATCGGGATCGGGATGGTGTCCCACCACACCCACGGCTGCGGCAGGTCGACGCCGTCGATGTTGGTCACCTGGAAGGGGTTGACGTGGATGTGGAAGGGATGGGCGATGGAGGTGTTGTTCTTGAGCACCCAGGTCTCGTTGATCCCCAAGGTGACGTTGTGGTCGATGCGGTCGGGATCGTAGAGATGGTTGTCGATCATCAGGTTGGGGGGCTTGGGGTTGGCCCCCGGCCCCTTGTCCATGCTGAAGAAGACGTCCTTCGGACCGATGGGGTTCTCGATGTCCCGCAGGTACCACGGCTGCGGCGGCAGTTGATCGGGGAATCGCATCGGCTGGAGGGTCGGGTCGACCAGCAGGGTGAGGAGGGGCTGGGACTGGCTGACGTTGATCGGCGCCAGGCTCCCCTCCCCCGGGGCCAGGTTGGTGACCCGCTGGGCGAGCAGGGTGAAGGACGTCGGCCGCTGCACGACCGGCGCCTGGACCAGGAAGTCGAGGCGGTTGCCCGGCCCGAGGAGGAAGCGCTGGGGGCGTTCCTCCGGCGCCAGGGCGAGGGCGTCGGCGTCCTCCTTGAGCTCCGGCAGGCGGTTGAAGAGGGCCTTCTTGAGCGCCGGCACGGCGCGCGCCAGGTTCAGCCTCTCCTCCTGGTAGTTCTTGGTGTTGAAGGGCACCCCGTCCTGGGCGATCTGGCGCATGTCCGGCCCTTCCGGCTTGCGGGTGACGTTCCACTTGATCTCGGAATGGGCCGATCCCTGCATGGTGGCGCCGATGAAGCGCCAGCGCTGGATCTGGCCGGAGTTCATCTTGATGATCGGGTTGTTCTGGGCGTTGACGTAGAACTGGCCGCCGCCGCCGTTGGCGACGAAGGCGTTCAGCTTCTCGCGGATCTGCTGCACCACCAGCACCTTGTCCTGGAGCCCCGGCATCTGCCGCTGGAGGTACTGGTCGAAGTAGCCGTGGACGATGAAGGTGCCGGCCATGCCGTTCAGCACCTGCAGCGCCGTCGAGCCGTGCTTGTGCGGGTGGTACCAGTGGGTGCCCACCGGCTGGACGTCCTGCAGCGGGTCGACGTCGAATTGGTAGCTGCCGATGCGGGTGAAGTTGTGCGGGTCGTTGTAGGGCACCGAGCCCTGCGGCCGCAGCTTGAGGTAGATCCAGTCCTGGGGCGGGTTGGGGGAGACCCGGAAGCCGTGGAAGTGGAAGTTGGTGATGTCGTCGCCGTGGAAGCAGTTGGGGGGTACGTCGCCGTTGTAGGGCGGCGTCGGGCTGCAGCCCGGATCGGTGACGTTGACCGGCGGCAGGCAGTTGTTGAGCTTGATCAGCATGCGGGCGCCGTGGCTGACGTTGTAGGTCGGGCCGGGGATGGTCCAGTCGAGCTGGTCGTCGGGGGTGGCGCAGGTGGCGCCGCCGCCGAGGCGGGAATTCGGCTTCGGCGAGCCGTAGGTGCGCAGGGTGAGCACCGGGCCCGGGGTGGAGTTCTCGCCCAGGCGGCTGAAGCCGGTCGACTCCTGCACCCACTTCTGCATCCTGATCACCAGGGAGGTGTTCAGGAGGTTGTTGACGGCGGGGATCACCTTGGGCTGCACCAGCAGGTTCTCGCTCACCGCCGCGGCGGCGCTCGGCGCCTCCTGGCCGGCGGGGGCGCAGGCGTTGACGTAGACGTAGGCCGTCGCCAGGAGCATCAGGAGCGGGAAGACCGCCGATTCCTTCCAATTGCGTCCGATCCACGCTTTCATCGCCGTTCCTCCTTGCTGGCGCTCCGCTGCCCGCGCACGCCACGCCGGTTTGAGACCTACGAACGACAGCCCGCGATCGACCCACGACCACGGCAGCCCCGGATCGGACCGCGCCCTGCTCGCTTGTGGCATCTGGCCTGAGCTACCAAGCTACCACGCGCCGGCCCCGCCGTCAAGCCGTCCCAACGCCCCCGCCGGCCACGAGGGCCGGCAGCAGCACCGGCGCGACCCTGGCGGGAAGCCTGATGCTAGAGTCGCGGAATCTGCCGAGATGAAAATCCTGGTCGTCCATCCCAATCTTCAGCTTCTCGGCGGTGGCGCGACCGTCGCCGCCTGGCTGCTCGAAGCCCTGCGCGGGAGGCACGAGCTGACCCTCCTCACCTGGCAGCCGCCGCCGTTGGCGCAGGTCAACGCGATCTGCGGAACCTCCCTCGAGCCGGGGGACTTCCGCCTCATCTTGATGCCGCGGGCCCTCAGGCGGGCGCTCCGTCTCCTGCCGCTGCGCGCGGCTCTGCTGCGCTGGAGTCTGCTGGCCCGCCGGGCGCAGCTCGTGCTGCGGCGGGAGCCCTACGATCTGGCGATCAGCACCGAGAATGAGATGGACTTCGCCCGCCGCGGGATCCAGTACGTGCACTTCCCGCGCGGCAGTCTGCCGCGGCCGCGTTGCGACCTGCGCTGGTACCACCGGCTGCTGCCGTTCTCGGTCGGCATCTACCACCTCGTCTGCGAGCGGCTGGCGCGAAGCGACGGCGAGCGCCTGCGGCACAACCTGACCCTGGTCAACTCGCATTGGACCGGCGCCCACTTCCGCGCCCTCTACGGCGTCGAGCCGCGGCTGCTCTACCCGCCGGTGCCGGGGGAGTTTCCCCGCCGCTCGTGGGCCGAGCGCCGGGACGGCTTCGTCGCCGCCGGCCGCATGGCGCCGGAGAAACGCTACGAGATGCTGATCGGCATCGTCGAGACCCTGCGCCGGCGCGGCCACCGGGTCGACCTGCATCTGGTCACCGGTCCCGGCGGCGGGCACGGCGCCTACGGGCGCAGGATCCTGGCCATGGCCGAGCGCCGCCGGCGCTGGGTGACGATCCACCGGAACCTGCCGCGCGCCGCTCTCATCGAGCTGATGGCCCGCCACCGCTACGGCATCCACGGCATGGCGGAGGAGCATTTCGGCATCGCCGTCGCCGAGTTGCAGCGCGCCGGCGCGATCGTCTTCGTGCCCGCCGGCGGCGGCCAGGTGGAGATCGTCGGCGGGGACGAGCGGCTGATCTATGGCGACGCCGGCGACGCGGTGGCGAAGATCGAGCGGGTGCTGTCGGATCCGGCGCTGCAGCGGGCCGTGCGGCGCGATGCCGCGCGCCGGCGGGATCGCTTCTCCAGCGAACGCTTCGTCGCCGAGGTGCGGCAGATCGTCGCCACCTTCGATGCCCGGGCCATGCGATAGCCTACGCCATCGACCACCGGCGGAGGACGAACGCAGGATGAGCTCCTGGCTGCTGGCGGCGGTGGTGGGGTTCGCCCTCGCCCTGCCCTTGACCCTCGCGGCGCGCGCCCTGGCGCGGCGCGCCGGCTGGCTGGATCGGC
>RFGL01000407.1 GCA_003697015.1 Acidobacteriota bacterium | reverse complement strand
TTGCCGCGTTGCGGCAGAGGCGGCCGCCGTAGTATGCTCCGGCCATCCGCCGATCCGAGCGATGCCGGCCATGAGCACCTCCGCCGCCACCCGCCCCGAGGCCCTCGACGCCGCCACCGAGCTGGCGGCGGCGGGATTTGAGCCCTACCGCGAGCCGCCGCGCCACGGCTTCGTGCGCCGCCTGCTGGTGGTCGGCCGGCATCTGCTGGCGCTGGCTGCCGGCGCTCTGGTCGACCGGGTGCGCCGCCGGCCGCCGGCCGCCCGCCGCGGCCTGCGCTTCCGCCTGCAACAGCTGATCGCCTTCCTGCTGCGTCCCTTCCTGCGGCGGGAGTTGCGCCACCAGCCCTTTCCGGTGCAGCTGCGCCGCCGGATGGAGATGCTCGGCGCCACCTACGTCAAGCTCGGCCAGATCCTCGCCGTGCGCCGCGACCTGCTGCCGCAGGCGGTCACCGACGAGCTGGAGAATCTCCTCGATCGCCTGCCGGCGGTGACCTTTCCGCGCTTTCGCCAGCTGGTGGCGGAGGGGTTGGGCCGGCCGGTGGAGGAGCTCTTCGCCTGGATCGAGACCCGGCCGACCGGCTCGGCGTCGATCGCCCAGAGCCATCGCGCCAGCACCCTCGACGGCGAGTCGGTGATCATCAAGGTGGTCAAGCCGGGCATCCGCGAGAACCTGGAGCGGGACGCCCGCCTGCTGCGCCTCTTGGGGCGGCTGCTGCAGCTCTTCATGCCGCGCTACCAGCCGCGGCGGGTGATCGAGGAGCTGGTCGCCTACACCCTGCTCGAGGTCGACCTGGTGCGCGAGGCCGACAACGCCGAGATCTTCGCCGCCAACTTCCGCCATCAGCCGGAGGTGGTCTTCCCGCGCATCTACCGCCATCTGTCGAGCGCCACGGTCCTGACCATGGAGTTCTTCGCCGGCGTGCGCCCGGATTCGGAGGCGGCCCGACGCCTGCCCCTCGACGAGCGCCAGCGCATCGTCGACCTCGGGGCGTCGGCGATCATCGCCATGATCTACCGCGACGGCTTCTTCCACGCCGATCTCCACCCGGGCAATCTGCTGGTGCTGCCCGGGCCGCGCGCCGGCTTCATCGACCTCGGCATGGTCGGCCGCCTCGACGACGGCATGCGGCGGACCCTGCTCTACTACTACTACTGCCTGGCCACCGGCGACGCCGACGGCGCGGCGCGGTACCTGACCCGCGTCGCCGAACCCGGCCGCGGCGCCGAGCCCGAGGCCTTCCGCCGGGCGGTGGCCGAGGTCAGCCGGCGCTGGCAGCGCGCCCAGGGCGGGGAGGGGTTCTCGATCGCCCGGCTGATCCTCGAGTCGGTGGCCCTCGGCGCGCGCTACCGGATGGCCTTCCCGGTGGAGATGGTGCTGATGGTCAAGGCGCTGGTGACCTTCGAGTCGGCCGGCGAGATGCTGGTGCCGGGGTTCGACGTCGCCGCGGTCTCCCGCCCCCACGTCAGCGCCATCTTCCTGCAGCAGTTCAGCCCGGCGCGTCTGGCCCGCGCCACCCTGCGCAGCGCCCCGGAGCTGATGGACGCGGCGGTCAAGATGCCGCTCTTGATCACCGAGGGGCTGCGCCTGCTCGAACGCACCACCCGGCGGCCGGCGCAGAACCCTTTCGCCGGCGTCCGCGGTACCATCTTCGGCGGCTTCTGCATCGTCGCCGGCGCCATCCTGGCCGCCGCCCAAGGCCCCTGGCCGCTGTCGGCGCTGCTCTTTCTCGTCGGCCTCGCCGCCGCCCTCAACAAGAAGGGGTAGCCGCTTGTGATAGCGTGCGCCGCAACCCCGTCTCCGGCGGCGGACGGTCGCCGTCCCCGGTCGCTAGATCGCTGGAGGAGCTCGGTCTCATCGTGAAGGTCCTGGTCGTTACCCAGGCGTCCGCTATCCGCACCGCCCTCGAGGGCATCCTTCGCTCCCGCGGCGACCTTTGCGAGGTTGCCGGCACCGGCGACGACGTCGCCGGATCGTTCGACGCGGTGGTGATCGACCCGGCCCTGGGGGAGGAGGCGGTCGCCCTCTGCCGGCGGCTGCGGCGGGAGATGCCGGCGACGACCGTGCTGATCGCCGGCGGCGCGGACGGCGACCGGCTGCGGGCGTTGCTCGAAGCCGGCGCCGACGACTGGTTGGCGGCGCCTCTTGAGCCCCGCGACCTCGACCTGCGCCTGCGGTTGGCCGCCGAGCGACGCGGCCTGGGGGCGGCCGCGGCCGAGCGTCTCGCCGCGGTCGAGGAGGAGCTGCGCCGCGAGCGCGCCTTCTTTCAGCAGCTCTTCCGCAACTCGCCCAGCGGCATCGTCATCCTCGACAACGACGACCGCATCGTCGACGCCAACCAGCCGTTTTGCGAGATGTTCCAGTACCCGCTGGAGGAGCTCGTCGGCTACCAGTTGTCGGACCGCATCGTGCCCGAGGAGCTGCGCGCCGAGGCGCAGGAGCTCTCGGAGCTGGTCTTCCACCAGAAGAGCGTGGCGCGGGAGACGGTGCGAAAGCGCAAGGACGGCACCGCGCTCGACGTGGTCATCCTCGGCTACCCGATCGAGCTCGCCGACCGGCGGATCGGCGCCTACGGCATCTACACCGACGTCACCGAGCGCAAGCGCGCCGAGCGCCGGCTCTTCCACGACGCCTTCCACGATCCCCTCACCGGCCTGCCCAATCGCAGCATGTTGATCGACCGCCTGGAGCGAGCCCTGCAGCGCACCCGCCGGGGCGACTTCCAATTCGCCCTCCTCTTCATCGATCTCGACGGCTTCAAGGCGATCAACGACGGCCTGGGGCACGCCGCCGGCGACGAGCTGCTGACGGTGCTGGCGCGCCGCCTCGAAGCCTGCCTGCGGCCGGGAGACACCACCGCCCGCTTCGGCGGCGACGAGTTCATGATCCTGCTCGAGGGGATCACCAGGACCAGCGACGCCACCCGCATTGCCGAGCGGGTGCTGGAGCGCCTGCGCGAGCCGCTGGAGATCGCCGGCCAGGAGGTGCTGACGTCGGGCACGATCGGCATCGCCTTCAGCGCCACCGGCTACCAGGACGTCGACGAGATGATCCGCGACGCCGACCTCGCCATGTACCGCGCCAAGGCGGCGGGCAAGGCGCGGTACGAGATCTTCGATACCGCCATGCACCAGCGGGTGGTCGAACGCCTGCGGCTGGAGGGCGAGCTGCAGCAGGCCATCGCCGAAGGCGGCCTGATGCTCGACTACCAGCCGATCGTCTCCCTGCGCAGCGGCCGGTTGGTGGGCCTGGAGGCGCTGGTGCGCTGGCCGCATCCGGAACGCGGGCGGCTGGAACCGCGGGAGCTGATCCCGGTGGCGGAGGAGAGCGGGCTGATCGTACCCCTCGGCCGCTGGGCGCTGGAGGAGGCGTGCCGCCAGCTGGTGATCTGGCAGGAGCGCTTTCCCGAACGGGACGGGCTGGTGGTCCACGTCAACGTGTCGCCGCGGGAGATCGCCCGCTCGGCGTTCTACGGTCAGGCCTGCCGGGTGCTGGAGGCGACCGGGGCGCCGGCGGCGGCGGTCGGTCTCGAGCTCAGCGAGCAGGCGATCCAGGAGAGCGATGCCGAGATGCTCTGGCGCCTGCACAACCGCGGCTTCCGCCTGCAGATCGACGACTTCGGCATCGGCATCTCGTCCTTGAGCGCCCTCCAGCGCCTGCCCCTGGACAGCATCAAGATCGACCGCTCCTTCATCCGCGGTCTGGCCCCGGGCAATCCCAACCACGAGGTGGTGCGGGCGGTCGCCGCTCTCGCCGACAGTCTCGGGCTGCAGGTGGTGGCCGAGGGGGTGGAAACCGAAGAGCAGCTGGCGCTGTTGCGCAAGCTGGAGGTCCATTTCGCCCAGGGCTACCTCTTCTCCCGCCCGTTGGCGGCCGACGCCGCCACGGCGCTGATCGCCCGCGATCCGCGGTGGTGAGAGCGCCCGTCCTCAGTCGCCGTCGGGCTCGGCGTCCAGCTCGGCCAGGGCCTGATCGAGGGCCTCGAGGTCGCGGTCCAGCTGCTCCAGGCGACCCTCCAGCGCTGCGCGCTGCCGCTCGATCGCCGCCGCCTCGTCGCCGCTGGCGTCGCGGTGCAGGCCTTGGGTGGACTCGATCTCCCCCTCGAGCCGGCGGCGGCTGAGCTCGAGCTCGGCTCGTTTCATCTCGAGCTGGTAGCGTCGCTCGATCCGCTGCCGGCGCTCCATCAGCTCCCGCTCGAGGCGCCGGCGTTCCGCCGCCGCTTCCTTCTCCTGCGCCCGCCGCCGGCGCTCGACGGTCTCGCGGTGCTGGCGCAGCTGGCGCTCGGTCTCGCGCCGCGCCGCCTCCAGCCGACGTTCGGCGGCGTGTTGGGCGGCCGCCAGCCGGCGGCGCTTCTCCGCCATCTCGGCGGCGGCGGAGAGATCGTCGATCTGGCGCTCGAGCAGCTCCGCCCGGCCTTCCTCGCCGGCGGCGCGGGCGGCGTCGAGTCGCCGCTCGAGTTCCTGCTGCATGGTGGTGACGGCCTCCAGCTGGAGAGCCATGGCGCGCTCCTCGGCCTCGCGGGCGAGGGTCTCGAGCCGGCGTTCGAGGTCGCGGCTTTGCCGTTCGAGGTCGCGGGCCTCTTCCTCCCGGCCGCGGGCGGCGAGCTCCTCGACCTCCAGTCGGCGCTGGCGCAGCCGGCGCTCGACGGCGCGGCGTTTCGCCTCCAGCTCGAGGGCCATGGCGCGCTGGCGTTGTTCCGGTTCGAGCCGCCTTGCGGCGAGCTCCAGCTGCTGGCGCAGGGCCGCGGCTTCGTCCTCCCGGCCGGCCGTCTGCAGGCGCTCGATCTCCCGCCGCCGGCGGCTCTGCTCGGCCTGGGCGGCGAGCTCCTGCCGCTGCGCCTCGAGCCGGGCGCGCTCGGCCTGCAGCTGGTGCATCGTCTCCTCGAGCTCGAGGGCCTGGCGTTCCAGGTCGCGCAGGCGGGTGGCGAGCGCCTGCTCCTCGGCCGCCGGCCCGGCGTCCGGCGGCCCGTCGCCGGCCGCGCGCTCGGCGCGGGTGGGCAGGACCAGGACGAGGCCGAGGACGACGGCGGCCAGCAGCAGGCGCTGGGGAGAGGACAGGGGCTTGGGGACGCGTTCGGTGACGATCATGGTCAGCCTCTCTTCCAGGTCGGTTCGGGCGTCGATGGCGGTGGCCAGCTCCGTCGCCGGCGGCGCAATGCGCACCAGCTCCAGGGTCTTGAGCAGGCCGCGGGCGTAGGCGCGGCCATGGCCGGGGAGCGCCCGCGCCACCCAGGCGTCGCAGGCGCGCTCCTCGACCCGGCGCAGGGCGCGGCGCGCCCACCACACCGCCGGATGCCACCAGTAGAGCACCGCCGCGACCAGCTCCAGCCAACGCACCCAGTGGTCGCGGCGGCGCAGGTGGGCGAGCTCGTGCGCGAGGACGGCGTCGAGCTCGGGCGGGGTGAGGCGCGCCAGGAGATCCGCCGGCATGACCAGGAGCGGACGCCGCCAGCCGCTGTGCACCAGGGGGGAGAGCGCCGCCTGGACGAGCTCGAGACGGGGCGGACGGCTCAGACCGAGGCGGCCGGCGAGCGCCGTCGCGCGCCGGCGGAGCCACGGGGGCGGCGGCGCGGCGCGGCGGAGCGAGCGGTGCAGGCGC
>RFGL01000406.1 GCA_003697015.1 Acidobacteriota bacterium | reverse complement strand
GGCCGCAGGCGGGCGAGGGCGGCGCGCATGGCGTCGACCGCCGGCCGGCGGCTGAGCAGGCGCCGGCCCTCCGCCGCCAGGGCGGCCGGCGTCAATCGATCCTGCACCAGCTCCGGCACGGCGCCTTCGCCGAGCACCAGGTTGACCAGGGAGATGGCCGGCAGACGGACCAGGGCGCGGCCCAGCCAGTAGCTCCAGGCGGTCACCCGGTAGACCACGACGAGGGGCGTGCCGATCAGCCCCACCTCCAGGGTGGCGGTACCGGAAGCGCAGAAGGCCAGGTGGGACCGGGCCAGGGCGTCGAAACGGTCCCGCCGGCGGCGCTCGACCGGCAGCGGCGAGTCCGCCAGCAGCCGATCGAAGAGGGCGGCGGGCACCGCCGGCGCCTCGATCAGCTGCACCGCGAGGGGCATCTCCTCCGCCAGCCGTGCGGCCGCCGCCAGCTGCACCGGCAGGAGGGCGGCGACCTCGCTCGGGCGCGAACCGGGGAGGAGGGAGAGCAGCGGCCGCCGGGGCAAGACGCCGGCGGGCAACGAATCCCAGGCATGGGGCAGGGACGGAACCTCGTCGACCAGCGGGTGGCCGACGTGGATCACCTCGACGCCGTGTTGGCGGTAGAAGCTCTCCTCGAAGGGGAAGAGCACCAGCATGCGGTCGACGTCGCGGGCGATCGTCCGCACCCGGCGGCGGCGCCAGGCCCACACCTGGGGACTGATGTAGTAGATCACCCGCACGCCGCGGCGTTTGAGCTGGCGGGCGAGGCGCAGGTTGAACTCCGGGAAGTCGATCAGCACCGCGTGGCGGGTACCGCGCCGGTCGACCTCGGCCAGCAAGGCGGCGAAGATCTGGCGTGCCCGCCGCAGCACCCGCAGCGCCTCACTGATGCCGACCACCGAGATCTCGGCGCTGTCGGCGAGGGTCCGGAGGCCGGCGCCGCGCAGCTCGTCGCCGCCGAGGCCGTAGGCCTCGAGCCCCGGCCGGCGGCGGCGCAGGGCGGCCAGCAGGCGGGCGCCGTGGAGATCGCCGGAAGCCTCGCCGGCGACCACCAGCAGCTCGTCCGCCGCCGCGTTCATGGAATCGGCGCCGGCGGGCCGCTGGGAAAGGCGTACATCACCCAGGCGAGGAGCAGGCCGCCGCCGACCATGCCGAGGAAGAGCTGGAGAAAGAGCCGCCAGCGGGCGCGCGGCGTCTCGCGCCACAGCAGGGCGAAGAAGACGCTGACCAGGGCGGCGTAGGTGACCATCAAGAGGAAGTGGCTCATCCGCCCCGGCCTCCGGCGCCGGATCGCCCGGCGCTCACCGCTCTTCCTCCGTCCGCCGCTCGACGCCGCGGGCGAGATCCCACACCTCGAGCACCAGCAGCAGATTCATCAACCCGGCGGTGAGGATGAACGCCGAGCCGTACTCGAAACCCGGGGCGACCAGATTGCCGGCGTAGCCCAGCCCCCAATGCAGCAGGGCGTAGGGCACGCCGAGCCCCATGCAGCCGAAGGTCTTGAGCACCATCAGCGGCGGGCCGGAGAGCACGAACGGCAGGTCGCCGTCGAGCTGCACGCCGATCGTCAGGGCGAGGATCACCAGGACGAAGAAGGCCAGCCCCCGCCCCCGCCGCCCGAGGACGACGTGGCCCAGGCCCGGCACCAGCCAGGCGACGAAGGCCAAGATATACGCCTTGGGTGCGGCACCCCCCCCAGCGGGCGTCCCGACCCTTTTCTCCTCTCGCGCCACCTGCTCCACCACTCCTCGAGCGCGGGCTAGCTCCGCTGCGGATTGAGCAGCTCGCGGAGTTCCTTGCCCGGCTTGAAGTACGGAATCCTCTTCGCCGGCACCGGCACCTTCTCGCCGGTCTTCGGGTTGCGTCCGATGCGCGGCCCGCGGTGACGGATGCGGAAGCTGCCGAAACCGCGGAGCTCGATTTTGTCGCCGTCGCGCAGCGACTCGATGATGCTGTCGAGCACCGTATTGACGATGATCTCAGCATGCTTCTTGGTGAGGTGCGTCATGTGCGCAACCTCTTCCACCAACTCGGCCTTGGTCATCGCATGGCGGCTAGCCACCTGTCCTCCTCGTGGTTCAGCTCTCCGTAGACGCCGGCCGCGGCGGGCGATCGGCTAGGACTTCTCCTCCGGATCCGACCCTTCTCCCTCGGCCTCGGCCGCGCCGGCCTCCCCCTCGGCCTCGGCCGCGCCGGCCGCTTCGGCCTCGGCGGCCGCTTCGGCCTCGGTTTCGCCCTCGGCCTCCGCCTCGCTCGCCTCCGCCTCGGCCGTGGCCTCGGCGGCCGCTTCGGCTTCGCCCTCGGCCTCCGCCTCTGCTGCCTCGGCCTCGACCTCGGTCTCGCCCTCGGCCTCGACCTCGGTCTCGCCCTCGGCGCCGGCCCCGGTCTCGCCCTCGGCCTTGGCCTCGCTGGGCTCCGCTTCGGCTTCCCCGGCGGCGTCCGGCGCCTCGGCGACCTCGTCCAAGGACTCGCCGCGAGCCCGCGCCTCGAGCTCGGGGATCTCGTCCGGCGTCGGCTGCGGCACGCCGCGCATCGTCAGGCCGACCTTCTTCTCGTCTTCCTCGATGCGCAGGATGCGGGCGCTCACCCAATCCCCGACCTTGTACTGGTTCTCCAGCTTGCCGCCGGCGAGGTCGATCTCGCTGATGTGGGCCAGCCCCTCCAGGCCTTCGTAGATGTCGATGAAGAGGCCGAAGTCGGTGACGTTGACCACCTTGCCGTCGACCGTGTCGCCGACCTGGTGGGTCTGGACGAAATTGTCCCACTCGTTGGGCAGGAACTCCTTGATCGACAGCGATACGCGCTGGTTCTGCACGTCGATGTTGGTGATCCGCGCCTTGACCACGTCGCCCTTCTTCAACACCTCGCTCGGGTGCTTGACCCGCTTGGTCCAGCTCATGTCGGAGACGTGGATCAGGCCGTCGATGTCGTCGGTGATTTCGACGAAGGCACCGAACTCGGTCAGGTTTCGCACCCGGCCCTCGATGATCGAGCCCACCGGGAAGGTGTCGGCCAGCTCTTCCCACGGATTGCGCTCGGTCTGGCGCAGGGAGAGGCTGATGCGGCGCTGCTCCATGTCGAGCTCGGAGACGATCGCCTCCACCTCGTCGCCGACCGAGAGGATCTTCGACGGGTTGACCACCTTCTTGGTCCACGACATCTCGGAGACGTGGATCAGGCCCTCGACCCCCTCCTCGATCTCGACGAAGGCGCCGTAGTCGACCAGGCTGACCACCCGGCCGCGGATGCGCGAACCGATCGGATACTTCTTGTCGACCAGGTTCCACGGGTCCTCGGTACGCTGCTTGTAGCCCAGGGAGACGCGCTCGGTCTCGGGATCGAATTTGAGGATCACCACCTCGGTCTCGTCGCCGACCGAGAAGTGCTCGGAGGGATGGCTCACCCGGCCCCAGGAGATGTCGGTGATGTGGAGCAGGCCGTCGATGCCGCCGAGGTCGATGAAGACGCCGTAGTCGGTGATGTTCTTGACCACGCCGGGCAGTCTCGCCCCCTCGACCAGCTTGGTGATGGTCTCCGCCTTCTTCTTGGCGAACTCCTTCTCCAGCACCGCCTTGCGCGACAGCACGATGTTGTTGCGCCGGCGGTCGAGGCTGATGACCTTGAACTCCAGCTCGGCGCCGCGCAGGGACTCGAGGTTCTTGATCGGCTTGATGTCGACCAGGGAGCCGGGGAGGAAGGCGCGCAGGCCGACGTCGACCGTCAGGCCGCCCTTGATGCGGTCCATCACCCGGCCCTTGATGATCTTCGACTCCTTGTAGGCGGTCTCGATCTCGTTCCAGATGCGCATCCGCACCGCCTTGCTCTTCGACAGCAAGACGTGCCCTTCCTTGTCCTCGGTCTTCTCCAGCAGCACCTCGACCTCGTCGCCCACCGCCACCTCGACGTTGCCCGAGGGGTCGGCGAACTCGGCCAGCGGGATCAGGCCTTCGGACTTGTAGCCGACGTCGACGATCACCTCGTTGTCGGTGACGCCGACCACCCGGCCGGTGACGATCTGGCCCTCCTCGAGATGGCGCATGCTCTCGTCGTAGAGCGCCACCAGGTCCTCGTAGCCGAGCTCGAGGTCGTCGGCCGGTTCGCCGGCGGCCGGGGCGGGCGCGGCGGCCGCCTCGGCGTCGGCGGAGGAGGAGG
This sequence comes from Acidobacteriota bacterium, assembly GCA_003697015.1. GTDB lineage: Bacteria > Acidobacteriota > Thermoanaerobaculia > Multivoradales > J023 > J023. The sequence continues at coordinate 2,427 of RFGL01000406.1, read as the reverse complement.
TCTCTTCGCTCGCCGGCGCCTCGGCGGAGGAGGAGGTCTCTTCGCTCGCCGACGCCTCGGCGGCGGCGGCGGCGGGGGTCTCGGCGGCGTCGCCGGCGGCGGCCGCGGTCTCGGCCTCGGTGGCAGCGCTGCTCGCAGGGCTATCGGCGGCCGTCTCGGCGGCGGCCGTCTCGGTCTCGGCGACCGCCTGCTCGGCGGCGGCGGCGTCGGTAGCGGGTGCCGCCTCGGCGGCGGCGGTCGCCTCGTTGTTCGGTGTTTCCATGGTTCGTAGGTTTCCTCGTTTCCGGATTTCTGGCGCAGGCGCACGCCGCCTGCTTGCTTGCCATCGTCTCCGAGCTCGCGGACCGCTTCCGTGGATTTCGCCGTTGCTTGCTGGGTTGAACGCGCGGGAGGAAGCTAAGTGCTTGAAACCCGGGATGTTGGAGTATAGGGGCGGACCGCCGGCCTGTCAACCGCTTTCCGCCCCCGAAGTGAGTCGTTCGAGGGCCAGCTCGATTTCGTCCCGTACCGCCGGATCGACCTCGCCGGCCCATGCCCGGCGCAGGGCGCCCGCGGCCGCGTCGCCGCCGATCCGACCCAGCGCCCAGGCGGCGTGACGGCGGATCAGGGGCGAGGCGCGGCGCAGGGCGGCGGCGAGGGCCGGCAGGTAGCGTTCTTCGCCGCGGTTGCCCATGGCGACGGCGGCGTTTCGCTGCAGCCCCTCCAGCTTGGCGCGCTTCATCGCGCTCTTGGCAAACCGCTCTACGTAGCCCTGGCGATCGAGGGCCAGCAGGCCGGCGAGATCGAGCTCCCGCCGCGCCGGGGGCAGGGCGAGCTGCGGATGGCCGCCGGCCGCCGGCCGCCGGTTGTAGGGGCAGACCTCCTGGCAGACGTCGCAGCCGAAGACCCAGTCGCCGACCATGCGCCGGGCCGCCTCGGGGAAGGGACCGCGGTGCTCGATCGTCCAGTAGCTGATGCAGCGCCGCGAGTCGAGCTCATAGGGCTTGACCAGGGCGCCGGTGGGGCAGGCCTCGAGGCAGCGCGTGCAGCGGCCGCAGAGGTCGCTCGCCGGCGCCGCCGGCGCCGCCAGGTCGAGGCTCAACAGCAGCTCGCCGAGGAGGAAGTAGGAGCCCCAGCGACGATCGAGCAGACAGGTGTTCTTGCCGAATACGCCGAGCCCGGCCCGCGCCGCCAGCTCGCGCTCGAGGATCGGCCCGGTGTCGACGTAGGGGCGGGTAGCGCAATCGGGGAAGGCCCGGCGGATGCGTTCCGCCAGGCGCTTCAACGCCTTGCCCATGACGTCGTGGTAGTCGCGGCCGCGGGCGTAGCGCGCCACCCGCGGCCACAGATCCCCCGCCGGCTCCTCCCCGCCGCGCAGCGGGTGGTACTGGAGGGCGACGCAGAGCGCCGATCGGGCCCCGGGCAGGAGCCGGGCCGGATCCTCCCGCACCTCCACCCGCCGCGCCATGTAGGCCATCTCCGCGTGCTCGCCGCGCGCCAGCCAGCGGCGCAGGTGGCCGCCGTGCTCCGACGGCTCGAGGGACGCCACCCCGGCGCGGTCGAAGCCCTCCTCGAGCGCCCAGCGCCTGAGGGTGGCGGCGATCTGCTGGCGGTCCATCGCCCCATGCTACGGCGTGCGCGACGCCGCGGCGCTGCCGATGTGCTCCAGCATGCGCTCGACCACCGACTCCGGGGGCAGGTCGGAGGTGTCGATCACCAGGTAGGAGTCGTCGCAGGTCAGGGGGGAGGCGGCGCGGGTGGCGTCGCGGCGGTCGCGGCGGGCGATCTCATCCTCGAGAAGCTGGGGGTCGACCGCCTCGCCGGCGGCGGCGAGCTGGCGGTGGCGACGGGCGGCGCGCACCCGCGGATGGGCGCGGAGGAAGAACTTGTGCGGCGTGTGCGGGAAGACCACGGTACCGATGTCGCGGCCCTCCACCACTGCCCCGGCGCGCGCCGCGACGCGGCGCTGGAGGGCGACCATGCGGCGGCGTACCTCGGGATAGACCGAGATGCGGGAGGTGGCGTCCGACACCCGCGGGGTGCGGATGCGCCCGCCGACCGGCCGGCCGTCGAGACGCACCTCGAGGCTGCCGTCCGGACGCCTTTCGACGTCGATGCGGGCGCGCTCGGCCAGGGCGGCGACGGCGCCGCGGTCGTCCGGGTCGACGCCGGCCTCGAGCACCGCCAGGGCGAGGGCGCGGTACATGGCGCCGGTGTCGAGCACCGGCAGCCCCAACCGCGCGGCGAGGAGCCGCGCCACGGTCGACTTGCCGGAGCCGGAGGGGCCGTCGATCGCCACCACCAGCGGCGGCCCGCCGGCCTCAGGGCCGGCCACGTCGCCCTCCTCCGCGCCGGCCGCCGGGACGTCCGGGACGTCCGCCCGCACCGCCGCGGCCGGCGCCCTTGACCGGGGCGGGGCGGCGACGGGGCCGTCCGCCGGCGGGGCGT
>RFGL01000405.1 GCA_003697015.1 Acidobacteriota bacterium | reverse complement strand
GGCCGCAGGCGGTGGCCCGCGCGGCGCCGCCGGCAGCCGGCGGGCCGCAGCGGGGGGCGCCGGTCTACGTCGTCCGCGACGCGTCCAACCGCATCGTCTTCACCACCCGAGCACCCCAAAGCCGGTGAGCGCGTCCTCCCGCGAGCCGCTCTCCCGGCCGCCCGAAACCTTGACCACCGACCGTTCCGCTCCGCAGGCGACCTTGGCCCATCTGCCCAACGCCCTGTCGTGCTTCCGCATCCTGCTGGTGCCGATCCTGGTGGCGGTGCTGCTGACCGAATTCGACGGCAAGGAGTGGGTCGGCCTGGCACTCTTCTTGCTCGCCGCATTGACCGACCTGCTCGACGGCTGGGTCGCCCGTCGCTGGGGGCTGGTCACCCGATTGGGCAAGCTCCTCGATCCGGCCGCCGACAAGATCCTGACCTCCGCCGCCTTCATCTCCTTGGTGGAGCTCGGTCTGGCCCCGGCCTGGGTGGTGGTGACGATCGTCGCGCGCGAGCTCACCATCTCCACCCTGCGCAGCGTGATGGCGGCCCAGAACGTGGTGGTCGCCGCCTCCTGGTCGGGCAAGGTCAAGACTGTGGTGCAGGTGGTGGCGATCTCGCTCTTGATCATGAACGCACGACTCGGCGTCTGGCAGCCCCTGGGCACCTTCGCCCTCTACCTGGCGCTGGTGCTGGCGGTCTACTCCGGCATCGAATACGCCCTGCGCTACGCCCGGGCGGTGATGGGAGACGCCGCCGGCCGCCCCTGACATGGCCAATCGTCTCTACAAGATCGCTCTCTTCGCCGAGCGCCACTACCGCGGCATTTTTCTCGCCGCGGCGCTCCTCGTCGGCCTGTCCCTGGTCCTCGCCTCGCGCCTGGAATTCGACGCCGACGTCCTCAGCCTGCTGCCGGAGCACGATCCGGTGGTCAAGACCTTCCGCGACACCCTGGCGGAATTCGGCGGCCTCGATCTGCTGCTGGTGATCATCAAGCTGCCGGAGGACCCGGTGCTCGGGCCCTACCAGGAGCTCGCCAACCGCATCGGGCCGGAGCTCGAGAAGCTGCCGGAGATGGAGTGGGTCGACTACCGCATCGGCAAGCCGGACGAGCTGCTGCGCGCCTTCTTCCCCAAGTCCTTCCTCTTCCTCGACGAGGAGGGCCGGCGGCTGGTGGCGGAGCGGTTGTCGGAGGAGGGCATGCGCCAGCAGGCGCAGGAGCTGCGGCGCATGCTCACCACCCCCAAGGCGCTGGCCTTCAAGGAGCTGGCGCTGCTCGATCCCCTCGGCCTGTCGCAGCTCTTCCTCTACCAGATGACCGGCGGCAGCGGCGCCCTGGGGGTGGACTGGACGAGCGGCAACTACGTGTCGCGCGATCACCGCCTGCTGCTGATCCTCGCCAAGCCGATCCGGCCGCCGCAGGACATCGGCTTCACCACCCGCCTGATGGCCGACGTCGAGGCCCTGTGCCAGCGGGTGCGCGACGAGAATTGGGGGGAGATCGCCGCCCCGGGCATGGAAAGGCCGGAGATCCTCTTGGGCGGCGGCTACCTCACCGCCCTCGAGGACGCCTCGCTGATCAAGAAGGACATCCTGATCAACGCCGCCGGCTCGATGGTCCTGGTGTTGCTGCTCTTCCTCTTCGCCTTCCGCCGCCTCGGCCTGCTGCTCTACGCCTTCCTGCCCTTGAGCTGCGGTCTGGTGCTGGCCTTCGGCTTCGCCGGCGCCACCACCGGCGTCCTGTCGTCGGCCACCAGCGGCTTCGCGGCGCTCCTCATCGGCCTCGGCATCGACTTCGTCATCGTCTCCTACGGGCGTTTCGTCGAGGAACGCCACCGCGGCAGGAGCTCGACCGAGGCGCTGGCCAAGATGACCGGTCACTGCGGCCGCGCGGTGGTGATCGGCGGCGTCACCAGCGCCGCCACCTTCTACGCCTTCGCCGTCACCGAATTCACCGGCCTGCGCCAGATGGGCATCCTGACCGGCACCGGCATCCTGCTGTGCATGATCTCGGTGCTCCTCCTGCTGCCCGCCATGCTGGCGTGGAGCGAGGTCCGCCACCGCCGGCGCGACACCTCCCCCAGCCTCTATCTGCACGGCTTCGGCGCCCACCGCCTGGTGCGCTTCTCCGTCGCCCGGCCCCGCCTGGTGCTGTGGAGCGGCGTCGTGCTGACGGCGATCGCCATCTTCCTCCTGCCCCACCTGCACTTCGAGTCGAGCATCCGCAACATGCGCCCCAAGGGCCACCGCGGCTTCCTGATGCAGGACCTGGTGGCGGAGCACTTCGGCTCCAACTTCGAGTACATGATGCTGGTGCTGCGCGGCGAGACGGTCGACGAGGTGCTCGACCTCGCCGGCCGCGCCACCGCCGGCGCCCTGCCGATGGTGGAGGACGGCACCCTGCGCAGCGTCGAGTCGATCACCCGCCTGATCCCGCCGCCGGAGAGCCAGCGGGAGGTGCTGGAGTGGATCGCCGCCGAACGCCGCGACCTGCTCGATCCCGCCAAGCTGCGCCAGCGCTTCACCCGCGCGTTGACCGAAGCCGGCTTGCGCGTCGAGCCCTTCGAGGAGGGATTGCAGCTGCTGCTCCAGGCCGCCAACCCCAGCAAGCCGATCGGCGTCGACGATCTGCGGGGGGTGGAGGGCACCGAGCGGTTGCTCGAGCGCTATCTGCGACCGAGCAAGGACGGCGGCTGGGTCGGGGTGGTCTACCTGCACGCCCCGCCGCGCATCTGGAAGCGCGAGCCGCCGCCCCAGGCCGAGGTGCTCGCCGCCGAGCTGGGGCCCAACGTGGTGCTCACCGGCACCAACGTGGTGAGCCGCAATCTGCGCCGCCAGGTGTGGAAGGACGCGGTGGTGGCCTGCGTCCTCGGCACGGTGCTGGTCGCCTTCCTGCTGTGGCTCGACTTCCGCCGCCTGGGGGATACCCTGCTCTCCCTGGTGCCGCTGATGACCGGCGTGCTGTGGATGCTCGGCGCCATGGTCGCCCTCGGCATCGACATGAATTTCATGAATATCTTCGTCACCACCATGATCATCGGCATCGGCGTCGACTACGGCGTCCACATGCTGCACCGCCACCGCGAGCTGCGCGAGGCTTCCCTGGCCGAGCTCACCGACGGCCTGGGGGAGACCGGCAAGGCGATCATCATGGCGGCGGTGTCGACCATCGTCGGCTTCGGCTCCCTGGTCCTCTCCCACTACCCCGGCCTGCGCTCGATCGGCTCGGTGGCGATCCTCGGCGCGGTCTCGACCTCCCTGGTGGCGATCACCCTGCTGCCCGCCTACCTGACCCTGGCCCGTCGCCAGCGGGTGCGCGAGAGCGCCGGCGAAGCCCTCGCCGCAGTCCCCGAAGCCCCCTCCGACTGAGCGCGTCCGCCCGGCCCGATCGAGCGCCGTCTCATCGCCGGCCGCCATCCGCCCGGGAATTCCCGGGCTGCCTTGATGCGTCCCTCCGGGACGCGTCGGCGGCGACGGGCGACGGGGATGGGCCGATCGGGTCGCCGTCGCCGCGGGCGAGATCGAGAGCGACCGCCGCCGCCAGGCGGGCGACGCGTTCGAGGGTGGCGCGGTCGAGATTCTCCGCTACGTCGCGCGGCGAGTGGACCGCCAGGGTGGCGCGGTCGAGGGAGCCGCTGGTGAAGGTCAGGCAGTCGACGCCGCGGTGGGCGAAGGGGATGGCGTCGATGCCCATGGCCGGCGGCAGGTAGACGCCGCGCACGGGGATCCCGAGGCGCTCGGCGCAGCGCCGGGCGAGGCGCGACAGGGTGGGGGAGAAGCGGCGGCCGAAGCCGAAGCGCTCGAGCAGCGCCACCTTGCCCGGAGCGCCGGCGCCGTCGAAGTTGAGCACCCAGACCGGCCTGCCGCGGAGCGCCTCGCGGTGGGCGTCGAGCCAGCGTATGGCGCCGACCATGTGGTCTTCCTCGGCGCCGGTCGACAGCACGATCCACTCGACGTCGTCCGGCGCCTGAGGAGGCAGGCGGCGCCCCAGCTCGAGGATCAGGGCCAGGCTGCCGGCGTTGTCGACGCCGCCCGGCGAGCGGTTGCCGCTGCGCAGGGTCGACAACGCCAGCAGGGCGGCGGCGGTGATCAGGCCGCCGGCCGGCCCCAGCCAGGCGGGGCCGGGAGGGGCGCCGCGCATCAGGGCGGCGGCGGCGAGGGCGGCGAGTCCCGCCGAGCCGAGGAGCGCCACCACCGTCAGGGCGCCGCGGGCCAGCATGGTCAGGTTCTGCGACTTGCTGTCGTGGTGGGCGAGGAGGACGATGGTCAGCCGCGGCGCCCCGGCGGCGTCCCGCCGGCCGGCGACGTTCTCGGTGGTGGTCGGCCCCGGCCGGCGGTAGAGCCGCTCGAGCCACGGCGACCAGCCGAGGAGCAGGGCGGCGGCGGCGAAGCTGGCGCCGAGGGCGAGGAGCACCGGGCCGGGAGCCCGCGCCAGCCCCCAGCCCGCCGCCGCCACCACCAGGGCGAGGGCGACCAGCACGGTGGAGAGGCCGCGGAAGATCGGCGCGACGTCGTAGGAGAAGCTCTCCCGCGTCACCGCCAGGCCGGCCTCGGCCAGGCGCTCGGCGACCATGGCGATCGCCCGCCGGTCGCCGTCGCTGCCCGGATAGCGCGGGAAGGCCAGGGCCCGGGCGTCCGACAGCACCCGCTCGAGGTCGAGCTCGAGCCCGCGGCCGGGCGCGTCCGGCCGCTCCGCCGCGTCGATGCCCGCCCGGTCGTCGATCATTTCCAGGTCCGCGGGCGAGGCCTAGCCCTCGAGGTCGAGGGTGCGGCCGACCTCGAGCAGGGCCAGCTCCCGGCCGGCCGGCGCGCGGCGCTGCCACCAGGCGCGCAGGCGCTCGGCGGGCTCGGCCAGGGGTTCGTCGGTGAGGCGGAAGGAGCCCCAGTGCATCGGCACCAGACGGCGGGCACCGAGGGTGAGAAAGGCTTCCCCCGCCTGCTCCGGGCTCATGTGGTTGTACTCCATGAACCACGGCGGATCGTAGGCGCCGATCGGCAGCAGGGCGGCGTCGAGGGCGGGGAAACGCGCCGCCAGCTCGACGAAGTGCTCGCCCATCGCCGTATCCCCGGCGTGGTAGACCGAGAGCCCGCCCCCCTTGACCACGAAGCCGCCCCAGAGCTTGCGGTTGGTGTCAAAGGGGGTGCGTTTCGACCAGTGGCGGGCCGGCGTCAGGGTGATGGCGAGAGGGCCGAGGTCGACCCGCTCCCACCAGCGCAGCTCCTGCACCCGGGCGAAACCGCGGCGGCGGAACCAACGCCCCAGCCCCTCCGGCACCACCACCGCCACCCGGCGGTCGAGAGCGCCTACCGACGGCGCGTCGAGGTGGTCGTAGTGGGCGTGGGAGATCAGCAGCACGTCAATCGCCGGCAGCTGGGACGGCGCCAGGCCCGGCGGCACGTAGCGCCGGTAGAAGGCGCCGATGCGCATGGAGAAGACCGGGTCGATCAGCACGTTCCAGCCGGCGGCGGCGAGCAGGAAGCCGGCGTGGCCGATCCAGGTCAGCCGCGGCCGGCCGTCGGCGACGAGGATGCGCCCGAGGTCGGGCTCGACCCGGGGCGCACCCGGCCCCGGCGGCGTCCGCCGCCGGCGGCCGGTCAGCCGGTCGACGATCCCCCACCGCACCACCGCCCGCAGGC
>RFGL01000404.1 GCA_003697015.1 Acidobacteriota bacterium | reverse complement strand
GGGATGCGCCGGCGGATCAGCAGCCACACCCCGTCCGCCGCCTCCTCGACCGCCGCGCGGACCGCTTCCGGCCCCGCCTCGAGACGCAGGGAGTCCGGGTCGTGGCCGGTGGGGAAGCGCGCCCGGCGGACCACCAGGCCGGCATCGAGCAGCAGGGGCAGGGCGCGCTCGAAGGCCTTCTCCCCCGCGTCGTCGGCGTCGTAGGCGACGACCACCTCGTCGGCGAAGCGTGCCAGCAGCCGGGCCTGCTCGGCGGTCAGGGCGGTGCCCATGCCGGCCACCGCCCAGGGGATCTCCGCCGCCGCCATGCCGAGGACGTCGAAGTAGCCCTCGACCAAGACCGCGCGGCCGCCGTCGCGCAGCGCCCGCTTGGCCTGGTGCAGGCCGTAGAGCAGGTTGCCTTTGTGGAAGTAGGCGGTCTCGGCGGTGTTGATGTACTTCGCCCGGTCGTCCCCCAGGGTGCGGCCGCCGAAGCCGACCAGGCGCCCGGCCGGCGAGTGGACCGGGAACATCAGCCGGTGGCGGAAGCGGTCGTAGAGTTTGCCGCTCTTTTCGCTGCGGCTGATCAGGCCGGCGGCCTCGAGGGTGGCGGTGGGGATCCGCCGGCCGAGGGCGCTGAGCAGCCGGTCCCAGGCGTCCGGGGCGTAGCCCAGGCCGTACTGCCGGCGCAAGGCCGGCGGGATCTGCCGGCGGTCGAGATAGCCCTGCGCCGCCTCGCTCTTGGCCAGGGCGCGGGTGAAGAACGCCGCCGCCGCCTCGAGAGCGCTGCCGAGGTCGGGCTCGTCGCGCCGCCGGGCGCCGCGCCGCTTGCGCGGCAGGGGGATGCCGTAGCGCTGCGCCAGGTTCTCGATCGCCGCCGGGAAGTCGTCGCCGCTCTGCTCCATGTAGAGCTTGATCGCGTCGCCGCCGGCGCCGCAGCCGAAGCAATAGAAGAGCCCCTGATCGGGGTCGACGGAGAACGACGGCGTCTTCTCCTTGTGGAACGGGCAGAGGCCGACGTAGCGCTTGCCGCGGCGTTTGAGGCTGGTGTATTCGCCGGCGAGCGAGACGACGTCGATCGCGTCGCGTACCGCCTGGACCAGCTCGGGGGTGATGTCGACGTCGGAGTAGGCCACGGTGATCGGCGCCTCGGCGTAGGGCTAGGGTCCGCTCGTCCGATCATACGCTGCCCGGATCAGCCGCCGGCTGGCGGCGGCCGGCGCTCAGCCGCGCAAGCGGACGACGGTGGCGCCGTCGCCGCCCTCGCCCTTGCCGCCGGGCCGCTGCCCGGCGACCGCCGGATGGCGGCGCAGCCGCTCGCGCACGGCGCGCTTGAGCTGGCCCGAGCCGTGGCCGTGGACGATCCGCACCTCGGGCAGGCCGGCGAGCAGGGAACGGTCGAGGAAGCGTTCGAGCCGATCCAGGGCGGGCTCGACCCGCAGGCCGATCAGCTTGAGCTCACGCGGCTCGTCGGCGTCGGGCTCCGGCGTGCTCACCGCCGCGGCGCGCGGTGCAGGCGGCGCCTCGCCGGCCGCCGCCAGATCCTCCTCGCGGCATCGCAGGATCTTGCCGGCGACCCGTACCTGAGCCTTGCCGCGGTCGAGGCGCTCGAGCACGCCCTGCCAGCCGAGGCGGCGGTGACGCACGGCGCCGCCGACGCGCGGCGGTGCGGCCGCGGCCGATTCCTCCTCCGCCGGCTGGGGGGCGCCGGCGAACAGCCTGGCGGTCGCCTCCCCCACCGCCTGCCGGCGTTTGGCGGCGCTGGCGCCGGCGGCCCGGGCCAGGCGCTCGAGCTCGTCCCGCAGCCGTTCCTGCACCCGGCGGCGGAAGGCTTCGAGCTGACCCCGCAGCTGCCCGGCCAGACGCCTCTTCTCCTCCGCCAGCGCCGCCTCCCGCTCGGCCAGGCGGCGGCGCAGGCGCTCGGCGTCGGCCCGCTCGACGGCCAGCGCCCGGCGCTCCGCGTCCAGCGCCCGGCGGCTCGCCTCGACCTCTTCCAGCAGGCGCTGCAAGCTGCGGTGCTCCTCGCCCAGCAGCTCCTCGGCGCGCGCCAGCCAGGCGTCCGGCAACCCCAGGCGGCGGGCGAGGGCGAGGGCTTCGCTGCCGCCGGGCGGGCCGGTGCGCAAGCGGTAGGTCGGCCGGCCGGTTTCGGCGTCGAAGGCCATGGCGGCGCAGAGCGCTCCCTCGAGCTCCTGGGCGACGGCGGCGACGCGCAGCAGGTGGGTGGTCGCCAGGGTCAGGGCGCGGCGCTGCGCCAGGGCCTCGAGCAACGCCACCGCCAGCGCCGCGCCTTCCTCCGGATCGGTGCCCGAGCCGAGCTCGTCGAGCAGGATCAGGGCGTCGGGTCCGGCCGCCTCCCACGCTTCCCGCAGCCGCAACAGGCGGCCGCTGAAGGTCGAGCGGTCGGCGAGCAGGTCCTGCTCGTCGCCGACGGTGGCGACGATGGCGTCGAAGAACGGCAGGCGGCTGCCCGCCGCCGCCGGCAGCGGCAGGCCGCAGAGGTGGCTCAGGGCGAGCAGGCCGACGGTCTTGAGCGCCACCGTCTTGCCGCCGGCGTTGGGACCGGTGATCACCAGCACCCGCTGATCGGTGCTCAGGCTGAGGTCGAGGGGCACCACCGGCTGGCGATGGCCGGCGGTGCCGAGAGCGACGCGCCGTTGCTCGGCGAGGGCCGGATCGAGCAGCGGGTGGCGGGCGCCGACCAACTCCAGCTCGTGACGCGGTCCGAGCTCCGCCAGGCGGCCGCCGGTGGTCTGGCGGTAGCGGGCATAGACCTGCAGCTGGTCGAGCTCGGTCACCAGCTCCGCCGCCTGCGCCACCTCGGCCCGCGCCGCCTCGACGCGGGCGATCAGCTGGCGCAGGATGCGGCGGCGCTCGGCCTCCTCGTCTTCGCGCGCCTGCTGCAAGCGGTTGTTGAGCTCGACCGCTTCCAGCGGCTCGAAGTAGAAGCTCTTGCCGCGGCCGGAGCGGCCGTGGGTGAGGCCGGCGAGGCGGCCGCGGGCGCCGGCCTGCAGCAGCAGCATCAGGCGGCCGCCGCGCATCGGGATGGTTTCCTCCCCGAGGTGCTCGCGGTGCTGCTCGACGTAGCCCGACAAATCGGCGTAGAGGCGCTCGCGCGCGTGTTGGATGCGGCCGCGCAGGCGGACCAGCTCGGGGCTGGCGTCGTCGCGCACCGCCCCCCGGCGGTCGAGGGCGCGGTCGATCGCCTCGATCAGCGGCGCCAGGTCAGACAGGGCGGCGACGCGCTCGGCGAGCGCCGGGCAGGGGGGCTCGGCGCCGTCGATGCGCCGCCGCGCGTCGACGGCGATGCGCAGCAGGTCGGCGAGCAGCACCAGGTCGCGGCCGTCGAGCTCGCCGCCCTCGTCGAGCGCCGCCAGCACGGGATCGAAGGGCTGCTCGCAGGCCGGTACCAGGGGGCGTTCGGCGGCCAGCCGGTCGGCTTCCTCGAAGCGCCGGCGGTGCTGGCGCAGGGCTTCTTCGCAGCGGAAGGGGCGCACGGCGGCGATCCGCTGGCGGCCGAGATCGGTGGCGGCGTCCGCGGCCAGCAGCCCGAGCAGCTCGGGCAGCTGCAGGGCGGCGAGGGTGGCGGGGGAGGCACAGGCCGCCCCGTCGTCGGCTGGGGGCGCAGCGGGCATGGCGTCGTGGGGGCCTCGGTCGAATCGGCGGACGGCCCTCGAGGGCACGCAAAAGCGGGAGCGGGACTTCGCCCACTCCCGCCCGGATGAATGCGCGGCCGGCGTCAGAGACCGGCGCGGCGTTCCTCGGCCAGCTTGCGGAGCATCTTCTTGCGCGCTTGCAGCGCCTTGCGCTTCCGCTTCACCGAGGGCTTCTCGAAATGCTGGCGCTTCTTGAGCTCGGTCAGAATGCCCGCCTTCTCACACTTGCGTTTGAACCGGCGGAGCGCGTTCTCGAAACTCTCCTCATCGCGCACATGCACGATCGGCACGGATAATCACCTCACCTTCGTCGCGAAATCAGCCGCGAGCAGCGCGCACGCTACCCTCGACCCCTCCAGTCTCGCGGATCTCCACGCCGAAGTCAAGCCGCCCGCCGGCGCGCCCGGCCGGGCGCGGCAAGACTCCGGTCGCGCTGCGGGCGAGCCGTGTCGGCCGCCTGCCGACTCCGCCTTGATTCGGGCACCCGCCGTCGCGGGCGGCCGCCGTCGCCCGGGGCTGCTAGCTGCCGGGCTTGATGGCGTTGAAGTCGGCCTTGTAGACCTCCCACTCGCCTTTGCGCTTGCGGAAGTAGACGCCGGCGGCGCCGCCGTCCTCCTTGCGGTAGAACCAGCCCTCGACCTTGCCGTCTTCGAAGTCGTGGACGTTGCGCAGATTGACCTGGCCCAGGACCGCCCGCACTTCGTCCTGGGTCATCCCCTTCTTGACCTTGGCGAAACGCTCCTCGGTCATGAACTGGAGCTTCTTGGCCTCCTCCAACGCCGCCTTCAGCTCCTCGTTGTCCGGGTCGAAGATCAGCGCCTGCTCGTAGATGCTGATCGCCTGGCTGTAGTCGCCGCCCTTGTCGATGAACTCGCGGGCGGTGAGGATGTCCTCCGAGCTCTTCATGCGCACGGCGGCGAGCTGGCGCTCGGTCACCCGGCTCATGTCGACCGTGCCTTGGTCGTTGTAGACCAGGCCTTGCTCGTTGATGAAGGCGACCAGACGGGCACCGAATTCGTCGGCCAGGTTGAGGATCTCCTGCTGCAGCGCGTCGATCTTCGCTTGCAGCTCCTCCGGCGTCAGGGCTTCGCCCTCGCCCTCGGTTTCGCCCTCGCCTTCGCCCTCGCCGCCGCCGGCGAGGCGCTCCTGGAGCTCCTGGAGCTCGGCGCGTTTGGCGTCGAGGGTCGCCTTGGTCTCTTCCAGCCACGCCCATTCTTCGTCGTTCGCCGCGGCCAATTCATCCTGGGAGGGGCCGGTGCTGCAGGCGGCGCAGATGAGCGCCAGGGTGGCGATCAGCGTTCCCAGGGTTACGAACCGTGCTCTGCGCATGCGGGCTTCCTCCATCGGTCTGCGGCCGAGAATGACCGTATTCGTTGTCGCCAGATGCTCCGCCGCCAACGTACCATAGCGACGAACCCGGCGACAAGACGAGCACCGCCGGGCGCGGCCCACCCCCATGCCCTTCCGTGCGGCGGGGCCGCTGTGTAAGAATGTCGATCCAAATGCTCGTATGGTGCTTTGGAGGATTTCTTCGATGCCGGAAGGATCGCGACCCACGGAAACGCCGACGCCCGCTCGCCTGGAGGAGCTGGACCGCGAGATCGCAAGCGCCGTCGAGCGCGCGGTGCGAGCGCTGCACAGCCGCATCAGCGAGCGACTTCGCCAAGGCAGCGAAGAGCTGTTGCGGCTGGTGACCGAGCTCAAACCGGAGCTGCCGGCCTCGTTCCTGGCCGGCACCGACCTCGCCCGGCGGTTGGCCGGCGGCGACGCGCGACGCGCCCGCGCCGTCGACCACCTCTTCGAAGCCGTCGTGCGGCTCGACGGCGAGCGCACCCAGTCGGGTCTGCTGCTCGCCCTGCTCGAGGAGGCGCGCCGCTTCGCCTCCCGCGCCGCCTTCCTGCTCACCCGTCCGGACGGCGTCCACGGCTGGGCCGGTCAGGGGTTCGGCGCCGCCGGCCAGGCCCTGGCCGAGCTCAAGCTCGGCTACGACGAGGGCTCGCCCCAGGCCGCCCTGGCGACGGGGGAGGGGGTGGTGGAGCTGAACGCCGGCGACTGCGCCCGCTTCACCGAAGCGATCGGTGCGTCGCCGGCGGAGGAGGGCCTGCTGATCCCCTTCGTCCTCCGCGGCCAGCTCGGCGGCGCTCTGTACGCCGATCGGCTGGAGGGGGACGAGCCCCTCGCCCGTACCAGCCTGCAACTGCTCACCCACGCGGCGTCGCAAGCGCTCGAGACCCTCGCTCTGCGCGGCGAAGGCGGTTCGCCGACCCTGCGCCTCGCCCGCCGTGCGGCCGCCGGCGGGGAGCGTGCGCTGTGGGCCGCGGACACGGCCGCGGCTGCGGCGCCGGCGACGACCGAGGAAGCGCCGCCGGCCGAGGAACCGGCTCCGGCGGCCGAGGAGGCGGTGGCCGAGGAGGCGGTGGCCGAGGAGACTGCTGCGGCCGAGGAGGCGGTGGCCGAGGAGACCGCTGCGGCCGAGGAGGCGGTGGCCGAGGAGGTCTTCGGCGAGGAGACGGCCGCAACCGCGGCGGCCGCCGAGGCCGCAGCGCCCGCGGAGGCCGCGGCGTCGCCGGAGCCGGGGGAGATCGACTCCTTCGAGCTCGAGCCCGCCGCCTCGTTCGAAGAGGACATGGCGGCTCTCGACCGGCCGGTGGAAGAGGCCGCCCCGGCCGAGGACGAGGACCTCTGGGCGGCTGAGGAGGAGCCCGCCGAGGCCGTTCCAGCGGCCAGCGAGGAGGCGACGGTACCGGCCGCCGAGGCGCCGGCGGCCGGCCAGCCCACCGTGCGGCTCGATCTGAAGAATATGCAGGAGGCCCCGGCAGCGGCCGAGACGCCGGGTTGGGAGCTGGGCGAAACGGTGGCGGAAACCCCCGCCGACGAGCCGCTGACGGCAGCGGTGGAGACGCCGTCCTTCGAGCTCGACACCTCGACCCAGGAAGTGGGTACCGTCAGCCCGCCGCCGGAGGTCGATCTGAGCGAAGACCCGACCCTGATGAGCTCCATGCCGTCCCTGGTCACCCCACCGGCGGCGCCGCCGCCGGAGTCCGAGCAGGAGACCGCCGAGATGGAGACGCCGGTGCCGGCCGCGGCGGCGGAGGAAGAGGAAGCGGCGCCGGCGGCAGCCGCCAAGTCGACCAGCGAGGTGATGCCGCCGGAGGACGTCCAGGGCCCGGGCAGCGCCTTCGCCGGCGAGGCGGTCGCGGTGGCCGACGACGAGGCGGCGTTGCACGAGGAGGCGCGGCGCCTGGCGCGGCTGCTGGTCAGCGAGATCAAGCTCTACAACGAAGAGGTGATCGAAGAGGGCCGCCGAGAGGGCAATATCTACGGCCGGCTCAAGGACGACATCGACCGCTCGCGGCAGATGTACGACGAGCGCATCGATCCCCGTCTGCGGGGCGGCGAGGACTACTTCTACCAGGAGCTGGTCCAGCGTCTGGCCGGCGGCGACGCCAAGGTCCTCGGACTGTGAGCCGGGGTTTCGCCACGACGCCCTGGAGTATACTGGCGGACGTGATCGTGATCTGTGGGTCCATAGCTCAGCGGTCAGAGCAACCGGCTCATAACCGGTTGGTCCCTGGTTCAAATCCAGGTGGGCCCACCACGGGCCCGCCGCGGCGTGGGGCGGCGATCCGTCCCCGCCTCAGACCTGCGGGGGGCCGTCCGGCGAATCCCCTCGCAAACCGTTCGGCAAGACCGATGCCGGCCGAGTGAATCCCGTGCGGCGCGCCATCCATCCGAGAACCGACCTCGGTCACGGAGTGCGCCGGCCACCGAAGCAAGCAACGGCCCGCAGTGGGCGCCCCGCACCGGGCGCGCGTACGGCGGCGCCGTTTCCGCCCGAATTCAGCAACCAGGGTTGAAGAATAGGTATGCCAGGCCAGCTAGATGCGGTCATCGCGTTACAGAAGACCCTCGACGAGCTCGCCGCTGCCGAGGAGCGCCTGCACGGCATCCCCGACTGGATGCGGGAGCTCCACGAGGAGCACAGCGCCAAGAAGGCCGAGATCGATGCGGTGGCGGCGAAGGCCGAGGAAGCCCACCGCCAGCGCGCCGCGGCCGAAGCCGAGCTCGCCGACGCGCAGGAGAAGCTCAAGCGCTATCAGTCCCAGATCAGCCAGGTGTCGACCCAGCGCGAGTACGGCGCGCTGCTCAAGGAAATCGACACGGTCAAACAACAGATGGCCGAGCTCGAGCGCTTGGCCCTGGAGTCGATCGAGACCTACGAAGCCGCCAACGAGGAGCATGCGGCGCTCGAGGAGGCCTTCGGCGATCTCGACGCGCGCTACCAGCGCGAGCTCGCCAGGTGGGAGGAGGAGAAGCCCGCCGTCGAGCAGACCGCGGTCGCCCTCAAGCAGGAGATCGAGCGGCTGAGGGGGACCATCAGCCGGCCGCATCTGCTGCTCTTCGACCGCCTCTTCGAGCGCAACCAAGGCCAGACCCTGGCCCCCATCCGGGCGGTCGAGAACGAGCGCCGGCGCGGCGCGCGCTTCTGGTGCTGCGGCATCTGCAACTACCGCATCCGGCCGCAGATGGTGGTCGAGATCCGCAACCGGCGCAGCGTCCTGCAATGCGATTGCGGCAAGCGCATTCTCACCGTCGAGGAGACCGCGGCCGGCGGCGACGACTGAGGCGTGCGATGAGCGAGGTGACGCCAGCCGCCGACGCCGTCGCCGCCCGGCTGGCGGCGGTGCGGGCGCGCATCGCCGCCGCCTGCGCCCGCGCCGGGCGCGATCCGCAGGAGGTGACCCTGATCGGTGCCAGCAAGCGCCAGCCGCCGGAGCGCCTGCGCGCCGCGATCGACGCCGGCCTGCGGGTGTTGGGGGAGAATCAGGTCCAGGAGGCGGTGGCCAAGAGCGCCGAGCTGCCGCTCGACGTCGACTGGCAGCTGATCGGCCACCTGCAGTCGAATAAGGTCAAGCCGGCGGTGCGGCTGTTCTCCACCATCCACTCCCTCGATCGGCCCAAGATCATCCACCGCCTCGAGCGCGAGGCCGCCCGCCAGGGCCGCCGGCTCCGGGGCTTTCTCGAGGTCAATCTGGGGGCCGAGCCGAGCAAGCACGGCTTCGCCGCCGCCGATCTGGTGGCGGCGGCAGCCCCCTTCGCCGCCCTCGAGCGAATCGAGATCGTCGGCCTGATGGCCATCCCGCCCTACGAAGAGAATCCCGAGGACGCCCGGCGCTGGTTCCGCCAGCTGCGCGCCCTGCGCGACGAGCTCGCCGCCCGGAGCGCCTGGCAGCGGCCGGGCTTCGGCGCCCTGTCGATGGGCATGAGCCACGACTTCGAGGTGGCGATCGAGGAAGGCGCCACCCACGTCCGCATCGGCACCGCGATCTTCGGGCCGCGGCCGGCCTGACCCCCCGGCCCGGCGCCGCCCGGGGTGATACACTCGTCGCCCTTTCGCCGCCGTCAACCGCAGTGCGATCGGAGGCCAGCCATGAGCCTGACGCCGCTCGACATCCGCAAGATGACCTTTCCCACCCGCATGCGGGGGGCAGACCCGGCCGAGGTCGAGCGATTTCTCGATCTGGTGGCCGAGGAGCTGACCGGCCGCCTGGGCGAGATCGCCCGTCTGGAGCAGGAGAACCGCGACTACGCCCGCCGCCTCGAGCAGGCCGCCGAGCGCCAGCAGGCGCTGCAGGAGGCCATGCTCCAGGCCCAGAAGCTGTCGCAGGAGATCACCGACAGCGCCCGCCGAGAGGCCGAGCTGCTGGTCAAGGAGGCGGAGATCACCGCCGAGAGCATCGTCAGCCAGGCCATCGAGCAGGCCAACAAGATCGAGGCCAAGATCCTCGAGCTGCGCGCCATGCGCCGCGATCTGCAGCTCAAGTTCAAGAACACCCTCGATCTCTTCCAGCGCATCCTCGAAGCGGAGATGGACGACGAGTCGCGCACCGCCACCGTCCGCACCTTGCGGCGGCGTCGGACCTCCTGAGGGAGCAGCCGGAGCCAGCGGCTTGGACGAGCTCCTGATCACCGGTCTGGGCGAGATCGCCACGCCCGAGGGCACGGCGCCGCGGTGCGGTGCGGCCCAGGGCGAGGTGCGCCGGCTGCGCGGCGGGGAAGTGCTGTGCCGCGACGGCCGCATCGCCTTCGTCGGCCCGGCGGCGGAACGCCGGCGCGAGCTCGGCGAGCTGCCCGGCGTTCCGCGTCTCGACGGCGGCGGCGGCACCCTCGTGCCCGGTTTCGTCGACGCCCACACCCATCTCCCTTGGGCGGGGAGCCGGGAGGAGGAATTCGCCCAGCGGCTGGCGGGCAAGACCTACCTCGAGATCGCCGCCGCCGGCGGCGGCATCCTGTCGACCGTCCGCGCCACCCGCGCCGCCAGCGAGGATCAGCTGGTGGCCAACACCCGCCGCCGGCTCGACGCCATGCTCGCCTGGGGCACCACCACCGCCGAGGTCAAGAGCGGCTACGGCCTCGACCTGGACAACGAGCTCAAGCAGCTGCGCGCCATCCGCCGCGCCGGCGACGGCCATCCGATCGACGTCGTGCCGACCCTCCTGGCGGCGCACGAATTTCCCCCCGAGCACCGTCACCAGCGCCAGCGCTACGTCGACGAGATCGTCGATTCGATCATCCCCGCCGCCGCCGCTGCCGGCCTGGCGCGCTTCTGCGACGTCTTCTGCGAGCGCGGCGTCTTCGAGGTCGATGCCGCCCGCCAGGTGCTGCTCGCCGGCCGCCGTCACGGCCTGCTGCCGCGGCTGCACGCCGACGAGTTCGCCGACTCGGGGGGCGCGTCCCTGGCGGCGGAGCTGGGGGCGGTCTCCGCCGACCACCTGGTGGCGATCTCCGACCCGGGGATCGCGGCGCTGGCCGCTGCCGGGACCTTCGCCGTGCTGCTGCCGGTGGTCAGCTTCTTCCTGATGAAAGAGCGCTACGCCCCGGCGCGGCGGTTGATCGAAGCGGGGGTGCCGGTGGTGCTGGCGAGCGATTGCAACCCGGGCTCCTCCCACACCGAGTCGTTGATCTTCGTCCTCCAGCTGGCGGTATTCATGATGCGCATGTCGGTCGCCGAATGCTTGACCGCGATCACCCTGAACGCCGCCTGCTGCCTCGGCCTGGGAGCGGAAGCGGGCAGCATCGAGGTGGGCAAACGGGCCGACCTGGTGCTGCTGGCGGCGCCCAACATGCTCCACCTCGCCTATCACCCCGGCATCAATCCGGTGGCGGCGGTGATCAAGGGCGGGCGCCTGGTGGCCGGCGGGGGAGCGGATGGCGGAAAGGCCTGAGACGGCGCCGTCGCTGCGCACCCTGGCCGAGCTGGTCTTCCGCCTGCGCCAGGTCGCCGCCGGCCGGCCCGATCTGCTGTCGGTGCGCTTCGCCGCCGGCGCCGGCGAGGTGCTGTCGGCGAGCGACTTCACCGGCAAGGTCCACGCCCTGGCGCTGGCCCTCGAGCAGCACGACGCCAAGCCCGGGGAGCGACTGGCGATCTGGTCGGAAAACCGGCCCGAATGGGCGATCGTCGACCTGGCGGCGCATCTCGCCGGGATGGTGGTGGTGGCGATCGAGCCGGAGCTCGACGACCAGCGCGTCGGCTACGTCCTGCGCAACAGCGGCGCGCGGTGGATCTTCTACAGCGACCGCGACAAACGCGACCGCCTGCTGGCCCTCGCCGGCTCCCTCGCCACGCCGCCGCGGCCGGTGGCCTTCGAAGGCCGCGACGTGGTGCCCGAGGGCGTGTCGATCACCCGTCTGATGGGGCAGAGCGCCGAGCGGCGCGGCGCCGTGCCCCTCGGTCACCTGCGCGACCGCGTCGCGCCCGACGATCCGGCGACCATCGCCTACCTCCACCGGCCGGGGGAGCCGCCCCGGGGGGTGGCCCTCAGCCACCGCAACCTGGCCGCGGTGGTCAACGCCCTGGGCGCGCGGCTGCCCTGCGGGCCGGCGGATCGGGCGCTGTCCTTCCTGCCCCTGGCCGACCTCCGCCAGCGGACGGTCGACTACCTCTGCCTGGCCCAGGGGGCGAGCATCTGCTACCTGCCGTCGGCGACCCGTCTGGCGGTCGCCCTGGCGCGGGTGCGACCGACCCTGATCCACGCCGCCCCCTGGACCTTCGAGCAGGTGAAAGGGAGGATCGAGGCCGACCTCGAGCAGGTCAATCCCTGGCGCCGCTGGCTCTTCGCTCGCGCCCTGAGGGCCGGCCGGCGGTACGCCGGCGCCCGCGACCGCGGTTTCGTCGGCCCGCTGCTCGCCCTCAAGCGACGGCTGGCGGACGCCGTCGCCCTGCGCCGGGTGCGCCGGCGGCTGGGCGGCGAGCTGCGCCTGGCCCTGGTCGGCGAGCGGATGGCGCGCGACACCCTCGCCTTCTTCGACGCCCTCGGCCTGAGCCTGAGCCCGGGCCTGGCGTTGCCCGAGGCGTCGTCCTGGCTCACCCTCGACGTGCCGGGCGACCACCGCTCCGGCTCTCTCGGCCGGCCCCTGCCCGAGGTCGAGCTCAGGGTCGGCCCGCACGACGAGATCCTCGCCCGCGGCCCGGGGGTGATGGCCGGCTACTGGCAGGATCCCGAAGCCACCGCCGCGGTCCTCGATGCCGGCGGCTGGCTCCACACCGGCCTCCGCGGCCGCCTCGACCGCCGCGGCTTCCTGATCCCGGCGCCGCCTTGAGCGGGCGGTGAGGGACGCCGCGACGCCGCTTCAGCGGGCGTATGCCGGCCCCGGGTGACGTCGTAGACGGCCGGCGAGCTCGAGCTCGAGCAGCGCCCCGAGCACCCGGTCGACCGGCGCCTCGACCGCCGCCGCCAGTTCCTCGGCGGTGCGTGCCTCCCCCGCCGGCAGTGCCCGGAGCAGCGCCCCGGCCAGGCCGGGGGGTAGGGGCTCGTCGGTGGCGGCCGGTTCCGGCGCCGCGCCGGCGGGTGCCGCTGCGGCGGCGTTCCGCGGCGCGCCGTCGCCGCCGGGGAAGAGCTCCATCTGCCGGCGCAGGGGGAGGCTGTCGACCACGTCCCGGGCGCTGCGCGCGACGATGGCGCCGTCGGCGATCAAGGCGTTGGGCCCCGCCGCCAGATCGTCGAAGATGCGGCCGGGCACGGCGTAGACGTCGCGCCCCAGCTCGAGGGCGTGGTGGGCGGTGTTGAGGGCCCCGGAGCGCGCCTTGGCCTGCACCACCAGGGTGCCGGCAGCGAGAGCGGCGATCACCCGATTGCGCACCGGGAAGCGCCACGGCAGCGGCAGGCTGCCGAAGGCGAACTCGCTGAGCAGGGCGCCGCGCTCGGCGATCGCCGCTGCCAGATCGGTGCTGCGGCGCGGATAGTCGACGTCGAGACCGCAGCCGAGCACCGCCACGGTGCGCCCGCCGGCGCTGTCGAGAGCGCCGCGGTGGGCCGCCTGATCGATCCCCAGGGCGAAGCCCGACACCACCGTCAGCCCCTTCGCCGCCAGCCGGCGGCCGAAGTGGGCGGCGGCGCGCTCGCCGTAGGCATCCATTTTGCGAGCACCGACGATTGCGATCCCCGGTGCGGACGGCAGGGTGCCGCGGCAGTAGAGGACGGGTGGGGGCAGCGGCAGATCGAGCAGGGCGGGGGGGTAGTCGTCGTCCCAGCGGGTGATCAGACGGCAGCCGTGACGCTCGGCCCGCGCCAGCTCGGCGTCGGCGATCGCCGGCGCCCGCGGGCGCAGGGCGAGGGCGCGCCGCAGCTGGGC
>RFGL01000403.1 GCA_003697015.1 Acidobacteriota bacterium | reverse complement strand
GGGGAGGCGGCGGCGGCGGGGGCGGCGCCGGGCGCACGTAGTAGCGGAAGATGTTGCGCCCCGGCCGATAGCTGTGCGCCGGCGCCCGCAAGGCCTCGAGCTCGAGGTCGACGATCGCCTGCTCGGTCAGCGCCGCGTGGCGCGCCTGGGGCTCGCCGCCGATGCCGAGGGCTCCGGCGCCGGCGCTCAAGCCCTGGAGGGCCGGCCCGACCACTTTCCAGCTGGCGAGGGTCAGGATGCCCAGCAGGGTCAGCAGCAGCACGCGCTGGCGGCGTTCGGGGCTCATGGCGTCGATTCCTGGCCGGCCGATTCCTCCACGGCCGTCGTTTCGTCCTCGTCGTCTTGCGGCACGGCGACGGGCTCCTGCGACGCGCCGCCGGCGTCCGGCGCGGCGGCGTCATCTTCTTCTACGTCCGGCGGGGGGCTGCCGTCATGCCCGCCGTCCGCCGCCGGACGGGTTTCGGCGGCGGCGCGACGGGCGAGCTCCTCGTCGGTGAAGATGGTCGACAGGCTCAGATTGATCGACAGCAGCGGATCCGCCCCGCCGGCGCTGCCGGTCTTGTTGAGCGACACCTGCTCGAGGATCAGGAACTGATCGCTGAGCTCGAAGAGGTTGATCAGCTGCCGCAGCTGCTCGTAGGTGCCCTCGACGCCGAATCGGATGCCGAGACGGTGCAGATGGACGTCGGACAGCGCCTGGCGGGAGTAGCTCAGGGCGGTGGGCTCGAGGCCGGCGCGACGCGCCAGCTCCTTGATCTCCCGCCGGGCTCGGGTCAGGCGTTCGGGCTCGGTACTGAAGACGTTGAGGTAGAGCTCGCTCATGCCGACGCTCGACGAGGTGACCCGCTCGAGGTAGCTCTCCAGCCGCTGGCGCTCCGCCAGCAGCTCCTGGTAGATCTTGTTCTCGCTCTCGTAGCGACGTTGCAGGACCTCCACCTGGCCGGCGTAGGCGGTGCGATAGAAGGCGAAGACGCCGGCGTTGACCAGCACGAAAAGCAACGGCAGGCCCCACAGGAAGGGACGCGCCAACCACGAGCTCCAGCCGCTCATCGCCGGCCTCCGCGCGCGTAGGCCGAGGCTTCCACCGCACCGTCCGGCGCCGTCGAGACGCGGTCCGGCGGCGGCTCGCTCCGCTCGGCGATCGGTCCGGGCGCGCCTTCTTGGTCCCCCGCGCCGGCGCCCTGCGCCGCCTCGGCCCCTTGCCCCCGCTCCGACTCGCGGGCCAGCTCCTGCGCCCGCTCGACGAGGAACTCCACCGTCAGCGCGATCTCCAGCTCGCCGCGGTCGTTGCGGCGCTCGCCGCTGAGCACCGGCTGGCGGAAGGTCGGGTCGGCATAGAAGGCGTCGAGCAGGGCGCTCAGGGCGTCGTCGTTCTTGGCCAGGCCGGCGAGACCCAGGGTCACGGCGCCGTCGCCGTCCGCCCTCGCCGCCACCCGCCGGGCGCGACGGCTGCGGCGGTTGTTGCTGCTGCCGCGCCGCCGCTCGATCTTCAGGTCCTGGCCTTCCGGCTGCACGCTGTGGAGCTGCACGTCGGGGGGAAGCACCGCCTCGAGACGATCGAAGAACAGGCTCCAAGGGAAGGTGCGCTGAGCGATCAGCTGATTCAAGGCGGCGACGGTGGCGTTCTGCTCGTCGAGCTCGAGGGCGGCGATGCGGCGTTCCAGCTCCGCCAGGCGATCGTTCTCCTGCGCGATCGCCGCCCGCACCTCGGCGAGCTGGCCGCGGGTCTGGGAGAAGCCCGTCAGGTGATCCCAGAAGAGCCACACGTTGACCGCCGCGAAGACGCTCCCGGCCAGCCACAGGACGACCGCCAGCCGGCGGATGGGCCGGACGTTCTCGAACGGGCGCCGAGCCAGGTTGACGGACTTCATCGCTCAACGGACCTCATAACACGCGGCGCCGAGGAGGGTCGCGGTCTCCCCCATCGGCAGATCGCTGCGGCCGCGGGCGAGGGGGACGAGCTCGAGGGACAAGACCTCGGGCACGGCGTCGAGCTCCTCGTAGAGCCACGACTGCCAGTCCGTTTCCTGCTCCGGCGGCGCGCTGAGGAAGAGGCGGGCCAGGGGGGCGTCCGGAATCTGCTCGGCGACGAAGCGCCGGGTCAGCCGCAGGTCGCGGCGTACCACCGGCGGTCGATCGTGCGCCGGCACCTCCCCCAGCGCCTTGTAGCGGTAGAGCAGGGGCTCTCCGGCGCGGGCGAAGCTCAGGGTGTAGAAGCCGTCCTCGACCAGCACCAGAGCCATCATCTCCGACGGCCGGACGGCGCTCTCCAGCGCGGTCAAGGCCGCCAGGGTCGCGTTGGTGATCTGCCCGATGCGCACCCCGGCGGCGGCGAAGGCGTCCTCGATCTGACCGAGCAGGAGCTCGATGCCGAAGCCGATCAGCAGGCGGATCGGTTCCTCCTGCTGCGGCAGCGCCGCCACCGGCGTCGCCGCCACCCGCAGGTCCTCGACCCGGAACGGTACCAGGCGCTTGAGCTTGAAACGCAGCATCGCCTCGCGCTGCTCGGCCTTGGACGGCAACTCGGCGAGCTCGGTGAAGGTGAGCCGCAGCCAGGCGTCGGGCAGCACCAGGGACGCCTCCTCGATCGCCGGTTCCTGGGCGGCGAAGCCCGCCACCAGCTCGTTGAAGGCCTTGGGCTCGCGCAGGGGCGCCCCGAGGAGCCCCTCGCCGAAGGTGCCCGGCGGCAGCTCGACCATGCGGTAGCTCTCGAACACCCAGCCCTGGGGGCCGCGGTGGAAGCTGCCGTAGCGCAGGTGCCGGGCGTCGAGCGCGAACACGTGGGGCGGCGCCAGGGCCGGCTCCAGGCCGAGCAGACGTTCAGTCCACGAAGGTAACCTTATTGACCTCACGCAGCGTGGTCACTCCTTGAAAGACTTTCTCCAGCGCCGATTCGCGCAGGAAGGTCATGCCCTCTTCTTTGGCCGCGCGCTTGATCTCCGACGCCGGTCGCTTGGCCAGGATCAGCTCGCGGATCTGATCGGAAAGATCGAGCAGCTCGGAAACCGCCAGCCGGCCGTGAAAGCCGGTGCCGTTGCATTCGATGCACCCGGCTCCCTCGTAGAAGGTGAAGTCCTGATAGGTCGCCGGCTCGAGACCGCTGTCCTCGAGCAGCTGCGGCTCGAGCCTGGCCGGGCGCTTGCAGTGCGGGCAGATGCGGCGTACCAGACGCTGCGCCAGCACGCAGTTGAGCGCCGAGACGAAGTTGTAGAGGTCGACGTTCATGTTGAGGAAACGTCCGAGGACGTCGACCACGTTGTTGGCGTGGACGGTGGTGAACACCAGGTGGCCGGTGAGCGCCGACTGGATGGCGATCTGGGCGGTCTCCTCGTCGCGGATCTCGCCGACCATGATCTTGTCGGGGTCGTGGCGCAGGATGGAGCGCAGGCCGCGGGCGAAGGTCAGCCCTTTCTTCTCGTTGACCGGGATCTGGGTGACCCCGGGCAGCTGGTACTCGACCGGGTCTTCGATGGTGAGGATCTTGTCTTCCGGCGACTTGATCTCCGACAACGCGGCGTAGAGCGTGGTGGTCTTGCCGGAGCCGGTGGGACCGGTGACCAGCACCATGCCGTAGGGCTCGCGGATGAATTTGCGGAATTTGCGTACGGTCTCCGCGTCGAAGCCGAGGATGTCGAGACGCAGGTTCTTGAACTCTTCGTTCATCGACTCCTTGTCGAGCACCCGGATGACGCAATCCTCGCCGTGCACGGTCGGCAGGATCGACACCCGGAAGTCGATCGTGCGGCCCTTGAGGCGCAGCTTGAAACGGCCGTCCTGCGGCACCCGCTTCTCGGCGATGTCGAGCTCGGACATCACCTTGATGCGGCTGATGATGGTCTGGTGGTGACGCTTGTCGATGGCGTCCATCGCCTGGTAGAGGGCGCCGTCGATGCGGTACTTGATGAGCACCTCGTTCTCGCCGGTCTCGATGTGGACGTCGGAGGCGCGGCGCTGGATGGCGTTGAAGATCGTCGAGTCGACCAGCTTGATGATCGGGCTCTGGTCCTGGGTGATGGTGTCGAGGGTCAGGACCTCCTCGCCCTCGTCGTCCTCCTGCACCAGCTGCAGGCGGAAGTCCTCGGTCGCCTCGTCGAGCACCCGTTGGGCGCTCTCGGACTTTTGCAGCAGCTCCTCGATCGCCGACGGGGCGCCGACCTTGGCCTCCACCGGCTGGCCGAGCAGCAGCTCCAGCTGGTCGATCGCCCGCACGTCGGTGGGATCGGCCATCACCACCGCCAGGCGGCCTTCGAGCTGTGCCTCGGGGATGAAGTGGTAGCGCAGCATGAGGTCGAAGGGGATGCGGCGGAAGAGGTCGTTCTTGACCCGGAAATGACGCACGTCGACGTACTCCAGGCCGTAGGCCTCCGCCAGCTGCCGGGCCGCCGCCTCTTCCTCCGCCGCGGCCGCCGCCGGGGCGTCGCCGTCGCCCGCCAGTTGGGCCAGCAGCTCGTCGGGTTGGCTGGTCGCGGCTGCGCTCATCGTCTCGTCCCCGTTCACGGTCGCGTCCTCTCCTCTGCGGCCGGTTCAGCTGCCGACCTGCCCCAGGATGCTGACCATCGGCAGGTAGATCGACACCAGCAGGGCGGCGACGATCACCCCCATCACCACCAGCATGATCGGCTCGAAGAGCGCCAGCAGGCGCTCGGTGCGGGTCTCGACCGCTTCGTCGAAGTGGTCCGAGATGCTGGCCAGCATGTCGTCGAGAGCCCCGGTGGCCTCGCCCACCTTGATCATGTCGATCCCCAGCGGCGGGAAGATGCCGCTGTCTTCGACCGCGCGGTGAAACGCCTGGCCCTCCCGCACCGCGGCGATGGCCGGCTCCAGCCGCCGCCGGACGAAGGCGTTCGACACCGCCGAGACGGCGGTGTCGAGGGCCTGCAGCAGGGGGATGCCGCCGGCCAGCAGGGTGGACAGGGAGCGGCAGAACTCGGAGAGCGAGAAGTAGCGGAAGATGTCGCCGACCAGGGGCACCTCGAGGCGCCAGCGGTCGACCACCACCCGGCCGCCCTCGGTCCCCGCCCAACGACGCAGGGCCCAGATGCCGGCGACGGCGCCGGCGACGATCCACAGGAAGTGATCGCGGAGGAAGAACGAGATGCTGAGCGTCGTCTGGGTCAGGGCGGGCAGCTCGGCGTCGAGGTCGTCGTAGAAGCGCGAGAAGCGCGGCACCACCACCACCGCCATGACCAGCATCATGACCACCGACAGGGAGATCAATACCGTCGGGTAGATCAGCGCCGAAAACACCTTCTTGCGCGCCCCCAGCACCAGCCGCAGGTAGCGGATGAAGCGGCGCAGCACCTGCTCGAGCTCGCCGCTGCGTTCGCCGGCCTTGAGGGTCGAGGGATAGAGCGGTGGGAAGAGGTCGCCGAAGCTGGCGAAGGCCTCGGAGAGCTCGGCCCCCGACTTGACCTGATCGCGGACCTCGGACAGGATTTCGCGAAAGTTCTCGTCCTCCATCCGCTCGAGCATCAGATCGAGGCTCTGAAGCAGCGGCAAGCCGGCCCGCAGCAGGGCCGCCAGCTCCTGGTTGAAGGCCAGGAATTCCCGCGCCGGCAGCCGCCGGCGACGGCGGCCGGGCCAGCGCAGCTGGCGCAGCAGGCCGAATCCCCGCGGCTTCACCTCGAAGACGTGGAAGCCCTTGCGCTCGAGCTCGCGGCGCACCGCCCCCACGTCGCTGCCCTGCTGCAGCTCGGTCACGATGCGACCGTCGGCGGTACCCAACCGGCAAACGAACTGCATGGTCCCCTCGCAGGCGCCGATCGCGCTAGCGCTTCGCCTCCGGCGCCCGTTCGAGATCGAAGGTGATCGCCACCACCAGGGCCTCGGCGGGACCGGCTTCGCGGGTCAGGATCATGGTGAAGAGCTTCTCCCGGCTGAGGTTGAGGCTGCTGTGGATCAGCTCCCGCGGCTCGGGCTGGCGGGATTTGTCCGGCCCCGTCGCCGGCGGCTTGCGCTGGATGCGGAAGTCGTGCAGCTTGAGCTTCTGGCCGGCGAGGACGGTGCCCGCACGGAAGCTCAGGTTGTAGCCGTCGCCCAGGGCGTAGGTGACGTCCTCGCCTTCGCGCGAGGTGATGCCCGCCTTGGCCAGCAGCCGGTAGCCGTCGTATCGCAGGTAGGTGCCCAGCCGCTGCACCACCTCCGCCGGCACCCCGGGGTCGACGGTGCCGCCGCTGTCGGCGTGCAGCAGGTGGACGTCGAAGCGCAGGGGCTGGGGCGGATGGTCGAACTGCTCGAGCAGCGGCTCGATGCGCGCCAGGACCGCCTTGGTATCGCGCACCACCAGGGTGTTGTCCCCCGGTTGCAGCTCGACGGTGCCGAGGGGCGAGAGCAGGCGACGCACCAGCGCCAGCGCTTCGCTCGCCGGCTGATGTTGCAGGCTGAAGGCGTAGGTGGCGACGCTCGGCGCGTCGTCCTTCTCCCCCTCTTGCGCCGGCAGCACCGCCGGCAGCGCGAAGAGCGCGAGGGCGAAAAGGGCCGCCGCCAGCCGGCTCAGCGCGACGCGGCAGGACGAAGGAAGCGCTCCCGGCGCGGCGCGCTCGGCGGGGATCCGGGCGATCGCAGGATGGTCAGACATCTAGTCTCCCGGCCTCTCGGCCGTCGTCGATGATCACCACCAGATCCAGGTCCGGATAATCGGCCTGGATCACCTCCAGACTCTCGGCGCCTTCGATCAACGGCTCCTGGTCGAGCAGGGCCCGCAGCCACGGCGGCGGCTCGTCGGCGGCCGGGCCCGGGACGTCGAAGGGCGGCGTCAGGGGCGACAGCACCGCCAGCAGGAGCGCCGCGGCGAGGGCGAGCAGGCGCAACGCCGGCCGGCGGCGGAAGCGACCGGGGGGCGCGAGGACGCGGGCATCGAGGCGGCTCGTCGCCGCGAGCCGGCTGGCGCGGCGCAAACCCGCCACCGCCTGCTTCATCGCCCGGACGTCGTCCGCCGACGCCGCCAGCGACGGCAGGCGGCGGAATACCAGGGTCGGATCGAGCGCCAGGGCCGCCCGGTAGCAGCGCGGACATCGCGCGGCGTGGGCGCGGGCCGCCGCCGGAATCTCGCCGCCGGCGCGGGCCAGAGCGGGCCAGTCGGGACAGCTCACGGCGTCACCTCGCTGTGGTTCCCGGCGTACTCCGGGTAGTGCTCGATCAGGGCGCTGCGCAGGATCTTGCGGGCGTTGAAGAGATGGTTGCGCACCGTCGACTCGCGGCAGCCGACGATCTCGGCGACGTCCTTGGACGGCAGTTCCTCGACCTCGCGCAGCAGGAAGACCATGCGCTGCTTGTCGGTCAGCCGGGTCGAAAGCTCCTGGAAGATCGCCATCACCTCGCCCTCGTGGAGGCTCGCCAGATCGCGCTCGGCACGGCGGCCGGCGACGTCGCGCAGGTGCAGGCGCACCGGCTCGCGCTGGCGCTCGCGGCTGCGCCGGGAGCGCAGATGGTCGATGGCGAGATTGGAGCAGATGCGGTAGATCCAGGTGTTGGGGCTCCAGCGATCGTCGAATCGGTCGCGGTGCTGCCAGAGGCGAAAGAAGGTCATCTGCACGATGTCGCGCGCCTCCTCGGCATCGCCCAGGATGCGGAAGGCGAGCTGCACCAGGGGGCCGGTCTTGCGCTCGATCAGCGCCTCGAGGGACGCCTCGTCGCCGTCGCGGATGGCCCGCAGCAGCTCCTTGTCGGAGAGCATGCGCTGCTCCTCCTGGTGCTGGCCGGCGGAGTAGGCCAGGGTCGGCCGGCTCATGGTGTCGTCCTGCAGCGCATCGCCCTCGTCCTTCGGCTCGCCCGACGCCGCGCGCCCGCTGTTGCTCCCGCCGTCGTCTCGATCGCGCGCCATCGACGTCGTTCACCCTTCTTACGTTGCCCTGCCGGAGCGCGTCTAGCGGCCGGTGGCAAAACTTGGGCCGTGCTCCAGGCGGGCCCGTCTCGCCTCGTCTCCGCCGGAAATCCCCGACGATTCCCCAGTCGCCGGTGGATTCCCGGCTCGCTTCGGCGGGCGGCTTCTCCGCCCTCGCCGGCGGCCGCCTCTGAGCACGGGCTGCTGGCGAGACGGTCTCACCCTCATCCTCCGCGCGACCGCGCATCTGGCGAGACGGCGAGCGGCCAAGCGTAGCCTGGCAGTATACTCCCCGCTCGCATGTGGATCCTCTACCAGCTGGCGATGGCGGCGGCGCTCCTGGCGGCCGCCCCCTTCCTCCTGCTGCGCCGCGGGCGCCACTACCTGCCGACTCTGCGCGGGCGGCTGGGGCTGACGGCGGCGCCGGCGACGGCGGCGGACGGACGGCTGTGGATCCACGCCGTCTCGGTCGGCGAGGTGGCGGTGGCAGCGACCCTGGTGCGGGCCCTGCCCCCCGAGCTGCCGCTGGTGGTCACCACCGTCACCCCCACCGGCCAGGCGCGGGCTCGCGACGCCTTCAAGGGGCGCGACGCCGCGGTGGCCTACCTGCCCTTCGATCTCGGCTTCGCCGTCGAGCGCTTCTGGCGCCGCTACCGGCCGGCGGCGCTGGTGCTGGTGGAGGGCGACTATTGGCCTCTCCTGCTGCGCACCGCCCGCCGGCGGCGGCTGCCGGTCGCGGTGGTCAACGCTCGCTTGGGGGAACGCAGCTTCCGCCGCTGGCGCACCCTGCGGCGCCTGGCACCGGCGCTCCACGACGCCCTCGGCGTGCCGCGCCGGGCCCGTTTCGGCGTCCAGACCGAAGAGGACCGGCAGCGCTTCCTCGCTCTCGGCGTCGACGGCCGACGGCTGGTGGTGACCGGCAACCTGAAATTCGAATCCCCGGCCCCGGCCCCGCTGCCCGAGCTCGAAGCGCGTCTCGAGGAGCTGGCGGCAGGCAGACCGATCCTGATCGCCGGTTCGACCATGCAGGGGGAGGACGAGGCGGTGCTCGACGCCTTCGCCGGCGTCGGCGCCGAGCGGGCGCTGCTCGTCCTCGTGCCGCGTCACCCCGAACGCTGGGACGCCGCCGTCGCCCTCGCCGCCGCGCGCGGCCTGCCTTCGGTGCGGCGCAGCGCCCTCGACCACCGCCCGGCGAAAAGGTCGCCGGCGGTGGTGCTGCTCGACAGCTTCGGCGAGCTGGCGGCGCTCTACCGCATCGCCGCCGCCGCCTTCGTCGGCGGCACTCTGGTGCCGACCGGCGGCCACAACCCCCTGGAGCCGGCGCGCTTCGGCGTACCGATCGCGGTCGGCCCGTCGATGTACAACTTCCGCCAGATCGCCGCCGCCTTCGACGACGCCGGCGCGTGGCGCCGGGTAGCCGATGCCGGCGACCTCGCCGACTGCTGGCGGGGCTGGCTCGATGACCCGCTCGCAGCGCGCCAGGTGGGCCAGCGCGGCCGGGCCCTGGTCGAAGCCAACCGCGGGGCGCTGGAACGCACCCGGGAGCTGCTCGCCCCCCTGCTCCAGCAGCTGCCGCCGGGAGCGCCGTCGTGAAGGGCGCGCGGCCCGGCGCCCTGCGGCCGCCGCCGCCGCCACGTTCGCCGTGGCAGCTGCTCTACGGCGCCGCCCACCGCTGGCGGCGGCGCTACTGGGCGCGCCGCGCCGGCCGCCTGCCGCGGCCGGTGATCAGCGTCGGCAACCTGTGCTTCGGCGGCGGCGGCAAGACCCCTCTGGTGGCGGCCGTCGCCGCCCATCTGCGCGACCGCGGGCGGCGGGTGGCGGTGCTGTCGCGCGGCTACCCGAGCCGCGGCCGGGGGGTGCGGGTGGTCAGCGTCGGCGAGGCGCCGCTGCTCGGCCCGCAGCGGGTCGGCGACGAACCGGTGCTGCTGGCCGGCATGCTGCCCGGAGTAGCGGTGGTGGTGGCGGCGGACCGCCGGCGGGCCGGAGCCCACGCTCTCCTGCGCCTGGAGCCGCCGCCCGACGTCTTCCTCCTCGACGACGGCTTCGCCCACCTGCGCCTGCACCGCGATCTCGACCTCCTCGCCTTCCCCGCCGCCGATCCGTTCGCCGGCGGCCGCCTGCCTCCCGGCGGCCGCCTGCGCGAGCCCCTCGCCGCCGCCGCCCATGCCGACGCGGTGATCCTGACCGGCGCCCGGGAGGACGACCGCGGCGAGGAGCTGGCGGCGGCCCTGCGGCCCTACGGCTTCAACGGCCCCGGCTTCGCTTCCCGCACGGTGTGCGGCGCGGCGCGGCTGACCTCGGGCGAACCCCTCGCCGCCGGTGCGCGGGTGCTGGCGGTGGCGGCGATCGCCCGCCCCGAGGCCTTTTTCGCCGACGTGCGCCGGGCCGGCTTCGAGATCGCCGCCGAGCTCGCCCTGCGCGACCATCATCCCTATCCTCCCGCCACCCGCAAGCGCATCGCCGAGCTCTTCGCCGCCAGCGGCGCCGACGCCGTCCTCACCACCGGCAAGGACCGGGTCAAGCTGCAGGGCAACCTCGACCTGCCGCTCGCCGAGCTGCCGATCCACGCCCGGCCGGAAGCGCGCTTCTTCGCCTGGCTCGACCGGCGACTGGCGGAGATCGACAAGCCGGGGGACGGAGGATGAGTCGGCTGGCGCCGTGGGCCGGTACTTTGCGCTACCTGGTCGATCGCCGCGGCCGGGCGGCGGCCGAGCGCGCCATCGACCGCGCGCTGCCCGGCCTCGGCGCCGCCGAACGCCGGGCCATCGGCCGCGCGTCCTACCGCCAGCAGGCGGCGATGGCCCGCCATCGGCGCTTCGTCGAGCAGGCGCCGGAACGCGCCATCTGCCGCCGCCTGGAACACCGCGGATGGCACCACCTGCACGCCGCCGCCGCCGGCGGTCGCGGCGTGGTGCTGCTCACCGCCGCCGCCGGCTGCCCGGCCCTGGCGCTGCGGGCGATGGCGATCTACCGGCCGCGGCTCGTGCTGGCGGACGAGCGCAGCGACGTCGCCGCCCTGCGCCCGGCGCTCGACGACGGCGGCGACGTCGCCCTGCGGTTGGATCTCTCCCCGGCGGGTAGCGGCGAACCGCTGCCGTTTCTCGGCCGCGAGGCCCGTCCCTCCCCCCTCGCCGCCCGTCTCGCCATCGCCGCCGGGGCACCGCTGGTACCGGTCTTCGCCCTGCCCACCCCCCGTCCCGGTATCTTTTGCCTGCGGCTCTGCCAGGGGCTCGAGCCGCCGGCGGCCGGCGATCCCGAGGCGACGAAAAGCCTGCTCGTGCGCTGCCTGGGGACGATCGAGGAGGTGATCCGGGCGCAGCCCGCCTGTTGGCCCTGGGGACGGTGCGGATGAGCGCCGCAGGGGCGAGGTGACGGCGGCCGTTCGGGGATGAGAGAATCGAGCCGGCGTGGACGGAAGGGTGCAAGCGATGCGGTCAACCATCTCCCCTCGAGCTCGGATCTCCCTCGCCCGTCTCGGCCCGCTCCTCGCCCTGCTGATCCCCGGCGCCCTCGCCGCCGATTGGCGGCCGGTCCCCGCGCCGGTCGGCGACGACCTGCACGCCGTCTTTTTTCTCGACCGGCAGCGGGGGTGGATCGTCACCCACCGGAGCGGCAAGATTCTCCACACCGGTGACGGCGGCGAAACCTGGCGGGTGCAGGCCGAGGTCGGCGAAGGGGTGCTGGAGTGGATCGTCTTCAGCGATCGGCAACGCGGCTGGATGTGCGGCGACGGCGGCCGCATCTACCGCACCAGCGACGGCGGCGAAACCTGGCAGGAAGGCGGCTCGGGGGAGGCGAAGCACGTCTTCCGCAGCCTCTACTTCACCAGCCCGCGGCGCGGCCTCGCCCTCGGCGTCGACGCCGGCGACGGAGGCCGCGCGATCGTCTTCGAAACCGTCGACGGCGGCGTCACCTGGGAGCCCCGGGAAGCCCCGGCGGCGGGCCGTGGCTTCACCGGCGCCCTGGCGGTGCTCGACGATCGCATCGCCGTCGCCGGCGGCAGCGGCACGCTCTATCGCACCGAAGACGGCGGCCATGCCTGGTCGGCCATCCGGATCGACGGCCCGGCGGACGAGCCGCCGGTGGTGCGCGGCCTCTCCTTCGCCGACGTCGCGCACGGCTGGGCGGTCGGCGACCGCGGGCTGATCGCGCGCAGCGACGACGGCGGCCGAAGCTGGCGGACGACGCATCCGGTCAGCCGCTTCCTGCTGCGCGGCGTGCTCTTCGTCGACCCGCAGAACGGTTTCATCGTCGGCCAACGGGACGCCGCCCGCGGCCTGCTCTACGCCACCACCGACGGCGGCGAGCACTGGCGCAGCATCGCGATCGACCACCCCCCGCTCCACCGGTTGACGGCCGATGGCGAGCGGCTGTGGATCGTCGGCGGCAGCGGCACCATCCTGTGGCGCCCCATGCCGGCGCCGCCAGCACCCGAGCCGCCGGCCGCCGCCGAGCCGCCGGCCGCCGGCACGGGCGACCCCGGGTGAGCGCTATCGGCCGAGGATCTCGGTCTTGGGGTTGGTCAGGCTCCAGATGTACCAGTAGGTGTCGAAGCCGTGGAAGACCTCGGCCGCGGGGTTGTCGAAGGTGCGCGTCTCGGGGTCGAAGCGGGCGGTGACCCGATCGCCCTCGACCAGCACCCAGCCGTCATCCCGGCGTTTGAAGGTCGCCCCCTCCGGCGCCAGGAAGGCGACGGTGGAGCGGTAGAAGGAGTCGTCCTGGCGGCGGTAGAGCAAGAGCTGCCGGCCGCCGAGGTCGAAGGTGGCGCCACCGTCGTCGAAGGCCTTGAAGGGCACGGCGTAGGGCTTGCCGTCGTGGTGGAAGCTGAACAGCAGATCCTTATTGTCCAGCCGCTTGTCCTTGGCGACGATGCCGCGGAAGGTCTCGTCCGAGCGGAAGTACGTGGCGTAGCCTTCCCGCGGATCGTGCTCGAACCGTTGCCCGCGGTGGCGAACCGACAACACCTTGGTGTGGGGGTAGCGCCTCTTCCAATCTCCCCAGGTGGTCTTCTCCGAGCCGGGGATCTGCTCCAGTCGCTGGCCCTTGGCGGCGCCGTGGATCGCCTCTTCGTTGATGATCGACCAGTAGGAGTCGGTTTCCTTGTCCTGCATCACCAGGCTGGCGTTGAGCAGCCCGCCGCTGGGCTCGAAGGTGTAGGTCTTGCCACCGATCTCGCGGCTGTACACGACAGCCGTATTGGCCAGCGGTCACCACACCGCGGCGATCGGGCGATCGCCGGCTTTGTGGTTGACGATCTCGTGGCTGTTGAGCAGGTTGAGGTCGTAGGCGTAGGCCTCGCCGCCGTAGGCGAAGCCCAACACCCAGGCGTCGTCGGGAAGATTCGCCTCCTCGGCCGGCACGAACTCCGGATCGTCGATCGAGGCGATGGTGCCGCGCGGCAGGATCTGCTGGAAGCCCTTCACGCCGATGTCGGTACCCCGCTGGGCGGCCACCCCCCAGGCGAGGACGAAGAGCAGAAAGGGAAGGGCGAAAGCGAGGCGTCGTCTCATCGCGACCTCCGAGCTGGCTGACGTCACCGGTACGCCGCCCCCGGACGGCCGAGGGCTTGTCCGAGTGTACGACGCCTGCGGTTCGCTGGATCTACGCCAAGGCTAGTGGCGGCTTGCGGCCGGTCTTTCCCTGACCCGTCCCCGATTCATCACGAAACGAGAGCTCACCAGCTCCCCTCCCACTCTCCCGGGGCCAGGACGTCGGCGAGGCGGTCGGGGCGGCGGACGCCGTGCTCGGTGATCCAGGCGTCGGCCTCGGCCACCAGGCGGGGGCCTTCGGCTCCTCCCAGCAGCTGGCCGCGGCGGCGGCGGCTGACCTGGGCATAGAGCCCCATCTCCGCCGCTTCGAAGCCGGCGGCGGCGGCGACCAGCAGCTCGATGGCGCGGTCGCGGTCGCCGGCCAGGGTCGCCATCCCGGCCCGCACCAACCGCGCCAGGGGCTCGGCCCAGTGCAGCTTGTCGGCCTCGATGCGCGCCACCTCGTCGTCGACCAGCTTGAGCAGCTTCCTGCCCTCGGCGGAGCTCGGGCCGTGGGCGGCCGCGGCCGCCAGGGCGGCCCGGCAACGCAGATGACGCGACTCGTTGCGCGCCAGCTCGACCCGATGCAGCAGGGAGCCCAGCAGGCTGGGCCAGGAGCCGTCGAGCGCCGCCCAGGCCGCCGCGGCGTCGCCCTGGTAGAGGTTGGTGTCGACCAGGCCGGTGAGGCGCCAGTAGTGCTGGATGTGAAACCCTTCCTGCGACCAGCGTTCGATCGCCGTCTCGGCTTCGCGCCGGGCGTCCTCCGGCCGGTCCTGCGCCAGCAGCAGCATCCAGGTGATGCGACTGCGCAGGTTGGTCTCGGCGTAGAGGTCGCCTTTGTCCTTGACCTCGCGCAGGAAGCGCGGGGCGCGGCGGGCGATCTCCCGCAGGTCGCCGATGAAGAGGAGGGCGCGCAGCTGGTAGGACATGGCGGTATCGAGCTCCCAGGTGACGCCGGTGCAGCTCTCGCGCAGGATGGTCTCGCTGCGGTCGAGGAGCTCGAGGGCCCGCTTCCAGCGCCCGACCAGGTAGGCCGCCATGCCGGCGGTCATGTAGGACAGACCGAGGGCATGGGGCTGGCCGACGCGTTCGGCCAGGGCCATCGACGCCTGCACCAGCTTGTCGGTGCGCTTGGCGGTGCGGGTGCCGCCGGTGCCGGAGAAGGCCGCCTCGATGGCCAGGGCGCGGGCCACCCGGTAGGGCTCGCCGGCCCTGAGCGCCAGCAGCAGGCTGCGTTTGCCGAAATCCATCCCGCGGATGGTGTCGACCGACCCCAGGCCGATCGACACCGACCAGCAGGTGTCGATGCGGATCAGCTGCTCGGCCGAGATCTGGGTCGAGTCGCGCTCTCTGAAACGCAGCCCGCGCAGCTTCAGCAGCAGCAGCTGGCAGGCGAGGGAGACGAGAGCCCGGCGCGGCGTCGGCGCCAGTTTCATGCCGATCTCCTCCAGCACGCTGCCCACGGTCTCCAGGCCCTCGTCGATGTGGCCGCTGATCAGGAGCTGCTCCGCTGCCCGGCGGCGCAGCTCGATCACCTCGGCGGCCTTGGCGCCGGCCGCCGCCTCGAGGTAGGCCCGTGCCGCCTCGGGGCCGCGGCCGGCGTTGGTCAAGGCGTCGCCGAGCTTGACCCGCAGCTGGCGTTCCTGCTCGCCGCCGGGGGGCTTGAGATCGAGGGCGATGCGGTAGAGCCGCGCAGCGCGGTCGAAGGCCAGGGCCTCGCTCGCCTGATCGGCGGCGGCGGCGGCGAGCTCGGCGGCACGCCGCGTCTCGCCGGCGTCGAGGAAGTGGCGCGCGAGGGTCTCCGGATCGGCGCGGTCGGAGGCTTCGAGGGCGCGCGCCAGGCGCAGGTGAAGGGCGCGCAGGGTGGCCGGAGCGAGGGAACGGCAGACCGTATCGCGGATGCGGTCGTGGTAGGTCTCGATCTCTTCGCGTTCGCGGCTCGAGCGCACCCGCAGCAGGCTCGCACCGCGCAGCACGGCGATCGCCGCCTGCCCGTCGCGGCCCAGGCCCGCCGCCTGCTGCGCCCCTTCGAGGTCGACCGGCTGGCCGGCGACCGCCACCACCTGCAGCAGCAGCCGGGCCGCCTCGGGTAGCCGCGCCAGCCGGGCCTGGATCAGGTTGTCGAGGGTCATGCGGCTGGCCATCGCCCGCTCGACCTCGGACGACAGGCTGCGTCCGCCGTGCTGGTCGAGGCCGGCCTCGGCCTTGGCGTAACGCACCAGCTCGGCGATGAAGAAGGGGCTGCCGCCGGACTCCCGGGCGATGGTGTCGGCCAGCGCCTGGGCCGGTCCGCTGCGCTCGCCCAGAAGCTCCAGCGCCAGGGACCGCGCCTCCCGGGGGGGCAGCTCTTCGAGCAGCAGCTCGTGCACCTCGGTGGCGTCGCTTTCCAGCTGGCCGGTCAGCAGGCTCTGGAGCAGCGGGCTCGAGTCGCGCTCCTCGCTGCGGTAGCACGCGACCAGGAGCAGGGGCGGCGGGTCCGGCGGCCGCAGCAGGTCGGCGAGGAGCGCCGCGCTGTCGAGGTCGCCCCACTGCAGGTCGTCGATGAAGAGCAGCAGCGGGCGGCGGGTGGCGAGACGGGTCAAGAGCTCGCGCAGGGCGGCGAAGGCGCGCCGCCGTTGCTCCTGGGAGTCGGGGATGTCGAGCACCCGGCGCTGGCCGCCGGCGACCGCCTGCACCCGGCGGAGGGCGGGGAAGAGGCGCGCCAGGGCGAGGACGTTGGTCGGCATCAGCACCTCGGCCTCGTGGCCGGGAAGGCGACGCAGGTAGCGGCTGAGGGCGTCGACCAGCGCGTCGAGGGCCTTGTAGGGCACGCTCTCGCGCTCGTAACAACGGCCGGTCAACAGCACCGCCTCTTCGTGCTGCTCGCGGATCTGACGGGTGAAGTGGCGGATCAAGGCGGTCTTGCCCATGCCCGAGCTGCCGTGGACGAAGACCACCGCCGTGTTGCCGCGGCGGGTGCGCTCGAAGACCGATCGCAGGAGCTCCACGTGCTCGGCCCGACCGACGAAGGAGGCACCGGTGCCGCTCGACGAGTGGGTGCTGCGCGCCGGATCGAGCGGACCGCGGCGCACTCCCAGCCGGCGCAGCACCCGCCGGCCGCTGGGACGGCTCGCAGGGTCGCGGGCGAGCAGCTCCCGGCACAGCTCGGAGAGGTCGGCCGGTACGCCGGAGACGACCTCGGCGGGGGGTGGAGGGTCGATCTGCTGCTTGTCGGCGAGGATCTTGAGGAAGCCGCCGGAGTAGGGGAGGCGACCGGTGAGCGCCTCGTAGAGCACGACGCCGACGCTGTACCAGTCGCTGGCCTCCGTCACCTGGCGGCCGGCCGCCTGCTCGGGCGACATGTAGGCCGGGGTGCCGGCCAGCTCGTCGCCGTCGAGGGTCTCGTAGGCCAGGCCGCCGAAGAGCTCCTTGACCAGGCCGAAGTCGAGCAGCACCACCCGGCCGTCGGCGGAGACGCGGATGTTGGACGGCTTGATGTCGCAATGGAGCTTGCCGGCCGCGTGCAGGGCCTGCAGGCCTTCGGCCAGCTGGCGCAGGGCGTCGCGGAGGCGCTCCGGGCCGGCCGGCGCGGCGGGTTGCGGCTTCACCGGCCGGCCGACGTCGAGATCGGTGTCGTAGCTCGGCAACGCGCGGGGACCGCGCACGTAGTCGATGAAGTCGAGCCCGTCGACCATCTCCATGGTGAAGAACCAGCGGTCGTTCTGCGACAGCAACTCGTAGAGCTGCACCAGATTGGGATGGTTGACGTCCGCCAGGGCCCGAAACTCTTTCTTGAATCGGTAGATCGCCGCCGGGTCGGTCTTGTGCAGCGTCTTGAGCGCCACCACCATCCGGCGTTTCCTGTCGAAGACGCGATAGACGTCGCCGGAGGTGCCGCTTCCCAGCCGGCCGTGGACCTCGAACCGCTCGGTGCTCTTGAACTCGTAGGGATCGAGGACGCTCATCTCACCACCACTCCGCACGCTGAGGCCGATCTTCCATCGCCTGGGACGAGCTCGTAATCATAGCGCGAGGATGCGTGACGGGCGCCGTTTTGTGGTAGCGTCGCCGGGTCGAAGAGCCGCTTCTGCGGCGCCCCATCCCGCGATCACCGGAAAACGATCGTCATGAAAATCTACAAGGTGCTGCCGGACCTCTCCCGCACCCGGCACATGAAGATCTGGCACAAGGCGCTGCGCTCCCAGTGGTCGGCCGCCGACGTCGACTGGCAGAAACCGCAGCGCATCACCCGGCGCTCCCTCAAGGACCAGCTCGGCCGCATGCTGACGCCGGTCCTGATGGGCGAGCAGGCGGCTCTCTACTCGGTCTCCAGCCTGATCCCGATCCTCGGCCAGAACGCCGAGGTCGAGAGCCAGCTCTACCTCACCACCTGGGCGGTCGACGAGGGGCGCCATACCGAGCTCTTCACCCGCTTCTATCACCGCCTCGACCGCGAGCCGATGTCGATCCGCCGCTTCCCCGCCGGCTATCTCTTCCAGAGCCAGATCGTCTCCAAGGACGTGGTCGAGTGGCTTTCCGGCGTGCTGATCAGCGAGGTCCTCGCCAAGCTGGTGATGGAGGGCTTCCGCCGTCTCGACCTCGACCCGGTGCTGTCGGAGATCGCCGACGGCATCCTGGTCGACGAAGCCCGCCATCTGGGCTTCAACCACATCTACGTCGAGGACAAGTTCAGCCGCCTCGGCACGCCGGCCAACGGCGAAGCGGACGCCCTGGCCGCCCATCTCCACGACCGCCTGAGCCGGGTGCTGGAGAAGGCCACGCCGATGATCGAGGCCCTGCGGGACGACCTGATCGGCATCGGCTTCGACCCCGACGAGCTCTATCACGACCTGGAGCAAGAGGCCCGCATGCGGCTGCAGAAGGCGATCGATTCCGGGCGGCGCATCGCCGCCGGCCAGGCCGAGGTCAGCGACCCGCGCCAGGCCGAGGCGATCGGCGCCTGAGGACCGGCGAACCACCGTGAGACCCGCCATGCCCCCGCCGCCGGCGACCCTGGCCGAGGCCCTGTCGCGCGCCGCCCGTGCCTTTCCCGAGCGCGGCATCGCGGTGCTCGACGGCCGCGGCCGGCGCTACCAGCGCCGCACCTATCCCGAGGTGCTGGCCGGGGTCGAGCAGACCGCCGGGCGCTGGGCTGCCCTCGGCGTCGAGCCGGGGGAGCGGGTGTTGATCAGCCTGCCGACGTCGTGGCAGCTGCTCGACGCCTGGCTCGGCGCCATGCTGCGCGGCGCCCTGCCGGTGGCGGTGGCGGCAGGGGGAGCCCTGGGCGGGGGCGAAGCCCATCTGCGCAAGCTCGACGGCCTGGTCGAACGGCTCGGCGCCCGCTTCCTGCTCGGCGGCGCTCGCCTTGCGGCCGAGGCGCAGCGGCTCGGAGCCCGGCGGGCGGCAGCCGCGGCGCTCAGCGCCGAGCGGTTGCAGAAGACGACGCCGGCGACCGTTCCCATCCCCCGGCCGACGCCCGAGGACGTCGCCTTCCTGCAGCTGACCAGCGGCTCGACCGGCGAGCCGCGGGCGGTGATGATCCGCCACCGGTCGGCGATCCACAACGCGCTGGCCAGCGATCTGGCGATCGGCGCTCCCCACGGCGGGCCGATCCACCGCCGCGCCGACGCCATGGTCTCGTGGCTGCCGCTCAACCACGACATGGGGTTGGTCGGCTGCCTCTTCCTGTCGCTGGTATGCGGCTTCGATCTCTGGCTGCTGCAGCCGACCACCTTCCTCGCCCGGCCGCGGCTGTGGCTCGAGCACCTCGGCCGCCACGGCGTCGCCTTCGCCCCGGCGCCCAACTTCGGCTACCAGCTGTGCGTCGAGCGCCTCGGCGACGACGATCTCTCCGGCGTCGACCTCGCCCCCTGGCACGACGCCATGACCGGCGCCGAGATGATCCGCCCGGAGACCGTGGCGGCGTTCTGCGACCGCTTCGCCGGCGCCGGCTTCCGGCCCGAGACCTTCCGCCCCTGCTACGGCCTGGCGGAGGGCACCCTGGCGGTGACCTTCGATCTTGAGGGCCGCGGCGTGCGCACCCTCCCGCTGCCGGCCGGCGCCGCCGGCGACGCCGCCGGCCTGGGGCTCGAGGAAGTGGTCTGCGTCGGCCGGCCGATCGCCGACACCGAGGTGCGGGTGGTCGCCGGCGGCCGGACGGCGGCCGAGGGTGCGGTCGGCGAGGTCCAGGTGCGCGGGCCGAGCGTCTTCGCCGGCTATTGGGGCGACCCGGAGGCGACCCGGGAAGGCCTGCGCGACGGCTGGCTGCTGACCGGCGACCTCGGCTTCGTCGCCGGTGGCGAGCTCTATCTGACCGGCCGCAGCAAGGACCTGCTGATCGTCCACGGCCACAATCTGATGCCCCACGAGCTCGAGTGGCTGGCGGAGAGCGTCACCGGCGGCGGCGGCGCAGCGCGTTGCGGCGCCTTCGCGGTGGCGCACGGCGGCCGCGGCGAGGAGGCGGTGCTGGCGGTCGAGACCGCGGAGCGCGAGCCCCAGCGACTGGCCGAGATCGAGCGCGAGATCCGCCGCCGGATCGGCCGCGCCCTGAGTTTGACCCTGGCCGACGTCGTCTTCGTGCGGCGCGGCAGAATCCCCAAGACGACCAGCGGCAAGGTGCAGCGGCGCAAATTGCGCGAGCTCTACCTGCGCGGCGCCCTGGAGCGGGTCGAGCCCCGCCCGGCGGCGTTGACGCGGGGCTAGCACCGGCGCCGGCGAGCATTTCGGAGAGCCCTATGGACAGCAAGCGCAAAGCGCTCGACATCATCGCCCGCTTGAGCGGCAAAGATCCTTCGACCCTCGAGCCCGGCCAGGATCTGGTCGGCGATCTCGGCTTCGACTCCCCCCGCGCCCTGCAGCTGCTGGTGGAGCTGGAGGAGGCCCTGGGCATCGAGATCAGCGACGACGACGCCGCCAAGATGGACACCGTCGGCGACATCCTCGACTTCTTGGAAAAGGGTCCGGCGGTTCCGACGGTCCCGGCGTAGGCCCGGCGCCGCCCGTCCCGCGCCCCGCGCTCGCCCCCCTCACCCCTTGGGCGGCGGCGAGGGCTTGCTGGCGATGGCGACGATCAGGTGGCGGACGATGTCCTTGAGCTCGAGGGTGTAGGTCGCCAGCTCCCGCAGCCGCTCCTCGAGCTGATCGGTGCTCGGCCGCATCATCGAGCCGCCGCCGCGCGGCCGCAGCTTGTAGCTCAGGCGCTCGTCGAGGGACTCGAGCATGGCGTAGGTCTGCTTCAGGCGCTGCGGATCCATGCGGCTCCTCCTGGCGATCCGCCTCAGCCGCCGCTGCGGCGGTGGATGTGGGTGGCGCTGGCCTGATCGCGCGGCCGCACGACCAGCTCGTCGACGTTGACCCGCGGCGGCAGGCTGGCGACCCACACGATGCAGGCGGCGACGTCGCCGGCGGTCAGTGGCTCCATGCCCTCGTAGACCTTCGCCGCCCGCCGGCGATCGCCGTCGAAGCGCACCAGCGAGAACTCGGTCTCGGCCATGCCCGGCGCGATCTCGGTAACCCGCACCGGCCGGCCGAGAAGCTCCAGGCGCAGGGTGCGGGTGAGGGCCCGCAGGGCGTGCTTGGAGGCGGTGTAGCCGGCACCGCCGGGGTAGGTCTCGAAACCGGCGATGGAGCCGACGTTGATCACGTGTCCGTCGCCGCTGGCGAGGAGCTTCGGCAGCAGCCCCCGGGTCACCCGCAGCACCCCCATGACGTTGGTCTCGAACATCCGCCGCCAGCGCTCCTCGTCCGCCGTCTCGATCGGGTCGATGCCCAGTGCCAGCCCGGCGTTGTTGACCAGCAGGTGCGCTTCCGGCACCGCGGCGACGAAGGCCTCGGCACTGTCCGGGTCGGTGACGTCGAGGGGCAGGGCGCGGCCGCCGATGGGCTCCATCACCTGGCGCAGGCGATCGAGCCGCCGGGCACCGCCGACGACCTGGAAGCCTGCCGCCGCCAGTCGGCGAGCGGTGGCGGCGCCGATGCCCGAGCTGGCACCGGTGACGACGGCGGTGCGGGGCTTGTTCGAGGTCAT
Source organism: Acidobacteriota bacterium (assembly GCA_003697015.1). Classification (GTDB taxonomy): domain Bacteria; phylum Acidobacteriota; class Thermoanaerobaculia; order Multivoradales; family J023; genus J023. The sequence continues at coordinate 5,536 of RFGL01000403.1, read as the reverse complement.
CAGTTGGTGGTGGAGGCGTCGCCGCCGTCCGGGGTCCACAGGGGCAGAGAGGCCGGATCGATGCCGACCGAGGCCAGGGCCTGGGTCCAGATCGCCTCCGGGTCGGGGCCGAAGATCAGATCGTTGCGCACCGGCGCGGTCAGCCAGTCGTGGCGTTGGATCTCCTGCACCAGCTGGCCTTCCCCCCAGCCGGCGTAGCCGAGAAAGAGACGCAGGGCGGCGGGTGGGGCTGTGGCCAGGGCCTCGAGCTCGCGCAGGTGCTGGGTCATCGCCACCCCGGGACAGACGATGCCGCCGGCCAGCTCGTCCGGGCGTCCTTCGCAGTCGTAGATCACCGTCCCCAACTCGGGCTGGACCGGCCCGCCGAGGTAGGCCAGGAGCTCCGGATCTCCCCGCCAGGTCAAGTTCAGACCGCCGAGCACGTCGGCCACCCGGAAACGGGTCGGCCGGTTGACGACGAACCCCAAGCTGCCTTCCTCCTGGTGGTGCACCAGGAGCACGACGCTCTTCTGGAAGTAGCGGTCGTGCACCTGCGGCATCGCCAGCAGCAGCAACGGCGTTTCGAGCTGGGTCGCTTCGGCTCCCTCCGCCATACGGGGATCTTAGCGTACTGAGCGATCGGCGGGGACGGCTCCCGCGCCGTCGAGGCGGCGGGCGAGGTGCTCGTCGACCACCCGCTCGAGGAGCTCGAGGGGCAAGGCGCCGTTGGCGAGCACCAGGCGGTGAAACTCAGCGAGGGAGAAGTCTTCCCCGAGGGCGCGGCGCATGCGCTCGCGCAGCTCGACGAATTTGAGCTTGCCGATGGTGTAGGCACAGGCCTGGCCCGGCGCCACCAGGTAGCGCTCCACCTCCAAGGTGGCGTCCTCCGGCGTCAGGCCGGCGGTCGCCACCAGGTAGTCGATCGCCTGCTGGCGCGTCCAGCGGTCGTGGTGGAGGCCGGTGTCGGCCACCAGACGCACCGCCCGGGCCAGCTCCGCCTGCAGGCGGCCGAGGTTGTCGTACGGATCGTCGAGAAACCCGAGCTCCCAGGCCAGCTGCTCGGCGTAAAGCGCCCAGCCCTCGGCGTAGGCGGCGAAGGGCAGCACGCGGCGGAACGTCGGCAGGTCGGCGAGGCCCAGCTGGATGCCGTACTGCAGGTGGTGGCCGGGGATGGTCTCGTGGTAGGCCAGCGCCTTGAGACGAAACCGCGGCAGGCCGGCGGCGTCGCGCAGGTTGACGTAGAAGACGCCGTCCCGGCTGCCGTCGAAGCCCGCCGGACGGTAATGGGAGGGGGTGGTCGCTTCGGTGAACGGCGGAATCCGTGCCACCGTGATCCCGACCGGAGCGCGCAGATCGGGGGGGAAGGCGGAGGCCGGCAGCGCGTCGCCGATCTGCGCCACGATGCGGCGCAGGCGGTCGAGGATCTCGTCGCGCCCCGGGTCGCCGGCGGGAAAGCGAAACCGCTCTTCCCGGGCGAGCTCAGCCATCAGCGTGCCGACCGGCTCCCCGGCGTAGCCCAGGTGGGCGAGGATCGACGCCATCTCCGCCTCGAGCCGCTCCACCTCGCGCAGGCCGAGGGCGTGGATCTCGACCGCGCTCAAGTCGGTCGAGGTGTGAAGGCGCAGGCGTTGGGCGTAGTAGGCCAGGCCGTCGGGCTGCGCCCAGGCGCCGTGATCGGTGGCGACCTTGGGCAGGAGCTCGGCGAAATAGGCGGAGAGCGCCCGGTAGGCCGGCAGCACGCTCCCCTCGACCTGGCGCTCCGCCGCCGCCAGCAACCCCGCACGCTCCTGCTCGCTCAGCCCCTCGACGGCCGGCAGGCGATCCGCCAGACCGGTATAGAAGACGCTGTGTCGCGCCGGCCCGGCGGCGAGGGCGTCCAGCTCGTCGATCACCCGCTCGATCATGAACCGCGGCGGCCGGATCCCCTGGGCCTCGCGCCAGCGCAGGTTCTCGATCAGCTGATCGAACTTGCGCCGCACCTTCGACAGGCGGGCGACGTAGTCCTCGGCGTCGCGCCGGTCGCGCAGGGGGTGGACCGTCGCCATGAACGTCGGCAGATAGCTGTGGGGGCCGATCACCTGGTTGACCGGAAAGTCGTGCCACAGGAAGGGCTCGCCGCGGACCTGCTCCGCCAGCCACCAGTGGAGGACGTCGTAGGACAGGCGGCGCTGGGGATCGAGGTGCTCGCGGCGATAGCGTTCCAGGGTCTGGAGGTCGCGCCGCAGCTGCCGGGCGAGGGCCAGGTCGTGGGCCGGCGAGGCGTCGGTCAATTCGTCGTTGAAGAAACGCAGGGGGGCGGGCAACCCGAGCTCGGTCAGCAGCTCCGGGTCGCGGAGCGCCATTTCGATGAACACGCGCTCGAAGAAGAGATCGATCGAGATCGGCTTGAAATAGATCGTCTGGATCGCCAGCACGCCGCCGGCGACCAGCAGCGAGAGCACCATCGCCACGGCGATCCAGAGCCAGCGCCGGCGAGATCCCCGGCGCTGGCGCACGGCGTCGCTCCGCCGGCCGTCGAAGCCGACTCGCGGTGGGCCACCGAGGGCCGATGCTGGCAGCCGATTGCGGGACACGATCCTCCTTACGCCCCCGTCAGAAGACAATCCTACCGGTCGGTAGAGTCCGTGGCAAGTGCCCGGCGGAGGCGGAGCTCGGCGGCCGTTACGGCCGCCGAGGCGGTGCCGGGCGCAGGGGATGGCGATTCCAGGGGGTGGCGAAGACGACCAGCCGATCGCCGGCCATGGTGACGTTGTTCTCGACCGCGAAGCTCTTCAGCGCCACGAATCCCGGCACCCTGCTGGTCAGCTTCGGGTAAGAGGCCGGGAAGACCACCAGGTAGTCGGGCTGGGTCGCGCTCAAGAAGGCCAGCAGGCGGTCCTCCCAATAGGTCTCCTCGGCGGCGGCGGAACCGTGCAGGAAGGGCAGGATCTCCGGGGTGACGATGCCGGCCAGATCGAGAATCTCGTTGGGCAGGAAGAACTTCAGGGCGCCGGCGTCCTGGACCGCCAGCCGCGCCTGCGGCGGCAGCCGCGGCGCCAGCCAGCGGGCGGCAGCGACGTCGCTCTGCTGGACGTTGGCGATGGTCGTCAGGTAGTGCGGCCGGCCGGCGATCACCCCCCAGAGCTGAGGCAGCAGGAGCAAGGCCGCGGCGACCGCCGCCAGCGCCAGTCGTCTGCCCGCGAGCTCCAGCCACCGCGGCAGCTGCCGGCCGGCGGCGGCGAGGCCGTGGAGGCCGAGCAACGCCACCACCGGCAGGAGGGGGAAGTAGTAGCGGCCGAAGTTGCCCACCGCCGGCACGCCGTTGCTCGGCGTGATGGTGGCGTAGGCCAGGGGCAGGCCGGCGAGCCACAGGGCCGGCAGCAGCCCGCGGTCACGCTCCGTGCCGAGGACGGCCGACAATCGCGCGACGCCGGCGCCGGCGGCCAACAGGGCGATCGGCTGGGAGCGGAAGAGGACGTCCGCCACCACCCGCAGGTAGCGCCCGTCAGGCCATGGGCCGGCGGGTGGGGAGGCCTTGACGGCAAAGGTCGTCGGCAGCACCGAGCCGCCGACGGCGCGGTAGAAGGCGAGGGTCGGCGCCAGCACCAAGGCCACCAGCACCAGCCCTTCGGCCAGCGACCGCAGATCCCCCAGCCGCAGGCGCAGCACGCCGGCCGCGGTGCGCCGCCAGAGGACCAGGCGGTCGGCCGCCGCCAAGGCGAGCAGCAGATAGCCCTCCGGCCGCGCCAGGGCGGCGATCGCCAGCAGCGCCAGGCCGGCCGGCGGCGCTCCCGGGGTCCGTCGTTCGTCGACCTGGAGGCGCATGCCCCACAGGCTGAGCGCGGCGAAGAGGGCGACCTCCATCCCCGACAGGGCCGACCACACCAGCCAGTAGGTGGTCGCCACCAGGCCGGCGGCGAGCAGCGCCAGGGCGTCGCCGAGCCCCAGCGCCCGGCCCAAGCGGTGGGTGGCGTCGACGGTGGCGAGAAAGAAAAGCGCACCCAGCAGCTTGACCCAGACGAGGACCGGCCCCGGCAGCAGGAAGCAGAGCGCCAGAAGCGCCGTCCACAGGGGCGACGTCGAACCGCTGATCCAGCGTCCCGGGTTGTAGCTCAGGCCCTCCCCGGCGGCGATCTGACGGGCGAAGTGGAGGTGGATCCAGCTGTCGTCGAGAGGCAGTCCGAGCTCGCCGAGGGGCGGTCGCAGCTCGCCGAGGGCAAAGCCCAGACAGGCCAGGGCGGCGGCAGCCAGCGGCAGCCAGCGCCAGCGCCGCCAATCCCCGCCGCCCGCGGCCGGTTCTCCGCTCTCGCCCATGCCGCGCATGGTAGTACACCCGGCCGGACGGCGGTCGGCGCAGGATTGCCGACCGGAACGCATCGCAGGGCCCGCCGGCGGCGGGCGCGCCGGAAGTGGTGTAGCATCGCCGCCCCATGTGGCAGAAGCCCCTCATCCACCGGCACAAGACCCTCGCCCGACTGGCCCTCTACCTCGGTGCCGCGCTGCTGCCGCTCCTCGTCTGGCGGCTGATCCACGTCCTCGCCGTGCCGATCTACGTTCCGGGGGCCGGCTGGTATCGCCCGGTGGAGGAGTTTGAGGCGATGGAGCCGGTGCGCCTGTTCCAGGAGTATCTGCGCATCGACACCAGTCCGGACGGCAGCGAGATCGCCGGCGCCGAATACCTCGCCCAGCAGCTGGCGGCCGCCGGCATCGAAGCCCACGTCGAGCGCCTGGGCGACCACCACGCCAATCTGTGGGCGATCGTCGAAGGCGAAGACCCCAAGGCCCTGGTGCTGCACAATCACATCGACGTCGACCCGATCGAGCATCCGGAGCGCTGGGAGCACCCGCCGTTCGGAGCCGAGATCGTACCGCCTTGGATCTACGGCCGCGGCGCCTTCGACATGAAGAGCGTCGCCATCGCCCAACTGATGGCGGTGCTCGAGCTCAAGCGCTCCGGCATCGCCCTCCGCCGTTCGCTGATCTTCCTCGCCACCGGCGACGAGGAACGCGGCAGCCGCATGGGCACCCGCTGGCTGCTGCGCCAGCATCCGGAGCTGACGGCACGCTTCGGCGCGGTCTTGACCGAGGGCGGGGTGGTCGAGGCGCTCGATCCGGCTACGGTCAAGTACTGGGGCACCGAGATCGGCCAGAAACGCTTCATCGACGTCACCGCCTGCCACCCTCGCCGGGATCGCCTCGAAGCCCTGCGTGAGGACGTGCTGGCGGCCGACAAGGCGAGCTTCAAGCGCTACCTCACGCCCGAGCTCAAGGCCTATTTCCGCGAGTACGGCCCCACCCGCGACCTGCCCGAGCTCCGCCGGCTGCTGCGGCGTCCGGAGCGCCTGCTCGAAGGGCCGGAGCTGACCGAGCTGCCGTACTACCTGCAGCTGACCCTGCGCAACGACGTCGCCCCGCGCCGGGTGAGCGAGGATGCCGGCGGCGGGTACTCCCTCCCCATCCTCCTCGCTCTGGTGCCGGGGATCGGGCTCGACGAGGCCTTGCCCGAGCTGCTGCCCGCCTGGATGACCCACGGCGTCGACCTCGCCTTCGACGAGCCCCCCCCCCCCCCCCCCCCCCG
>RFGL01000402.1 GCA_003697015.1 Acidobacteriota bacterium | reverse complement strand
TGAACGTCGTCGGCGACGGCAGCGCCCGCAGCTGCCAGCGGTGCTGCGAACGGCCGTCCTCGTCCTCCAGCGCCGGCACCACGCCGGCGGCCGCGGGATGCTCGTCGAAGGCGCGCACCAGCGCCGCCAGGGCGCCGGGACGGGGGTGGGCGTCGGGATTGAGCAGCAGCACCAGGGGGGCCCGCGCCGCCGCCACCCCGCGCATCGCGCCGCCGCCGAAGCCGAGGTTGACGCCGGGCTCGAGCCGCACCACGAAGTCGGGCAGGGGGCCGGCGTCGCCGCTGTTGTCGACCACCACCAACTCGTAGCGCGGATCCCGCGGCCAGGACTCGACCAGCGCCGCCAGCTCCGCCGGATTGTGCCAGTGGACCACCACCGCCGACAGAACGGGCAGCGCTTGAGAGGAGCCGTTCATGCCGCCGGCTCGGGCCACGATGCGGTGCGGAAGCGCGCCAGCTCGACCGGGGGGACGAGGGGCGCGCCGCGATGGACGAAGCGCGGCAGGCGGACGGTGGCGCGCCCCCAACCGGCGAGGATGCCGGCGGCGGCGGGCGCCTCGAGGCCGGCCACGGCATGCCAGAGGTCGATGGCGTCGCGCAGCAGCAGGCGCGGCAGGCGCGGCCAGAAGGCGCGGCCGAAGAGCCGGGCCAGGACCAGCAGCCGGTTGCCGTAGATCCATGGCCGGCTGCCCAGGCCGCGGCGCGCGCCGCTGGTCGAGCCGGCATGGCGGGCGGTCGCCGGCGCCACCCAGCGGGCGCTCCAGCCGGCCCGGCGCAGCCTTATCGCCAGCTCGACGTCCTCGTAGTACGAGCCCAGGCGGGGCTCGAAGACCGACCGCAGGGCGGCGCCGCGCGGCACGCCGCAGGCCGCCTCCAGGGCCGCCCGGCGGTAGAGCGCCGCCGTCGCCGAGACGCCGAAGATCTCCCGCGTCGTCGATCCCCTGGCCGGCGCCCCTTGCGGCGCCTTGCCGCGATCGATCTGCACCGCCTGCCAGCAGCGGTTCCAGGCCAGTCCCCTGCCGTCGATCCGCGGCGGCTGGTCGAAGGTCAGGTTGGTGCCCTGGACGGCGCCGGCCTCGGGGTGGGCGTCCAAGGCGACGAGGAGCGCCGCCAGCCATCCCTCCGCCACCACCGCGTCGTCGTTGACCGTGGCGATCAGCTCGCCCCGGGCCAGCGCGATGGCGTGGTTGTTGGCGTGGGCGAAGCCGCGCGGGCGGGGAAGCCGCAGCAGCCGGTCGGCGAGGCCGGCGGGCAGCTCGCTCGGCGCCGGCCCCTGGTCGACCACCAGGATCTCCAGCTGCCGGCCTTCCCCCTCCCGCCGGAGCGCCCGCAGGCAGGACGCCAGCCACGGGGAGGCGCCGAGGGTCGGCACCACGGCGCTGATCGCCGGCCCCCGGGCGTGCCCCGCCATCAGTCCCACCGCAGGTCGACGTAGTCGACGATGACGCTGTTGGGGTTGCGCCGGCCGGCGACGGCGGGCGGGCCGCGCAGCACCAGCGGCGCGTTCGGCGGCCAGTCGACCGGACCGAGGTCGAGGACCTGCCAGCCGCGGCCGGCGGCCGGCCAGGCGCGGATCGGGACCGCGCCTGCGGCGATGGCGAGGGTAAACGGCTGCGCCGGGTCCTCCTCGACGTAGCGCAGGGCCAGCCGCAGGCGTACGGGGCCCCGCCCCACCACCGGCGCGCTCACCCGGGAGCCCGCCACCACCGACCAGCCGCCGCGGTAGCGCGGCCGCTCCGTCGTCCACGGCGGCGGGTGGAGCGTCCCGCCGCGTTTGCTGACGAAGCCGTCCTCCATCTCGATCGTGCGGCTGGGAACGGCGACGGCGGCCCAGGGGAGGAGGCCCAGGCCGAGGAGCAGCGCCACCACCCCCGCCTGGGCGCGGGCGGCGGCGGGCAGCGGCAGCAGCCGCCGGCAGAGCGCCGCCGGGATCAGCAGCAGGGAGGCGAGGGGCCACAGCCAGCTCGCCAGTCGCGGGCGCACCATGCTGGGAAAGAAGCGCCCGACGTCGGCCCCCAGGCGGGCGCCGGCAGCGTCGAGCAGATGGGTGCCGCCGTCGGCCAGGTTGTAGGTCCAGCCCGGCACCGTCACCAGGAGCAGGCCGAGGAGCAGGGTGGCGGGCACCAGGACGGCGAGCAGCAGGCGCAGGGCGGCTCCCCGCCGCGCCAGCAGCGGCGCCGCCACCAGCGCCAGCAGGGGCAGGAAGACCAGGGGATAACGGAAGGGAGGCGACCAGCCGCCGTACCACTCGAGGCGCGGTGCCAGGAGAGCCAGATAGGGCAGGGAGACCAGTGCCAGATCGCGCAGCAGGGGCCGGCGACGGCGGACGGCGACCCACAGGGCGGGCACCAGCAATAGCCAGATGGGAGCGCTGGCGAAAAGGCCGAAGGCGGCGTCGTAGAACATCCCCAGGCCACCGAGCAGAAACGCCATCGGTGGCTGGTTGAAGAGACCGAGCTCCCGCCAGCTGTGCATCTTCAGCGGATTGTCGTAGCGCAGCTGATTGACCGCCAGCAGCGCCGTCACCGCCGCCGCCGTCACCCCGCCGGCGATCAACGCCGGCCGGCGGCGGGCCATCAGGGTGAGGACCAGCACCCCGAGCGCCGGCAAGGCCAGGCGCAGCTTGAGAAGCGGCAGCAGCACCAGGGGGACGGCGAGGGCGAAGGCGGCGCCGGCCGAGGCATCCCGCCGCAGGCCCTGCAGCCGGTCGAGGGCGACGGCCAGCAGCACCGCCGCCGGCACCTCGATCCAGATCTGGTGGCTGTAGAAGAGAAGCGGCGGCGCGAAGGCGCAGAGGGCCCAGGCGAGGAGGGCGCCGCCGGGGCGTGCCTGCGGCGCGTAGCGGTAGGCCAGACGCAGCACCATCCAGGCGAGAAAGGCGGCGAACGCGCACATCGTCACCAGCGCCCCGGCGAGCCCCGCCAGGCGGTAGAACGGCGCCAGGAAGAGGGGCAGCAACAGATTGTGGCGCGAGTAGACCTGGCCCTCGTCGCCCACCGGATCCCCCGGCTGCGGGGCCAGCGGTCGCTGGAGAAAGGCGCGCCAGTCCCCGGCGGCATAGTTGTTGGCCAGGTCGACGTCGAGATCGTAGGCCAGGCTGTGGGTGAGGAGCAGGTAGTAGGGCTCGTCCCCATCCGGCGGCCGCTGGTGGTTGGCCCACGGCAGGAGCGCCAGGTAGACCAGCAGGGGAAGGCCGAAGAAGACCGCCGGCGGCCGCGCCGGCAGGCGGTGGCCGAGGCGCCGTCGCAGAGCCGGCAGCAAGCGGCCGAGGCGCCAGGCCAGGAGCAGTAGAAAGCCGGCGTAGAGCGGCCCGGCGGCGCCGTTCAAGCCGAGGCTGTGGCGGCCCAGGGCGAGGATCGTCAGGCACCCCAAGAGGCCGCCGGCGAGGGCGCCTTCGCGGCGGCGCAGGGGGGCTCCGTGGGCCCGGCCGATCAGCTCCAGCGCGGCGACGACCGCCGGCAGGAGCAGGAGCGTGCCGCGGAAGGGATCCTCCGGCGGCAGCCTGGCAGCGGCGTGCAGGACGGCCGTCGCGACGCCGGCGGCGGCCACGGCAACGGCGAGCTGGCGGCGATCGAGGCGGCGGCGGGAGGTCACGGCCGCAGCTCCAGGCGGTAGAGCACCACCTCGGTGGCCGGCGGCAGGCGCCGCGGCCGACGCACCACCACCCAGGCGGCGGCGACCGGCGAGCCGAGATCGAAACGGGCGCGGAAACGGCGGGCGAAGTGGCTGCCGTCCGGCGCCACGGTCGACAGCCAGGGGGCGGGCGGGCGGTAGCTCAAGCGGTTTGCGACGTCGCCTCGCGCCACCGCCCACTCGGCGGTGTGCTCGCCGAGCCGCAGGCGCCAGCTGGCCAGCGGCCGGCGCTCGGCGTCGAGCAGCTGGACGGCGGCGAGGGGGGCGCCCGGCTCGAGGCCGAGGCTGTGGGTCAAGCTGCTGTCGATCACCACCGTCGAGACCGTCGTGCCCGGCGGCAGGGAGCGAGCCCAGCCGCGGCGGGCGGCGCCCAGCGCCACCGTCTCCGCGAGCGGCACCACGCCGGCCCGGGGCAGCGCCGCCAGCCCGGCCGCGGTGACGGCGACGACAAAGAGAAGGGCCGCCAGCGCGCGGCGGCGCCC
>RFGL01000401.1 GCA_003697015.1 Acidobacteriota bacterium | reverse complement strand
GGGCCGGGGTGGGGGACCGCGGCTACGGCATGGGGGCGGCGGTGGGCGACGCCGACGGCGACGGCGACGACGACCTCTACGTCACCAACGTCGGCCCCGACGTGCTGTACCTGAACCGCGGCGACGGCACCTTCGAGGACGCCACCGCCGCCGCCGGTCTGGGGGATGCGGGCTGGGGGGTGAGCGCCGCCTTCTTCGACTACGATCGCGACGGCGACCAGGACCTCTTCGTCGTCCGCTACGTCCACTGGTCCCCGGCCGCCGACGTCGCCTGCTTCGCCGGCGGCGGCGGCCGCGACTACTGCCAGCCGGCGAGCTATCCGCCGCAGGCCGATCTGCTCTATCGCAACGAGGGCAGAGACGCCGCCGGCCGGGTCGTCTTCCGCGAGGTCGGAGCCGAGGCCGGCCTGCGCCGCGCCTTCGGCAGCGGCCTCGGGGTGGTGGTGGCCGACGTCGACGACGACGGCTGGCTCGACGTCTACGTCGCCAACGACGGCGATCCCAACCAGCTGTGGATCAACCGCGGCGACGGCACCTTCGAGGATCGGGCGCTCCTCGCCGGCTGCGCGGTCAACCGCATGGGCAGCGCCGAGGCGGGCATGGGGGTGGTGGCTTTCGATCTCGGGGACGACGGCGATCTCGACCTCTTCGTCACCCACCTGCGGGAGGAGTCGAACACCCTCTACGAGAACCGCGGCGGCGGCCTCTTCGACGACGTCACCGCCGCTCATGGCCTGGCGGCGGCGAGCATCGCCGCCACCGGCTTCGGCGTCGGGGCGGTGGATTTCGACCACGACGGCCGCCTCGACCTCTACGTCGCCAACGGCCGCGTCGGCCGCACCCTCAAGCCGTGGGTGGCGGGGGATCCCTTCGCCGAGCCCGACCAGCTGCTGCGCGGCACCGGCGCGGGGCGTTTCGAGGAGGTCCGGCCGCGCGGCGGCACGCGGCCGGAGGTGATCGCCAACAGCCGCGCCGCCGCCTTCGCCGATTACGACGAGGACGGCGACGTCGACCTGGTGGTGGTGGCCAACGGCGGTCGCGCGCGCCTGCTGGAGAACCTCGCCGGCGCCGGCGGCCGCTGGATCGCCTTCCGCCTGCGCGATCGCGACGGCGGCGATGCGATCGGCGCACGGGTGCGGATCCGCCTCGCCGGCGGCGAGCACTACCGCACCGTCCAGCGCGCCTCGAGCTACGCCGCCAGCAACGACCCGCGCGTCCACTTCGGCCTCGGCGATGCCGCCGCCGCCGACGACGTCACCGTCCTGTGGCCCGGCGGTGCCGGCGAGTCCTTCGGCCCCCGCGCCGCCGGCCGCGTCCACCTGCTGGTCGAAGGCGGCTCCGAACGGCCCGCGCCGGCCGGTCGTTGATCCACGTCAGGCACGTCAGGTGCCAGGCACGTCAGGTGCCAGGGTCTTCGCAAGTGATTTCGGATCAGCAGTTTGCCGAGGTGCCACCCTTTTTTCGACGCGCGTGCTGGGTCACGTCAGGTGCCAGGGTCTTCGCAAGTGCCAGGGTCTTCGCAAGTGATTACGGATCAGCAGTTTGCCGAGGTGCCACCCTTTTTTCGACGCGCGTGCTGGGTCACGTCAGGTGCCACGGTCTTCGCAAGTGCCAGGGTCTTCGCAAGTGCCATGTCAGGTGCCAGGGTCTTCGCAAGTGATTTCGGATCAGCAGTTTGCCGAGGTGCCACCCTTTTTTCGACGCGCGTGCTGTGGCGCACGCCTCCTCGTCGGGTGCGCGGGCCAGGGTCTTCGCTGCCATGTCAGGTGCCGGGGTCTTCGCAAGTGATTTCGGATCAGCGGTTTGCCGAGGTGCCCCCCTTGGGTCACGTCAGGTGCCAGGGTCTTCGCAAGTGCCAGGGTCTTCGCAAGCGATTCCACGTCAGGTGCCAGGGTCTTCGCAAGTGATTTCGGATCAGCGGTTTACCGAGGTGCCACCCTTGGGTGAGGATCTCCTGGTAGCCGGTCATGGCGGTGTTGAAGACCGCCTCCCCGGCCGCGGAAGAGGGTGCCGTCCTCGAGCAGCAGCAGGGCCTCGGGCGGCGGATGCATGGTCTCAGTCCAGGGTCTCGAGGTGGTGGTCGAGCATGCGGTCGCCGTCGAAGACGAAGCGGCCGCGGAAGCGCCTGCCGGCCAGCAGCAAGGGCAGCCAGATGCGGTCGTCGGCCCACATCTCGTCGTAGGGGATGCGCTCGACGTCGGTCCACAGGGGGATGGCCTCGGCGGTCTCGCGGGCTTCGCCGCGGCAGCCGTCGGCGCGGAAGACGAAGACGTGGATGGCGTAGCCGTCGGCGAATTGAAACGACAGCTCGCCGTGGTCGGCGACGCCGGTGGCTTCGACCCCGACCTCCTCGTGGACCTCGCGCAGGGCGCAGTCGCGCGGCGACTCGCCGTTCTCCAGGCGGCCGCCGGGGCCGTTGACCTTGCCGGCGCCGAGGCCGCGTTTCTTGCGGATCAGGAGCACCTGGCCGCCGCGCACCACGAAGAGCAGGGTGGCGCGATCGGTGGGCTGCCAGCGCCGCCAGTCGATGGCGGCGACGGTGCGGGGTACGGGGTGCAAGGCGTATGGCGGCTCTGCCCGCCGGTCCATCCGGGGGCGCGGCGAGCCTACCACGAGGCCCGGCCGCACCAGGGCGCGGGCCTTCAGATCGATCACCACCGGCTCGCGATCCACAACCGCCCTCATCCCGCTCGCCGGCCCCAGCTCGAGCAGCGCCTGCC
>RFGL01000040.1 GCA_003697015.1 Acidobacteriota bacterium | reverse complement strand
GGGATGCCGGTGGCGGTGCGCTGGCGGCGGACGGGGCCTGCGCCGGCGGGGATGGCGGTGGCGGCGCGCTGGCGGCCGCGGACGGGGTCTGCGCCGGCGGCTCGACCCGGACGTGGCCGCCGCATTTGGGGCAGGCGACGGTGAAGGGCCGGGCCGGCAGGTTCTCCGCCGCCAGGCTCAGCAACTGACCGCAGTGGCTGCAGGGGAGGCGCATCGTCGATCAGCCCCCGCCGTCGCCGGTGGACGAGCCCGCGCCGCCGTCCTCATCTTCTGCCGTCCCGCCGCCCGCTGCCGGCGCGGGATCCAGGTCGGCCAGCTCGAGCTCGAGGTTGCCGGCGTTGGTGGCGTAGGCGAGGGCGGTCTCTTTGGGGATGGTGCCGTCGCGCACCATCCCTTCGAGCACCCGGTCGAAGCCCTGCATGCCGTCCTGGTCGCCGTCGTTGATGGCGTCGATGAGGGAACGCCCTTCCCCTTCGCCTTTGAGGATGTAGTCGCGGGTGCGGAAGGTCGAGGTCATGATCTCCACCGCCGCCACCCGGCCGCCGCCGGGCTTGGGGATCAGGCGCTGGGAGACGACGTACTTGAAGGTCTGGGCGAAGCGCACCCGCACCTGCTGGTGCTGGTCCTTGGGGAAGACCCCGATCACCCGGTCGACGGTCTTCGAGGCGTCGATGGTGTGCAGGGTGGAGAGCACCAGGTGGCCGGTCTCGGCGGCCTCGAAGGCGGTCTCGATGGTCTCCAGGTCGCGCATCTCGCCGACCAGGATGACCTTCGGCGCCTGGCGCAGGGCGGCGCGCAGGGCGGAGGCGAAGCTCGGCGCGTCGGCACCGATCTCGCGCTGGTTGATGGTCGCCCGCTTGTGCGGGTGGAGGTACTCGATCGGATCCTCGATGGTGACCACGTGCACCGCCTGCTGGCGGTTGATCTCGTCGATCACCGCCGCCAGGGTGGTCGACTTGCCCGAACCGGTGGGGCCGGTGACCAGGACGATGCCGTTCTTGACCTTGGCGACGTTCTTGAGCTCCTGCGGCAGGCCGAGCTGGTCGATGGTCGGGATGCCCTCGGGGATCACCCGCAGCACCGCCGACAGGGTGCCGCGCTGGAAGAAGACGTTGACCCGAAAGCGGGTCTTGCCGGGGATGGCGTAGGAGAGGTCGACCGAGCCGCGGCGTCTGAGCTCCGCCATGTGCTTCTGCTGGCCGCCGGTCAAGGCCATGGCGATGGCCTCGGTGTGGTAGGGCTCGAGCAGCGGCAGCCCGGGGACCTTCACCGGCCGCAGCTCGCCGTCGATCTCCACCTGCGGCGGCTTGCCGGTCGACAGGTTCAGGTCCGAGACGTCCTTCCCCGCTCCCAGCATGGTCTCGAGGATCGACTCGAGGCGGAAGTTGATCACCGGCCGGGCACCTCGCGCAGCCGCCAGAGGAGGAGGGTGACGATGGCGCAGAGGGTGGCGGTGGTGAAGCCGCGCAGATCGAAGCCGGCGAGGCCGCCGAAGCCGAGGGCGGTGGCCAGCAGGCCCCCCAGGACCGCCCCGGCGACGCCGAGCAACGCCTTGGTCAGCCGCCCGGCGCCGCCCAGCACCCGCGGCGCCAGGAGGCCGGCGACGAGGCCGATCAGGATCCAGGCGTAGAGGCCGTAGAGCTGCAGGTACCACATGGGGTCGGCATTCTATCCTGCGACCGATACAATCCGCCCACCATGAGCGAGCGCCCGCGGGTCTACCTGATCGACGGCTATTCCAACATCTATCGCGCGTTCTACGCCATCCGCAATCTCTCCAATACCAAGGGCGAGCCGACCAATGCGGTCTTCGGCTTTCTCCAGATGCTGCGCAAGCTCCTGCGGGAGGAGAATCCGCGCTACGTCGGCGTCGCACTCGACGTCAAGGGCGATACGGTGCGCAAGGAGCGCTACGAGGACTACAAGGCCAACCGCAAGCCGATGCCCGAGGACCTGCGGCCGCAGATTCCCTGGATCCGCCGGCTGCTCGAGGCCTACAAGATCCCGATTCTCGAGCTCGAGGGCTACGAGGCCGACGACGTCCTCGGCACCCTCGCCCGCAAGGCGACGGCGGCCGGCTTCGAGGTGGTGCTGATCAGTCCCGACAAGGACCTGATGCAGCTGGTCGGCGACGGCGTGCTGCAGTACCACACCGGCCGCGACAAGCTCTACGATGCGGCGGCGGTGGCGGAGGACTTCGGCGTGCCGCCGGCGCAGGTGGCCGACGTCCTGGCGCTGATGGGGGACGCCAGCGACAACGTCCCCGGGGTGCCGGGGATCGGCGAGAAGGGCGCCAAGCAGCTGATCGCCGAGCACGGCTCGTTGGAGAACCTGCTCGAGCACGCCGGCGAGGTCAAGCGCAAGAGCTACCGCGAGGGGCTCCTGGGCTTCCGCGACCAGGCCCGGTTGTCGAAGGAGCTGGTGACCATCCACGCCGACCTGCCGATCGCCTTCGAGCCCGACCGCCTGGTGCGCGAGGAGCCGGACTACGAAACCCTCTTCCACCTGCTGTCGGAGCTCGACTTCACCAGCGTGCTGAAGGAGCTGGAGGCCGACTACCGGCCGCCGGTCGAGCCCATCCCGGCCGCGGCGGAGGCCCTCGAACCCGACGCCTGGCGCGCCGCCTGCGACGCCCTCCCGGGGGAGATATGCCTCGGCCGGGTCGGGAACGGCGGCGAGGCGGTCGGCCTGGTGGTGGCCGTCGGCGGCGACGCCGGCGACGAGCGCACCCTCTTCGCCGACTTCCGGCGCGACGGCCTGCGCGCCGTCGCCTGCGCCAGCCTGCGCGCCTGGGCCGCCGATCCCGCCGTCACCCTGGTGGGGCACGATCTCAAGGAGGTGCTGCGCCTGCTCGAGGTGGCGCGGGACGACGGCGGCGATCCCATCGACTGCCGGCTCGTCGACACCATGCTCCTGTCCTATCTGATCCAGCCGGCGCGCCACGGCCACAGTCTGGCGGAGGTGGCCTTCGATCAGCTGCGCCATACCGCCGCCCGCCCCGCCGACGTCGGCTGGAGCAAGGGCATGGCGCCGCTTCTGGGCGATGCGCGGCTGATGGCCTTCGCCGCCGAGCAGGCGATCCTGCCGCGGCGCATGGCGCCGAAGATGCGCGCCGCCGTCGACGGTACGCCGCTGGCGAAGGTCTACGACGAGATCGAGGCGCCGCTGGTGCCGGTCTTGCTGCGCATGGAGGAGACCGGCATCGGCCTCGACGTCGACTTCCTGGCCGAGATGTCGCGCCAGCTGGGGGAGGAGATCGCCGCCCTCGAAGAGCAGATCTACGAGCTCGCCGGCGAGCGGTTCAATCTCAATTCGTCGCAGCAGCTGGGGCGCATCCTCTTCGACAAGCTCGGCCTGCCGGTGCTGCGGCGCACGCGCAAGACCAAGAGCTATGCCACCGGCGCCGAGGTGCTGGAGGAGCTGGCGGCGCGGGGCTACGAGCTGCCGGACAAGATGCTGCGCTACCGCGAGCTGACCAAGCTGCGCTCGACCTACGTCGACGCCCTGCCCGCCCTGGTGGCCGAGGACGGCCGCCTCCACACCCGCTTCAACCAGGCGGTGGCGGCCACCGGCCGACTGTCGTCGGCCAATCCCAATCTGCAGAACATCCCGGTGCGCACCGAGATCGGCCAGCGCATCCGCAAGGCCTTCCGGGCCCTCGACGGCCGGGTGCTGATCGTCGCCGACTACAACCAGATCGAGCTGCGGGTGCTGGCCCACATCGCGGGCGAGGAGGCGCTGGTCGAATCCTTCCGCCGCGGCGAAGACATCCACGCCTCGACCGCGGCGGCGATCTTCGACGTGTCGCCGATGCTGGTCAATCCGGACCAGCGGCGGATGGCCAAGACGATCAACTTCGGCATCCTCTACGGCATGAGCGCCTGGGGCCTGGCGCAGCGGCTGGGGATCGGCAAGAACGAGGCGCAGCGCTTCATCGACCGCTACATGGAGCGCTACCCGAAGGTGCGGCGGTACATCGAGGAGACCGTCGCCGCGGCCCGCCGGACGGGCAAGGTCGAGACCCTCTACGGCCGGGTGCGCTGGCTGCCCGACATCAAGAGCCGCAACTACCAGCTGCGGGAGAACGCCAAGCGCATGGCGATCAACGCCCGCATCCAGGGCACCGCCGCCGATCTGCTGAAGCTGGCGATGATCGCCGTCGACCGCCGGCTGCTCCAGCGCCATCCCGGCGCCCGCCTGCTGCTGACCGTCCACGACGAGCTGGTGCTGTCGGCCCCGGAGGCGACCGCCGGCGAGGTGAGCGCCGAGGTGGTGGCGGAGATGGAAGGCGTGGCCGAGCTCGACGTGCCGCTCAAGGTGGACGTCGGCTGCGGCAGGGACTGGTACGAAGCCAAGGCCTGAGTCCTGCCGGCCACGATTTCGCCACATTGTTCCTCGACTTTTCCCCGATCGGGCACCCGCCGCGGCACGCCGGCGCGGTGGGCTCAGGGCGGGGAGGAACCGCTGACCGATCGGAGGACCTACCGTGCTGGATTGCCGCCGGGACCCGATGCCGAAACCGCCGCAATCGGAGGCGTCCGACGACCGTCCCGCCGCCGAGCGGCCGCCGAGCCGGCGCCGTCAGGGCGGGCCGATCTTCCTGCCGCCGCGGCGGCCGTCGGCCTTCGCCCGTTCCCTCGTCGACGCCCCCTTCGCCTGCGACCGCTGAGCGGTGGCGACAAGGGGCGCCGGTACGGCGGGTGCGTCCGCGCCCGCCGTACCGGCGAATGAGCAGGTCGGAGGCTGGAAGGTGAGGACGGCAACGACCTCTTATGCCATTGTAGCAAAATTTTTCCGCCAGTCAACCCCCTGAAGGAAGCTTTTCTCGGCGCCGGGCGCCCGCCGGGATGGAGGCCGCGGGGGAGCCGGAGCGGCAGTCCGCCCGACCTCGCAGGCAGATTCGCGGTTGACTTCAGCCGCGGGGCTCGGTCATGCTCCAAGCCCGATTGCACGCGTGCAAGGAGACCCGGTGGACCCCGAGGATGCGGATCTCATCCGTCGTTTTCTAGCTGGTGAGGCGGAGGCGCTGAGCCGGATCGACGGGTGGATCCGTTCCGCCGCCTGGGCGTTCCGCCAGCGTCTGAGCAGCGATTGGGACGACCTGCAACAGGACCTGCGGCTCGAGATCACCCGCTTGCTCAAGAAGGGCGCCTTCCGCGGCGAAGCGCGGCTCAAGACCTACCTCTGGCGGGTCGTCGCCCACGCCTGCCTCGACCGGGTGCGAGCGCGCAGCCGCTGGGATTGGACCGATCTCGACGAGGCGACCGAGGGCCTCGAACGCGACGGCATCGAGCTGGACGAGGTCGGCGAACACCTCGCCGCCCAGGACCTGATGCGCCGGGTGTGGCAGATGGCGCCGGAGGAATGCCGGCGGCTGTGGGCCCTGGTCCTCGCCGGCTTCAGCTACGCGGAGATGAGCAGCCGGGTGGGGATCGCCGCCGGCACCCTGCGGGTGCGGGTGCTGCGCTGCCGCAAGCGCGCCCAGAGCCTGCGCCAGGATCTGCTGCACGAAGACGAGGGCCGGACCCTGTAACGAATCCCAGGCCCGGACGCCTGTGATGTCTGAGGCGGGCGTGCATGGCGTCCAGCCGTCGGGTCGTATGACGAGATCGGATGAGAAAGACCCAGCGAGGAGAGCGAAGGTGAGCTGCACGTCGGTCGTCGAGCTTCTGCCCTGGCTGCTCAACGGCACCTTGGAGCCGGAGGAGCGCAGCCGGGTGGTCGGCCACCTGGCGGGCTGTGAGGCCTGTCGCCGCGAGCTGGCCGAGACCCTCGTCGCCTGCCGGGCCTTCGCCCAGCACCCGACCACCGGCGAGCTGGTCGACCTGGTCTTCGATCGCCCGCTGGCCGACCGCGCCCTGGTCGAGCAGCACCTGACGGCGTGCAACGGCTGCGCCGAGCAGGTCGCCCTGCTGCGCCAGGCGCGGGTCTTCGAGGCCGATGGGGTGGTGCCCCTGGCGCCGCCTCGCGCCGCCGCGACGGCAGGGCGCTGGCGGGCGTTGGCGATCGCCGCCAGCGTGGTGGCGGTGGTCGCCGCCGGCGGCTGGCTGCGCAGCGCCCGCATGCCCCTCGAGGTGACGCCGGCGGCGACGGTGGCCGGAATGGAGGCGGGTCCGGTGGCGGAGCTCGTCGCCGGGCGGCTGCCGGTGGTCGAATTCCTCACCCCGGCCTCGGCCCTGCACCGCAATGCCCAGAGCACCGCCGGCCAGCCGATCTTCGAGCTGCGGCCGGGGGAGGATCTGGTGCTGGAGCTCGAGCCGCCGTTCGACCTCCCTCCCTTTCCCGCCTACTTCCTGGTGCTCTCCGACGGCGCCGGCCGCGAGGTGGCGAGCTACGTGCGGCCGCGCGATCGCTTCGCCATCACCGTCCCGGCCGAGCTCCTCGCCTCCGGCGGTTACGTCGTCGACCTCTTCGGTCTGCGCGGCGGCCAGCGCCAGGGAAAGCCCCTCGACCACTACCGGCTGGCGGTGGTGGTGACGGCGCCCTGAGCGCCGCCGGCCGGGGGGCGATCGCCGGCGCCCGGGACGAGCGCCGCCCGGATCCGTACAATGGGGAGCGGCGCGCCGGCGACCGGCGCCGCCGCAGCCGGAAGTCGAGGCCAGCCCAGCCGTGCATACGTCCCCCAAGCCACCGCTCGACGGCGCCGACCAGCCGCTCGACCTGCCGCTCGATCCCACCGCGCCGCCGCCGCCCCCCGGAAGCCTGATCCTCGACCGACCGTCGGCGGCGGCGGAGGAGGACGCCGCACCGCCGCCGGCGCCGGCGCCGGCGCGCTGGCGGGGATGGCCGATCGTCCTCGCCGTGCTGATCCCGCTCGCCGCCGCCGTCGCCTGGGTGCTCAAGCCCGATCCGCCGCTCCTCGTCCTCTCCGCGCCGCTGCTCGACTTCGGCAGCGTGCGCCTCGGCAGCACCAGTCCGCCTCTCACCCTGACGGTCGAGAACCGCGGTGAGCGCCCCCTCGAGCTGGGGCCGCTGGCGGTGGCGGGCGACGCCGCGGCCGACGTCCGGCTGGTCGCCGAGGACTGCTCGGGTCGGGTCCTCGATCCGGGCGAAACCTGCATCGTGCGGGCGGTGCTCGAGCCGACGGCCCGCGGCCGGCGACTGGCCGAGCTGCGGATCGCCGGCGAGCTGCCGGCGAGCCCCCGGCGGGTGCCGCTGATCGGCGACGGCATCGCGCCGCGCGCCTCGGTGGAGCCGCGGGAGATCGACTTCGGCGAGCACACCGTCGGCCACGCCGCGCCGCCGGCGGCGGTGGTGGTGCGCAATCTCGGCACCTCGCCCCTGCGCGTCGAGGCCTTGGTCTTCGAGGGCCTGGCGGCGGGGGATTTCGCGCTCCACGACGACCGCTGCAGCGCGGCTCCTCTCGCCCCCTTGGCCAGCTGCCGCCTGGAGCTGGTCTTCGTGCCGACCGCCGCCGGCCGCCGCCAGGCCCGCGCCTGGCTGCGCAGCGACGCGCCGGAAGGCCTGCCGGCGATCGAGCTCGCCGGCCAGGGGCTGGCGCCGGCGGCGAGGCTGACGGCCGACGCCGCCTCTCTCGACCTCGGCGCCCAGGCCCTGGGCGAGGCGGGGCCGCCCCGCACCCTCACCCTGACCAATGCCGGCACCGCGCCGCTGACGGTGACCTCGGTCGAGGTGGTCGGAGCGGCGTCGTCGCGCTTCGCGGTCGATGCCGCGGCCTGCACCGCCGCCCCCCTGGCGCCGCAGGCCGCCTGCACCCTCGCCGTCACCTTCCGGCCCGATCGCCAGGGCCCGGCGGCGGCCACCCTGCGCATCCATCACGACGCCGCGGGCTCGCCCCATGAGGTGCCGCTCAGCGGCCTCGGTCTGGCGCCGGGCATCCGCGTCCGGCCGCCGGTTCTCGAGCTCGGCGAGGTGCCGGTCGGCAGCCGCGGCGGCGCCGTCGCAGCGGTGATCGAGAACACCGGCCTGGCGCCGCTTCGGATCGCCTCCGCGATCCCGGCCGGCGACGATGCGCGCGCTTTCGAGATCGCCGGCGACGGCTGCAGCGGCCGCACCCTGGCACCTGAGACGCGCTGCGAGATCGCCGTCCGCCTGCGGCCGCGACGCGGCGGCAGCTACCGCGGCGAGTTGGTGGTGCGCCACAACGCCGGCGACCCCGAGCGCATTCCCCTCGCCGGCACCGGCCTGGCGCCGCAGCTGGCGGTGACCCCCGAGGGGCTCGACTTCGGCACCGTGGTCCTCGGTGCGGGGCGCGAGCTGCGCCTCGAGCTGATCAGTCGCGGCCGTGCGCCGCTGCGCGTCGACGGCCTGCGCCTGGCCGGTCGCGGGCGGCGTCACTTCGCCCTCGTCGATCCCGGCTGCACTCGCCGGCCCCTCCCCCCCGGCCGGCGCTGCGCTCTCCGCCTGCGCTTCGCTCCGACCGCGGTGGGCGAGCACGGCGCCCGGCTGGAGATCGTCCACGACGGCGAGAGCGGGCCGGCCAGCGTCCCCCTGGTCGGCCGCGGCGCCGAGCCTCCGCGGCCGCAGCTCGCCGTCGAGCCCGAGTCCCTCGACTTCGGCTCCCGGCCGATCGGCAGCGCCGGGGAGATCCTCACCCTGACGATCGCCAACGCCGGCGACGCCGACCTCGAGCTCGCCGCCCTGCGCCTCGCCGGGCCCCATGCGGCCGACTTTCAGCTCGTCCCGGGCTCCTGCGCCGGCCGCGGCCGCGTGCCCCCCGCCGGCTCGTGCACCGTCGGCGTGCGCTTCCGACCCTCCGCCGCCGGCCGCCGCGGTGCCCGGCTGGTGATCGAGCACAACGCCGCCGGCGGCAGCGACCTGGTGCCGCTGACCGGGGTCGGCGAGGAGACGCCGCCCGCGCCGGGATGATTCACGGGCCGGCAGCAGCAGGTGGGTGGATCATCCCGGCGAGCGCCGTTCGTAGAGGCGGAAGCTGTAGGGATGGGGATGGCGCTCGTCGGCGTCGTAGCGCCGGTCTTCGACCAGCCGCCAGTCGCTTTCGTCCCAGGGCGGGAAGTGGACGTCCCCCTCCACCTCGGCGTGCACCAGGGTGAGGTAGATGCGCCGGGCGCGGGGCAGGGCGAGGCGGAAGAGCTCGGCGCCGCCGAAGACGAAGACCTCCTCCTCGCCGCCGGCGAGCGCCAGGGCTTCCTCCAAGCTGGCGGCGACCTCGACCCCGGCCGGACGGTAGCGCCGGTCGCGGCTCAAGACGATCGAGCGCCGCCGCGGCAGGGGCCGGCCGATGGACTCGAAGGTGCGGCGTCCCATGATCACCGTGTGGCCGACGGTCAGGCGCTTGACCCGTTTGAGGTCGGCCGGCAGATGCCAGGGCAGGCGGCCGTCGCGGCCGATCACCCGATTCTCGGACATCGCCGCCAGGAGCGAGATCGACGGCTCCCGTTTGACCGTCTCCCACACCTCGTCCATCTCCTCGAGGGTGGCGCCGTCGAGGCTCTTGCCGCGGCGGGCGAAGGCGGCTTCCAGGGCGCGGAAGCGGTGGCGGAACTTGCGGTTGCCGGCGGCGAGGGCGGCTTCGGGGTCGATCCCCAGCTTGCGTGCCACGTTGGCGGCGGCGAAGAGCAGATCGCCGACCTCGCCGGCGATCGCCGCCCGGTCGCCGGCGGCGATCGCGCCCTCCAGCTCGCCGCGTTCCTCGTCGACCTTGGCCAGGGCGCCGGCGGCGTCGGCCCAGTCGAAACCGACGCCGGCCGCCTTCTGGGTCAGGCGGTAGGCGCCGACCAGGGCCGGCAGGGAGTCGGGCACCCCGTCGAGCAGGGAGCGGTGCGGCGGCTGCTGGGCGAGCTTGCGCGCCTCCCACGCCCGGTGCACCTCGCCGGCGTCGGCCAGGGCGTCGTCGCCGAAGACGTGCGGGTGGCGTTCGATCATCTTGCGGTGGATGCGCTCGATCGCATCGGCCAGGCGGAAGGCGCCGGCTTCGGCCGCCAGATGGGCGATGAAGACGACCTGGAAGAGCAGGTCGCCGAGCTCCTCCCGCAGGGGCTCGTAGTCGCCGTCGGCCACCGCCCGGTCGATCGCCGCCGCCGTCTCGTGCGCTTCCTCGAGCAGGTAGGCGCGCAGGTCGCCGAGGGTCTGGCGGCGGTCCCAGGGGCAGCCGTCGGGAGCGCGCAGGCGCGCCACCAGAGCTTCGAGGCGGGCGAGATCGTAGGCGGCGTCGGGCATCGGCGTCTCCGGTGGCAGGGGAGTCGGGGGCCGGGATCGAAAGTCGGTACAATACCGCAGTTCCGGCGCCGGCTCCGGCCCCAGCGACGATACGGCCACGCCGCCGGCACCAGCGCCGCGTGCTCGACCAGGAGGCAGACGTCGATTTGCGGATGATTGCGATGAGGGCGGCGGCCGGCCGCACCGTGCAGCAGAGAGAGGCGCGTCCACCCCGCCGGCGGCGCCGGCGATCGGGGCTGATGCTGGTCGCGTTGGCGTCGCTCGTCTGGGCCGGCGAGGTCGCCGCCAGCGAGGTCGCCGGCTTTCCCCTGAGCACCCCGGTGCGCCAGTCCCTCGGCCGCCTGCACGAGAACTGGCAGGCGTGGCAGCGGGCCTACCTGCAGGACGACCGGGAGGCGGCGGAGGAGGCGCTCCAGGAGCTGATCCAGGTGCGCGACCCCCTCGGCGCCGACAAGCTGCCCGACCTCGCCGTCGCCGCCGCAGCCTACGCCGTGCGCTCGGCCGAGGAGGGCAACGGCGCGCGCGCCCGGTGGGCCCTCGAGGCGGCGCAGGCCCTCGATCCGACGCGGCCGGAGACCGAGCTGGCGCGCTCTACCGTGCGGCGGAGGGAAGGGGACTATCTGCACGCCGTCGCCGATCAGGTGGTGGGCTACGGGCGCATCCTCGCCCTGCGCAACGAGCGCCAGCTGGCGGCCCACAACGCCCTGCTCTGGACCCTCTACGCCCTGCTGTTGAGCGGTGCGCTCTTCGTCGCCGTCCAGATGACGTGCCACGGCGGCGATCTGCTCCACGACCTGCGGGCCCTGCTGGCGCCGCCGCTGCCCGACGCCGTCGTCCTGGGGTTGATCCTCGGCCTGCTCCTCGCCCCGCTGCTGCTGCCCGCCGGCCTGCTGTGGCTGCTCGCCCTGTGGGCGGTGCTGCTGTGGGGCTACGGCTCGATCAGCGAACGGCTGGTGGTGGTGGCGGTCGTCCTCCTGCTGGCTTTGGCGCCGACCCTGCTGCGCCTCCAGCAACGGCAGGTGCGGTTGCTGCTGTCGCCGCCCCAGCGGGCGATGGTGGCGCTCGAGGACCGGCAGCTCTACGGCAAGCTGTTCAGCGATCTCAAGGTGCTGCAGAGCACCCTGGGGCAGCATCCGGCGGTGATCGAGCTGGAGGCCGACCTGCACCGCCGCCTGGGGCAGTGGGAGCAGGCCCGGGTGCGCTACCTCGAGCTGCTGGAGCTGGAGCCGGCCAACGCCGCGGTGCTCAACAACCTCGGCGTCTATCATTTCCGCAAGCAGGAGTTCGGCAACGCCATCGCCGCCTTCCAAGAAGCGGTGGCGACCGGCCGGCCGCTGGCCGAGGTCTTCTACAATCTCAATCTCGCCTACTCCCAATCCTACGCCTTCGGCGACGCCCGCCAGGCCCTGGCCCAGGCCAAGGAGGTCGATGGCGCGCGGGTCGATCGCTGGCTGGCGGCGGATCAGTCCGGCACCGTGGCGATCCCGGTGGAGGGCGGCGAGCAGCGGCTGGGGGAGATCCGTCGCGCCCTGCAGGCGGCCTGGAGCGGCGACCAGCCGGACGACCTGCTGCACCTGCTGCGCCAGGACGCCGCACCGCTCGCCGCCGCCGTCTTCCTGCTGCTGGCCGGTGGCCTCCACCTGATCCGACGGCGTTTCGGCTACGGCGGGCGCTACGGCGACGGCGACGAGCAGACCGGCGAGCGGCTGAGGCGGGCCATGATCCCGGGTTACGCCTCCCTGCGCCGCGGCCGCGGGCTGCGCGCCTTCGGCGGCATCCTGCTGCTGGTGGCGGCGTTGATGCTGCCCCTGGCCGGCGCGTTGGGCTATCGCCTGCCGGTGGGCTACGCGCCGGTGCCGTGGTTGCTGTGGATCGCCAGCGCCCTCGCCCTCCTGCTGGTGCTGGCGGTGCGCATCGGACGCGAGCTGGCGGCGGAGACCTGAGACGCCCGGAGCACGGTATGACGGCTTTTGAAGGCGATCTGTCCAAGATTTCCCTGCCCCTGACGTTGCAGCGCATCGCCGGCCAGGGCGCCACCGGCATCCTCACCGTGCAGGGGGAGAACGACATCATCGCAGTGTCTTTCCTGAACGGCGGGATCGTCTCCGCCGACGCCCTCAACCAGACGGTGGAGGATGGGTTGGGGGAGGTGCTGGTGGGGGAGGGGTTGATCGAGGCCGAGGCCTTCCAGCGCCTGGCAGCCGAGCATCAGGGCGGTGGTGGGGGCACCCTGAGCGAGCTCTTGGTCGAACGCCGGGTGATCACCCGCGAGCAGCTGCTGCGCGCCCTGCGGCTTCAGACCCTCCGCCTGATGCTCCACCTCCTGAGCTGGTCCGAAGGCGAGCTCAAGTTCTACAGCGGCGATGAAGTGTCCTACGAGGAGGGCTTCCTGCCGATCAGCGTCGAGGAGCTCCTGGTGCGCGCTGCCGAGGAGCGCGACGGCGGTGCCGCCGCCGACGTCGGCGCCGTCTACCGGCCCAAGCCGGCCCACCGCATCGTCCGCGTCCTCGACCGGGACGGCGACGGCAGCGAGCCCGGCCTGTGGCTGACCGCCGACGAGATGCGCCTGTGGCAGGCCTGCGACGGCGAGCGCACCGCCGTCGCCGCCGCCGCCGGCCTGGAGCGCTACAAGCTGCGCTACGCTCTGCACCGCTTGCTCAAGCTCGATCTGCTCGAGCCGGTACCCTTCGCCGGCGCCATGTCGCAGCAGGTGGGGGCGGCGGAGATCTTCATGCCGCCGGATCCGACCGTCGCCCGGCCGGCGGTGGCGGCGCGGGCGGCGGCCAAGGCGGCCCATGAGGGGCGGGTCGCCTGGTTGCCGTGGGTGGGCTACGGCCTGGCGGCGCTGGCCGCCGGCCTGATCGTCGC
>RFGL01000039.1 GCA_003697015.1 Acidobacteriota bacterium | reverse complement strand
CTTCTGGAGCCTGCGCGGCGGCCTGGAGGAGCTGATCGCCGCCCTCGAGGCGCAGCTCGGGGCGACCTCGATCCTGCGCGGCCGCGCGGCGCGGCGGCTGCGCGCCCGCCGGGAGCCGGCGCGTTTCGAGCTCGAGCTCGACGGCGGGCGGATGGTGGAAGCCGACGCGGTGATCCTCGCCACCCCCGCCGCCGTCGCCTCCGCCCTGACCCGCGAGCTGGCGCCGGCGCTGGCCGCCGACCTCGCCGCCCTGCGCGCCGCGTCGGTGGCGGTGATCTCCCTCGCCTACCGCCTCGCCGACGCCCCGCCGACCCCCGGCTTCGGCTTCTTCGTGCCCCGGCGCGAGGGCCGGACGATTCTCGCCGGCACCTGGATGTCGACCAAATTCGACCACCGGGCGCCGCCGGACCACGTCCTGCTGCGGGTCTTCGCCGGCGGCGCCCACGACCCGCAGGCGGTCGAGCTGCCCGACGGCGAGCTGCTGGCGCGGGCGGCGGCCGACCTGCGGCAGCTCTGCGGCATCGACGCCGCGCCGGTGACGAGCGCCGTCGAGCGCTGGCGCGAGGGCTACCCGCAGTACGACGTCGGCCACCCGCAGCGGATCCGCCGCATCGAGTCGAAGCTGCCGCCGGGGCTCTTCCTCGCCGGCAGCCCGTACCACGGCGTCGGCCTGCCGGATTGCGCTGCCAGCGGTCGCCGCGCCGCCGTCGCGGCGGTCGCTCACCTGGCCACCTTGCCGCCGCCGGTGATGGCCGGAGCGGGTTCTCTCGGTTGACGGTCACAAGCGGGGCGTGATAGGTACCACGGGCCATCCGCAGGCGGATCGTGAATTCACTCCGGTCGGAGGAGCAAGACAAGACCATGGCGCACGTCGCGTACGACATCGACCCCGTTGAGCACCGCCCGGCCTTGATCGAAGGCGATCCCGACTTTCACGGCATCACCGAAGCCGTGGCGAGGCCGGTGGAGTGGCGGCCTCCCTGGGGCTGGTACGCGGTCCTCGCCGCTTCCCTCTCGCTCCTCGGCCTGTTCGGCGTGTCCATCGCCTGGCTGTTCTGGGAAGGGGTCGGCATCTGGGGCAACAACGTGCCGGTGGCCTGGGGCTGGCCGATCATCAACTTCGTCTTCTGGGTCGGCATCGCTCACGCCGGCACCCTGATCTCGGCCGTCCTCTTCCTCTTCCGCCAGCGCTGGCGCACCTCGATCAACCGCGCCGCCGAGGCGATGACGATCTTCGCCGTGATGTGCGCCCTGATCTTCCCCGGCATCCACATCGGCCGGCCCTGGCTGCCCTATTGGATGCTGCCCCTGCCCAATCAGATGGACATGTGGCCGCAGTTTCGCAGCCCGCTGATGTGGGACGTCTTCGCCGTGTCGATCTACGGCACCGTGTCGCTGATCTTCTGGTACGTCGGCCTGATCCCGGACCTGGCGACCATCCGCGATCGCGCCAGGACCCGACTGCGGCGCATCGTCTACGGCATCTTCGCCCTCGGCTGGCGCGGCTCGTTCCGCCAGTGGTTGCACTACGAGAAGGCCTATCTGCTGCTCGCCGGCCTGGCGACGCCGCTGGTGCTGTCGGTGCACTCGGTGGTCTCCTTCGACTTCGCCACCTCGCAGCTGCCCGGCTGGCACACCACCATCTTCCCGCCCTACTTCGACGCCGGCGCCATCTTCTCCGGGCTCGCCATGGTGGTCACCCTGATGGTGATCTGCCGGGTGGTGTTCAAGCTCGAGCACGTCATCAACCCGCTGCACTTCGATCGCATGGCCAAGCTGATGCTGCTCACCGGCTCGCTGGTCGGCTACGCCTACTCGATGGAGTTCTTCATCGCCTGGTACAGCGGCAACCTCTACGAGCTCTTCGTCTTCATCAACCGCGCCACCGGGCCCTACGCCTGGGCCTATTGGACGATGGTCAGCTGCAACGTGATCGTGCCCCAGTTCTACTGGTTCAAGCGGCTCCGCACCCACATGGGCTTCCTCTTCGTCAGCTCGATCCTGATCAACGTCGGCATGTGGTTCGAGCGCTTCGTCATCGTCGTCACCTCGCTCCACGCCGACTTCATGCCGTCGAGCTGGGATTACTTCAAGCCCACCTTCTGGGACCTGGCGACCCTGGCCGGCAGCTTCGGCCTCTTCTTCACCATGTTCACCCTCTTCGTCCGCTTCCTGCCGATGGTGGCGATGGCCGAGGTCAAGAGCGTGCTGCCCCAAGCCCACGTCCACAACCGACCGAAGTGAGGACCATGAACCGAGACGAGACAACCCCCAGCTCGGCGCCTCCGAACGCCCGACCGGCGCCGCCCGAGGCCGGCGGCAAGCTCTTCGGCCTGCTGGCGGAGCTCGCCGACCCGGAGTCCTTGATGCGCGCCTGCGCCCGGGTACGCGACGCCGGCTATACGGCCTGGGACGCCCACACCCCCTTCCCCATCCACGGCCTCGACCGCGCCATGGGGCTCGGCAAGTCGTGGGTCTCGGCCTTCGTTCTGGTGCTGGGTCTGAGCGGCGCCGCTTTCGGCATGTTGATGCAGTGGTGGATCTCGACCCGCGCCTACCCGCTGGTGATCAGCGGCAAGCCCCTCTTCAGCTGGCCGGCCTTCGTGCCGGTGATGTTCGAGTGCGGCGTGCTCGGCGGCGCTCTCGGCGCCCTCGGCGGCTTCCTCTACAAATCGCGCCTGCCGCGTCACCACCATGGCCTGTTCGCCAGCGAACGCTTCGAGCGGGTCACCGACGACGCCTTCTTCATCTCGATCGAGGCCAGCGACCCGCGTTTCGACGCCGAGGAGACCGCCCGCCTGCTGCGCGAGGCCGGCGCCCATCACGTCGAGTTGGTCCACGCCTGACCCAGGGAGCGCGAACGACGATGGAGCATCCGCACGAGGTCACCCTCCCCGCCGGCGCGATCGAGGTGCCGCCGTCCAGCCGGTGGCGCCGCCTGCCGGCGATCGCCGGCGCCGTCGGCGTCGGCGCTCTGGCCCTGTCCTTCGCCCTCGGGCGCAGCGACGGACCCCAGCTCTACCACTCCTATTTGGTGGCATACCTCTTCGGCCTCAGCCTGGCCCTCGGCGGCCTCTTCTTCGTCCTCCTGCAGTACGCCACCCGCGCCGGCTGGAGCGTGGTGGTGCGGCGGCTGGCGGAGCACGTCATGGCCACCCTGCCGCTCTTCGCCCTGCTGTGGCTGCCGATCGGCTTGTGGGGCTTCGACGACGTCTTCCACCACTGGGCCCACCCGCCGCCGGACGACCCGGTGCTGGCGTGGAAGGAGCCGTACCTGAACCCGGGCGCCTTCTACGTGCGGGCCGCCGTCTACTTCGCCGTCTGGACCCTGCTCGCGGTCTGGTTCTGGCGTCGCTCGCGCCGCCAGGACGAGGAGCGCGAGCCGGCGATCACCCGCCGCCTGCAGAGCCTGAGCGCCCCGGCGCTGATCCTCTTCGGCCTGACCCTGACCTACGCCGCCATCGACTGGATCATGTCCCTCGACCCGCACTGGTTCTCGACCATCTTCGGGGTCTACGTCTTCGCCGGCTCGGTGGTGGCGATCCTCGCCTTCCTGATCCTGGTGGCGCTCTCCCTGCGCGGCAGCGGCCTGCTCGACGGGGTCCTCACCTGGGAGCACTTCCACGACCTCGGCAAGCTGCTCTTCGCCTTCGTCGTCTTCTGGGCCTACATCGCCTTTTCCCAGTTCATGCTGATCTGGTACGCCAACATCCCGGAAGAGACCGAGTGGTTCATCCACCGCTGGCACCACGGCTGGCAGTACGCGTCGATCTTCCTCGCCGCCGGCCACTTCGGCCTGCCGTTTCTCTTCCTGCTGCCGCAGGAGGTCAAGCGCAGCCGGGCGGGGCTGACCTTCGCCGCCTCGTGGCTGCTCTTCATGCACTACGTCGACCTCTACTGGCTGGTGA
This sequence comes from Acidobacteriota bacterium, assembly GCA_003697015.1. Taxonomy (GTDB): domain Bacteria; phylum Acidobacteriota; class Thermoanaerobaculia; order Multivoradales; family J023; genus J023. Next base: position 6,154 of record RFGL01000039.1, on the reverse strand, counting down.
TGCCCAGCCTGCACCACGAGCACTTCCACGTCGACCTCCTCGACCTCACCTGCCTGATCGGGGTGGTGAGCCTCGTTTTTGCCGTTTTTGCCTACCTGCTGGTTCGCGGTAAATTGGTACCGGTCGGCGACCCGCGGCTCGCCGAATCGATGGCCCTGGAGGTGCTGTAGCGACTTGCCCGCACGCCCGGCGGGTGATAGCCTACGGTCGCTCAGGCAACCGGGGGTGGGCCGTCTTCACGGCTCCTTCCCCGACCTGCAAATCACCCCCAGGAGATTCAGACCATGCACAAACGAGGTATTCTGATAAGCCTTCTGTGCCTGCTCCTCACCACCGGCGCAGCGGTCGCCGGCACCATCACCGGCAAGGTGACCTACGAGGGCGCGATCCCCAAGCTGCCGCCGGTCCAGATGAACGCCGACCCGCAGTGCGCCGCCAAGCACTCCGAGCCGGTGCCGTCGGACATGCTGGTGCTCGGCGAAGGCAACGGCATGAAGTACATCTTCGTCCAGGTCAAGAACCCGCCGGCAGGCGACCACAAGCCGCCCGCCGAGCCGGTGGTCATCGACCAGGTCGGCTGCCGTTACGAGCCCCACGTCGCCGGCGTCATGGTCGGCCAGAAGCTCCTGTTCAAGAACTCGGACGGCATCCTGCACAACGTCCACGGCACGCCGGCGAAGAACAGCGAGTTCAACATCGGCATGCCGCCGGTGCTGAAGGAAAAAGACGTCACCCTGAACCAGCCCGAGCCCCTCTTCCCGGTCAAGTGCGACGTCCACCCGTGGATGAACGCCTACGTCGCGGTGATGAGCCACCCCTACTTCGCGGTCACCGGCGACGACGGCACCTTCAAGATCGACGGCGTACCCGCCGGCACCTACACCGTCGAGGTGTGGCATGAGAGGCTCGGTACCAAGAGCGCCGAGGTGACGGTCGACGGAAGCGGCACCGCCACCGTCAACTTCACCCTCTCGCCGCCCAAGCGGAGGTAGGTCGAACCGTCGTGGCGCCGCCCCCGCCGGCGGCGCCACGGCCCCGTTGAACGCATAGACAGGAAGCAACGCCCATGGCCGAGAGCGAGCATCACGACCACGACCATCACCACGAAGAGCTGGGGTTCTGGCGCAAGTACGTCTTCTCCACCGATCACAAGGTGATCGGCATCCAGTACGCCGTCACCGGCATGCTCTTCCTCTTCTTCGGCTTCTGCCTGATGATGCTGATGCGCTGGCAGCTAGCCTTCCCGGGGGAGCCCGTGCCGCTGCTCGGCAAGCTCTTCCCCCGCGGCCTGCCGGGCGGCGTCATGCTGCCCGAGTTCTACAACGAGCTCGGCGCCATGCACGGCACCATCATGGTCTTCATGGGCATCGTGCCCCTGGCGGTGGGCGGCTTCGGCAACTTCGTGCTGCCGCTGCAGATCGGCGCTCCCGACATGGCCTTCCCGCGGCTCAACATGATGAGCTACCAGTCGTTCCTGATCGGCGGCCTGATCATGTTCGGCAGCTTCTTCCTGCCCGAGGGCGCCGCCCAGTCGGGCTGGACGTCGTACCCGCCGCTGGCCGACATCGCCCCCAGCGGGCAGACCGCCTGGCTGATCGGCATGGTCTTCCTGATCACCTCCTCGCTGCTCGGAGCGATCAACTTCCTGGTCACCACCATCCAGCTGCGGGCCGACGGACTGTCCTTCTTCCGCCTGCCCTTCTTCTGCTGGGCCCAGTTCGTGACCTCCTTCCTGCTGCTCCTGGCCTTCCCGCCCCTCGAGGCGGCGGCGTTCATGCAGCTGATGGACCGCGTCGCCGGCACCAGCTTCTTCCTCCCCTCGGGCCTGGTGGTGAGCGGCCAGGCGCTGGAGGTCTCCGGCGGCGGCAGCCCGATCCTCTGGCAGCACCTCTTCTGGTTCCTCGCCCACCCCGAGGTCTACGTGCTGATCCTGCCGGCCTTCGGCATCGTCGCCGAGATCATCGCCAACAACACCCGAAAGCCCCTGTGGGGCTACAAGTCGATGGTCTACTCGCTGATCGTCCTCGGCTTCCTGTCCTTCGTCGTCTGGGCCCACCACATGTTCCTCACCGGCATGGGCACCACGATGTCGGCCTTCTTCCAGACCACGACGATGATGATCTCGATCCCGTCGGTGATCATCCTGACGGCGCTCATCCTCTCCCTGTGGGGAGGATCGATCCGCTTCACCACGCCGATGCTCTTCGCCCTCGGCTTCCTGCCCATGTTCGGCATCGGCGGCCTGACCGGCCTGCCCCTCGGCCTGACGGCGCCGGACATCCACCTGCACGACACCTACTACGTCATCGGCCACTTCCACTACGTCGTGGCCCCGGGCACGATCTTCGCTCTCTTCGCCGGCATCTACTACTGGTACCCCAAGGTCACCGGCCGGCACATGAGCGAATTCTGGGGCAAGGTCCACTTCTGGCCCAGCTTCGTGCTGATGAACCTGATCTTCTTCCCGATGTTGATCCAGGGCATGGCCGGCATGTCGCGGCGCATGTACGACGGCGGTGCGACCTACGCCCACAACGAGGGCGTGCTCTACCTCAACAAGGTGATCTCCTTCGCCGCCTGGGGGCTGGCGCTGGCCCAGATACCGTTCATCCTCAATCTCTTCCTCAGCCTGCGCAAGCCGAAGACGGCGAGCGCCAACCCGTGGCGCGCCACCACCATCGAGTGGGCGGCGCCGTCGCCGCCGGGACACGGCAACTTCACCCGGCCGGTGGCGGCCTATCGCGGCCCCTATGAGTACAGCGTGCCCGGAGAGAGCGAGGACTTCACGCCGCAATTCGAACCCGCCAAGGCGCCGGTCGCGGCCCACTGACCGAGAGGAGAGAGATCGTGGCGACGCCGACCGTCGTACCCATCGACAAGATCATCCCGCACACCGTCAAGCCGCGGGAAGATACCGGTCTCAACAACGTCAAGATCGGCATCTGGCTGTTCCTGGCCTCCGAGGTGATGCTCTTCGGCGGCCTCTTCGCCAGCTACATCCTGCTGCGCGTCGGGGCCGATCGCTGGCCCCGCGGCGAGGAATACCTGAGCATTCCGTGGGCGACCGCCAACACCCTGATCCTGATCGCTTCCAGCGTCACCATGGTGATGGCCTGGGCGTCCTGCATCCGCAAGGACTTCGGCAAGTACCGCCTCTACATGGGGCTGACGGTACTCGGTGGCTTGGGCTTCATGATCATCAAGTACATCGAGTACACGTCGAAGTTTCACCACGGCTACTTCCCCAGCACCAATACCTTTCTGGCGGTCTACTTCACCCTCACCGGGCTGCACGCGCTGCACGTCCTGTCGGGCATGATCGTCAATCTGTACTTCTGGGGCCCGGGCGCCAAGATGTGGCACACCGAGCACGAGCGATTCACCAACCGGGTGGAGACCGCCGGCCTGTTCTGGCACTTCGTCGACCTGGTGTGGATCTTCCTCTTCCCGATCCTTTACCTGCTGTAGAGTTGGAGACGGAGCGAGACCATGAGCGGAACGAGCTACGACCAGATCGACGTCGATCACCACGTCAAGATCTACCTGCGGGTCTTCGCCGCCCTCGCCGTGCTGACGGTGATCACCGTCGCCGTCGCCGAGCTCCATCTGGCGCCGGGGTGGGCCATCGCCCTGGCGCTCACCATCGCGACGGTCAAGGGATCGCTGGTGGCGTGCTACTTCATGCACCTGATCTCGGAGAAGAAGCTGATCTACGCCCTCTTGATCCTGGCGGCGCTCTTCTTCCTCTTCGAGCTGATCTTGCCCTTCGTCACCGAGAACAACAGCCTTCATCAGATCCTCTGAGGAAACCATGTCGCTCAAGGCCTTCCACGTGGTCTTCGTCGTCGTCGCGACGCTGCTGATGACCGGCTTCGGCGTCTGGTCCCTGCGGCATGCAACAGGCGACGGCGCGGGCACCAGCTACCTGGTGATGGGGGGTCTGGCCTTGGTGGCGGCGATCGCGCTGGTGGTCTACGGCGTGTGGTTTCTCAAAAAAACGAAAGGCGTGAGTTACCTATGATCGGCGTACGACGCTTCGCCTGGGCGCTCGTCGTGCTCGCCGCTCTCGGCCTGGCGGCGGAGGCCGCCGCCTGCCCGGTGTGCTACGGCGACTCGGACGAGCCGATGATCAAAGCCGGGCAGCAGGCGGCGGTCTTCATGGTCGGCGTAACCTACCTGCTGCTCACCGGCGGCGTCGCGGCATTCATCACCCTGCGCCGCCGCACGCTGCGCCGCGGCACGGCCGCCGCGCCCGTCAAGCCCGATGCGGCCGGCCGTACGGCGGACCCGGACGCGGCCGAGTCGTCGGCCTCAGCTGAAGAAGGAGCCTCCTAGCCATGCATTGGTTTCTGCGTTTCCCCGAGCTCGCCTCCGAGCACGGCGCCCGCCTCGACCACGTGACGGTGCTGGTGCACATCCTGATGTTGGCGCTCTTCATCATCTGGGGCGCACTCTTCATCTACATGATCTTCCGCTTCAGCCAGAAGCGAAACCCCAAGGCCGACCACGACGGCGTCAAGAGCCACCTGTCGAGCTGGGGGGAGGGCGCCGTCGCCTTGGCCGAGGTGATTCTTCTCGTCGGCTTCTCGATCCCGCTCTACTCCGAGCGCGTCGACGATCTGCCGCCGGCGGAGGATTCGGTCGTGGTGCGGGTGATCGGCGAGCAATTCGCCTGGAACGTGCACTACCCCGGCCCCGACGGCGTCTTCGGCGAAACCCGGGTCGACCTGGTGGACCTCCAGACCAATCCCATCGGCCTGAACCGCGACGACCCGGCGGCGGCCGACGACGTCGTCACCTTGAACCAGCTCCACCTGCCGGTGGGCAAGCCGGCGCTGATCTACCTGTCGAGCAAGGACGTCATCCACAGCTTCGGCATCCCCGAGATGCGGGTCAAGATGGACGCCATCCCCGGCATGCTCTTCCCGGTGTGGTTCCAGCCCATCGTCACCACCGAGGAGATGCGCCAGCGCACCGGCGATCCCGACTTCAACTACGAGATCGCCTGCGCCCAGCTCTGCGGCCTCGGCCACTACCGCATGAAGGGCTTCGTCACCGTCCACACCCAGGAGGAGTTCGACGCCTGGATGGCCGAGCAGCAACGGCTGAAGGAAGAAGCCGGCGAGGTCGACGACTTCTGGACCTGATCCGCCGCCGCGGCTCAGCGTCGGACCGAGGCCCCCGCCCAGCGGCGGGGGCCTCTTGGCGTTTGGGGGGGCGGGCGGCCGGATTTCTTCGCTGGCGGTCAAGAAAGCCCGGCCGTCGGCTCGAGCCAGATGGCGCCGGTGCCGCCGGCGCCGGGGGCGAGGAGGGCCACGAGGGCGCGGCCCGGGGGCGGTCGGCCGAAGGCGAGTCGCAGCCAGGAACCGGGCTCGAGGGCGAGGGGCTGGCGCAGGCGGTCGACGAGGGCGCGGGCGAGGAGGCCGATGGTGAAGCGGGCGTTGAGCTCGCCGAGGGGATGGAAGGCGACGCCGTGCGTGGCCTCATGGCGCCAGGCGTCGAGGCCGAAGGCGCCGCGGTAGCCGATGCGGCGCAGGGCACGGGCGGCGCCGTCGAGGGTGGATTCGAGGGCGTCGCGCTCGGCGTGGGGAAGGGCGTTGAGCCCGCCGCCGGCGACCGGCAACTCGAGGCCGCGGAAGCGGCCCTGACGGTCGACGCGGAGGCGATGACAACCCACTACCCGCAAGCTCTTCGAGCTCAGCAGGGCGGCGACGCCGACGTCGGCGACGCGCGTCATCCAGGGCTCGAAGAGAAGCTCGCCGTGGCGCTGGAGAAGGCGCGCGACGATCCGCCCCGGCCACCGGCCGCCGCGGTGGACGTGGCGCTCCCGGCCGGCGGCGGAGAAGGGCGCCTTGACCACCCAACGTTCGACGCCGCGGGCGGCGCGTTCGAGCTCGCCCGGCGAGCGCACCAGCCGCGCTCCGGGCAGGGCGCAGCCGAGCCGGCGCGCCAGCTCGAGGGCGAAGCCGCGGTGGTTGGCCCGGGCCGCCGCGGACGCCGGCGGCGGGGGCAGCCGCCAGAGGAGCTCGTGGAGCGGCGCCGTGAGGTCGGCGGCGGCCGAGCAAGGCGGGCGGACGGCGGTCGCGTCGCCGGCGGAGGAGGATGCTCCGGCGGGAGCGGCAGGGGGGCGCGAACGGGCGGCGGATGGGGAGCG
>RFGL01000400.1 GCA_003697015.1 Acidobacteriota bacterium | reverse complement strand
GCCCACGGCAGCCAGGCGGCGCGTCGCCGGCCCTCGCTGCGCGGCCGGCGCGACGGGCGCCGGCCGCGCCATGAGGGCTCGGTCGGATCGGCGGCCGATCGCGCCTGAGGTTCGGCGGCGTCGCCGGCCTGGGAAGCGGCGAGTTGCTCGCCGAGGCGTTCGGCGAGACGCCGGCGAAAGGACGCGCCGAGAGGTCGGAAGGCGTCGTAGGCGCGCTGCGCCGCGGCGTCGTCCGCCGCCGCGGCGCGCAACGCCGCGACCTCCTCCTCCGGCAGGCGACCTTCGCAGAAGGCGTCCCAACGATCGTCGAGGTGCGCCCGCTCTTCGTCCCGCTCCTGGCGAGCGATCCTGCCGAGCGTGCGCAAGAGTTCATCGTCGCTGTGCATGTCGTCTCCCGTGATGATGACCGTGACCCCGCCACTCTGGTTTTCGACGCCATCATCACGTTTCTAACGAAGATTGAGACTTCGTCACATGGCTATTTCATTATAGCGCGAAACGCCGCTTTGTTTATGATTTTGTGCCATAAAATAATCATCGCGATTCGCTCTCGATCCGCCGCGCCAATCGACGCGCCTGCCGGCGCAGCCGGCTGCGCCAGGCGTAGACCGCCTCGGGGCTCATCTCGGCCGTGCGGCAGACTTCCGTCACCGTCTTTTCCTGGATGAAGAGCAGATCGAAGAGGTGCCAGCCGAGGGGGCTGAGGCGTTCCCGCAGGAGCTCGAGGAGGCGCCGGAGCTGCTGCCGGGACAGCGCCCGCGCCTCGGGATCGGCGTCGTCCGCCGGCCGATCGAGATCGTCCACCGCGGTCGGCTCCTCGGTCCACGGGCTGCGCTTGCCGCTGCGCAGGATCGACGTCGCCTGGCGATCCGCCACCAGGCCGACGAAGTTCTTCAGCGACAGCCCGCGCTGCGGCTGCCAGCTGCGCAGCACCCGGCCGCCGCCGGCGAAGAGGGCGAGGAAGACCTCTTGGGTGAGGTCCTCCACCTCCTGGCGCACGTCGCGCGTCGTGCGGCGGCGGAGCAGGACGCGGGCCACCCGCGCCTGCACCACCGGCGTCAGCTCGTCGACCAGCGCGGCCAGGGCCGCCGCGTCGCCGGCTAGGGCCCGCTCGATCTCCGCTGGCGTAGTCTGGTCTGGTCTGCCGTCCCCCACCGCTCTGGCTCCCCCTGCGTCGAGCACCCGCCGGCCGCCGTACGGTGCCCGTCCTGCTCCGACCGATGGCCGCCAGTATATCCCCGGGGCCGGGGCGCTCCCCGTCCTGCCGCGTTCGGCCGGCGCCCTTGCAAGCGCGGCGGCTCGCTTATAGGATCCCGGCGGGGTGGAGGCTCGCTCCGCCCCGCCGTGCCCGACATCCCAACCAGACTCGAATCCGACCATGGTCAACGTCTTCATCCCCAAGGAAAGCCGTGCCGGGGAGACCCGGGTGGCGGCGACCCCGGAGACCGTCAAGAAGATGGTCAAGGCCGGTCTTGCGGTCGGGGTCGGCGCCGGCGCCGGTGCCGGCGCCTGGATCGCCGACGACGCCTTCGCCGCGGCCGGCGCCACCATCGCCGCCGACCCCGCCGCCGCCCGCGCTGCCGCCGACGTGGTGTTGCAGGTCGGCCCGGGGACGCCGGAGGAAGCGCGCCAGCTGAAGGCGGGGGCGGTGCTGATCGGCCTGCTCGCGCCGCACCAGAACCCCGAGGTGGTACGCGCCCTGGCCGCCGGCCGGGTGAGCGCTTTCGCCATGGAGCTGGTGCCGCGCATCAGCCGCGCCCAGGTGATGGACGCCCTGTCCTCCCAGGCATCGATCGCCGGCTACAAGGCGGTGCTGATCGCCGCCGTCCGCCTGGGCAAGTACTTTCCCCTCTTGATGACCGCCGCCGGCACCATCCCGCCGGCGCGGGTGGTGATCATGGGGGCCGGCGTGGCCGGCTTGCAGGCGGTGGCCACCGCCCGCCGCCTGGGGGCGGTGGTCGAGGTGTCGGACATCCGCGAGGTAGTCAAGGAGCAGGTCGAGTCCCTCGGCGGCAAGTTCATCCCCCTGCCCGAGCGCGAAGGCGGCGGCGAAGGGGAGGGCGGCTACGCGCGGGAGATGAGCGAGGAGTTCCTGCGCCAGCAGCGGGCGATCGTCGCCGAGCGCGTCGCCCAGGCCGACGTGGTGATCTGCACCGCCCTGGTGCCGGGCAAGAAGGCGCCGCTCCTCCTCAGCCGCGAGATGGTGGAGGCGATGCGACCGGGCTCGGTGATCGTCGACCTGGCGGTGTCCCAGGGCGGCAATTGCGAGCTTTCGCAAGCCGACGAGGAGGTGCTCCATCGCGGGGTCCTGATCCTCGGGCCGTCGAACCTGCCGGCGCAGACCATGGCCACCGACGCCAGCCAGCTCTACGCGCGCAACGTCTGGGCGCTGCTCGAGTCGCTGATCCGCGACGGCGAGGTGGTCGTAGACCTCGACGACGAGGTGGTGGCCGGCGCCCTTCTGACCCACGCCGGCGAAATCCGCCATGCCCCAACCCGCGCCCTGGTCGAAGGAGAGCAATCGTCATGATGGGAGCGCTCCTGGTCGGTCTCTACGTCTTCGTGCTGGCGATCTTCGTCGGCTTCGAGATCATCACCAAGATCCCGCCGACCCTGCATACGCCGCTGATGTCGGGCGCCAACGCCATCTCCGGCATCACCCTGGTCGGGGCGCTGGTGGCCGCCAACAGCCAGCGGGCGACCACCGCCAGCATCCTCGGCCTCTTGGCCATCATCACCGCGACGATCAACGTCGTCGGCGGCTTCATGGTCACCGACCGCATGCTCGCCATGTTCGGTCAGAAGAAACCGAAGAAGAGCTGAGGGCGCGCCATGGACAGCAGCGTGCTGCAGACGACCGTCGTACCGCTCCTCTACCTGTTGTCGGCGGTGCTCTTCATCTTCGGCCTGAAGGGCTTGACGCGGGTGCGCTCGGCGCGCCGCGGCAACGCCATCGCGGCCCTGGCGATGCTGATCGCCGTCGCCGGCACCCTGCTGCAGCAGGAGGTCATCCACTGGCGCTGGATCGTCGCCGGCCTGGCGATCGGCGGCCTGATCGGTGCGGTGGCGGCGCTCAAGGTGGCGATGACCGCGATGCCGGAGATGGTGGCGCTGTTCAACGGCTCCGGCGGCGCCGCCTCGGCGCTCGTCGCCCTGTCGCAGGTGTGGTCGAAGAAGATCGAGGCCGGTGCCCCCGGCACTCCCCTCGAGCTCCTCGGCACCGCTCCCGGCGTCACCACCGTGCTGGCGGTGCTGATCGGCACCTTGACCCTGTCGGGCAGCGTGGTGGCCTACATGAAGCTGGCGGGAAAGATGCGCGGGGCACCGATCCTGCTGCCCGGCCGCCACGCGATCAACGCCCTGCTGCTGCTCGCCAGTCTGGTGCTCGGCAGCCTGGCGATGGCCACCGTCACCGACGTCGCCACCCTCGAGCTGCTGCTCTGGGTGGTGGTGGCCGCCAGCCTGGCGCTGGGGGTGATGCTGGTGATCCCGATCGGCGGCGCCGACATGCCGGTGGTGATCTCGCTGCTCAACTCCTACAGCGGCGTCGCCGCGGCGATGACCGGCTTTGTGTTGCAGAACAACGTGCTGATCATCAGCGGCGCCCTGGTCGGGGCCTCGGGCCTGATCCTCACCAACATCATGTGCGTGGCGATGAACCGCACCCTGGCCAACGTCCTCTTCGGCGGCTTCGGCGCCGAGGAGACCACCGGCGGCGGCAAGCACGAGTACCAGAACGTCCGCTCCGGCGGCGTCGAGGAGGCGGCGCTGATCCTGGAGAGCGCCGAGTCGGTGATCTTCGTCCCCGGCTACGGACTGGCGGTGGCCCAGGCGCAGCACACGGTGCGCGAGCTGGCGGAGGAGCTCGAGCGCCGCGGCACCAAGGTGAGCTACGGCATCCATCCGGTGGCCGGGCGCATGCCCGGGCACATGAACGTGCTGCTGGCCGAGGCCGACGTACCCTACGAGCAGTTGCTGGAGATGGACGTCGTCAACCCGGAGTTCAAGAACACCGACGTGGTGATCGTGGTCGGTGCCAACGACGTCGTCAACCCGGCGGCGAAGAAGACCCCGGGCAGCCCGATCTACGGCATGCCGATCCTCGAAGTCTATGAAGCGGGGACGGTGATCGTGATCAAGCGCAGCCTGTCCCCCGGCTTCGCCGGCATCAAGAACGAGCTGTTCGAGTACCCCAACACGATGATGCTCTTCGAGGACGCCAAGAAGGCGGTCCAGGGCATCTTGACCGAGCTCAAGGAGCTCTGAGGGAGACGCCCGCATGAGCCGCCCGCATCCGATCGCCGTCCCGCTGGTGCTGAGCGTGGCGTTGCTGGCCGCCTGCCAGCGTGCCGGCGAGCCCGCTGCCGCCGTCGCCGAGCGGGTCGAGAACGGCGCCCTCGGCATCGCCATCGCCGACCTGCCCGACGCCTTCGCCGTGCGGCAGAACGACGACGGCGGCCTGGTCCTGGCCCCCGCCGACGGCCAGCTCGCCGGGCGGCTCGAGGTGCGGCTGGACCCGCCCGGTCGGACCCTCAACCTGGTGCGGGCGGTCGAGGAGCACAAGGTCGACGTCGAAGCGCGTCCCGACGGCGACTACAAGGGCGGTCGCGAGCTGGTCTCCCAGCTCGGCGCCGCCTACTACTCCCGCGGCCGCTTCACCGCCGACGACGGGACGCCGACCGAAGAATCGATCATCGTCGCCATCCACCCCGACGGCGATCGCATCCTGCGCCTGATCTACCGCTACCCCGCCGGCGACGACTCGAAAGAACGTCTGGAGTCGATGTTCGAGCTGCTGGGCGAGATCGAGGGCCTGGTCGCCGCCGGCGGCGAAGGCGAGGCCGCCGGCGACGTCGGGGGCGTATAATCGTTGCCCGTCCCCGCCGGCGCCGGCGCCGTCATGACGGCGGCGCCCGGTCGCGGTCGCGGACGGCCGCACCATGGCGAGGACCGCGAAGAAGCCCCGCGCGCCGATCAGCCTCCGCCCCGGCATCACCTTCGACGACGTGCTCGAGCGGTTGACCGAGCGCGGCCGGCCCTGCGACCGGGCGTTCCTCCAGCGGGTCTACGACTTCGCCCGCAGCCGCCACGGCGATCAGAAACGCCGCTCCGGCGAGCCCTACTTCACCCACCCGACCTACGTCGCCTACATCCTCGCCGATCTCGGCTTCGATCAGACCTGCGTCGCCGTCGGCCTGCTGCACGACGTGCTGGAGGACACCGACGCCGATCGCCGGGCGCTGGCCGAGGCCTTCGGCGACGACGTCGCCGAGCTGGTCGACGGCGTCACCAAGATCGGCCAGCAGGCCTACGTACGGCGCGACGACGCCCAGGCCGAGACCTTCCGCAAGATGATCCTCGCCTCGGCCAAGGACATCCGGGTGATCATGGTCAAGCTCGCCGATCGGCTGCACAACATGCTCACCCTCGAGCACATGTCCCCCGAGCACCAGCGCCGGGTGTCGCAGGAGACCTTGGAGATCTACGCTCCGATCGCCCACCGGCTGGGGATGGCGAAGGTCAAGGGCGACCTCGAAGATCTGGCCTTCTACCACCTCTACCCCCGCCAGTACGCCGAGCTCGAGGCCAAGATCCGGGAGAAGATGCGCGGCGGCGAAGAGCTGGTGCGGCGGGTCGAGCAGACCCTGCGGGAGAAGCTCGTCGCCGCCGGCATCGAGGCCGAGATCAGCTCCCGGGTCAAGCGCTACTACTCGATCTTCACCAAGTTGCGCCGCCAGGGCATCGACATCTCGCAGCTCTACGACTACCTCGCCTTTCGCATCATCACCGAGGAGATCAAGGACTGCTACGCCGCTCTCGGCGTCGTCCACCAGAGCTGGTGCCCGGTACCGGGACGGTTCAAGGACTACATCGCGATGCCCAAGCCCAACCTCTATCAGTCGCTCCACACCACCGTCGTCGGCGAGCGCGGTCAGCCGTTCGAGGTGCAGATCCGCACCCGCGAGATGGATCTGGTGGCGGAGGAGGGCATCGCCGCCCACTGGCACTACAAGGAGCATGCGGGGGACTCGCGGCAGGCGGCGGCCGGCGATCCCAACATCCTGTGGCTGCGCCAGCTGCTCGAGTGGCAGAAGGACACCGAGGACTCGCGCACCTTCCTCACCCAGCTCAAGATCGACCTCTACCCCGAGGAGGTCTACGTCTTCACCCCCAAGGGCGACGTCTTCTCCTTCCCCCGCGGCGCCACCCCCCTCGATTTCGCCTACCGCATCCACACCGACGTCGGCCATCACTGCAGCGGCGCCCGGGTCAACGGCAAGCTGGTGCCCTTGAGGACGCCGCTCAAGAACGGCGACATGGTCGAGATCATGACCAGCAGCAGCCGCCAGCCGAGCCGCGACTGGCTGAGCATCGTCGCCACCTCCCGCGCCAAGGCCAAGATCCGCCACTGGCTCAACACCCAGCAGAAGCGGGAGGCGGAGGCCATCGGCCGGCGGCTCCTGGAGCGCGAGCTCAAGCGCCTGCGGGTGTCGGCGAAGAAGGTGCTCGACGGCGAGGCGATGGCGGCCTACGTGCGTGAGGAGGGCCTGCAGCGGGTGGAGGATCTCTACCGGCGCATCGCCTACGGCAAGACGCCGGTGCGCCAGGTGCTGCTGCGGCTGATCGACGACGAGCGGCTGACGTCCTCCCGGGAGCAGCAGCCGGGGGCCCTGCGGCGTGCCGTCGACCGCTATCTGCCGTTCGGTACCGGCCCGGTCCAGGTGCACGGCGAAGGCGATCTGGTCACCACCCTGGCCAAGTGCTGCGGCCCGGTGCCCGGGGAACCCCTGGTGGGCTACGTCACCCGCGGCCGCGGCATCTCGGTGCACGCCGAGGACTGCCCCAACGTGCGCAACCTGCTCTACGATCCGGAGCGTCTGATCGAGGTCGAGTGGGCGCGCCAGGGGGAGCGTTCATTCCCGGTGGCGTTGTCGATCGAGACCGAGGACCATCAGGGCATGCTGGCCAAGCTGACCGAGGTCATCGCCAAGGAGTCGAGCAACATCCGCAACTTCGAGGCCACCACCGTCGAGCCCGGTTTCGGCATCGTCGACCTGGTGGTGGAGGTCAAGAACCGGCGCCACCTCGAACGCCTGCGGCGTGCCATCCGCGGCGTACCGGGGGTGCGCGCCGTCGCCCGGCCGCGCGCCGGCGCCCGCCGCGCTCGGGCTGCAGGCTAGCGGCGGCCGAAGGGGTGGTGGGGACGGGGGATCAGGGATTGGCGTCGGGCTCGGGCTGCCAGCGCCGCACCGGGGGCTTCTGGATTTTGCCGCTGCGCAGGCAGCGGGTGCAGACCAGGACGCGGCGCACGCGGCCGTCGATCAGCGCTCTCACCTTCTGCAGATTCGCCTGCCACGTCCGCCGGGTGACGTTGTGGGCGTGGCTGATGCTGTTGCCGGTCACCGTACCCTTGTTGCAGATCTCACATCGCTTGGCCATGACGCTCAACGCTCCTCGGCTGTCTCGGGGATGGCGTCGCACGCCCCGGGCGAGGCGCTCGACGTCGCAGGACGGCGGATCATGCCACACCGCGAGCGGCAGTGCAAGCCCCCGCGCCGGCCCAGCGCCTTCCCGTCTCCCCGGGACGATCCTGAGGGGCCCCCGAAAGCCCCTGATTCTGGGACGATTACGGCCCGCAGATCAAATATAGCCAGGCGTCTATTTGGGGTTGACAGCGCCGGAGTCGTGCTATAGGCTCGCACAACGCATTGTGCTTGTTTGGTGGTCCACCACCCCGGTCGTAAGGCGGTGAAGGGCGCATTCGCGGGGATCGAGAGCCGGTTGGACGACGGCGGTCGCAAACGCCGGCAGGTGACGAGGCAAAAAAGCAGTGTTCTTCACACGCAACAAAGGCATTGTCGGGCTCGACATCGGAAGCGCCACCGTCAAGCTGGTGGAGCTGAAGGAGAGGAAGGGCGGGCAGTACCACCTCCAGCGCATCGGCGTCGAGCCCCTGTCGCCGGAGGCGATCGTCGACGGCTCGATCATGGACTCCTCCCTGGTGGTCGACGCCATCCAGAAGTTGATCGAGCAGACCGGGGTCAAGACGCAGCATTTCGCCACCTCGGTCTCCGGCCATTCGGTGATCATCAAGAAGATCGACCTGCCGGCGATGGAGCCGGACGAGCTCGCCGAGTCGATCCAGTGGGAGGCGGAGCAGCACATCCCCTTCGACATCAACGACGTGCGTCTCGACTACCTGACCCTCTCCGACGACGAGCCGGGCCGGGAGACGATGGAAGTTCTGCTGGTGGCGGTCAAACGGGAGAAGGTCAACGACTACGTCTCGGTGATCTCCCAGAGCGGCCGCTCGCCGGCGATCGTCGACGTCGACGCCTTCGCCATCCAGAACGCCTACGAGCTCAACAACGACCTCGACCCGCTGAAGGTCGTGGCGCTGGTCAACATGGGGGCCGGGGTCACCAACATCAACATCGTCGCCCGCGGCGCCAGCGTCTTCTGGCGCGACATCTCCTTCGGCGGCAACCAGTTCACCGAGGCGTTGCAGCGCGAGTTCAATCTCTCCTTCGACCAGGCGGAGCTGCTGAAGCGCGGCGAGACGGTAGGCAGCTACACCGCCGCCGACGCCCGCAAGGTGCTCGACGGCATCTCCGCCGAGATGGCCAACGAGATCCAGAAGACCTTCGACTTCTTCGCCGCCACCTCGTCCGAGGGTCCGATCGACGAGCTGGTGCTCTCCGGCGGCTGCGCCTTGACCCCCAACCTGCTGGAGGTGCTGCGGGAGCGCTTCGGCGTGCCCACCGAGCTGCTCGATCCCTTCGCCAACATCCACTTCAAGGACAGCGACTTCGACCGCGAGTGGCTGACGTCGATCTCGCCGATGCTGGCCGTGGCCGTCGGCCTGGCCCTGCGCAAGGTAGGAGACTAGCGCCATGATACGCATCAACCTGCTCCAGGAGGGTCGCCGGCCGGTCGTCGCCCGCCGCGCCAAGGCCAAGCTGACCCTGGGCCGGCAGGATCCTTCCCTGTTGATCCTGATCGCCGGCATCGTGATCGGCAGCCTGGTCTCCACCTACCTCTGGTACACCTTGAAGACCCGGATCGACGAGAAGGACGAGCAGATCGCCCAGGCCGAGATCGAGGTGCGGGAGCTGCAGAAGATCCTCGACAAAGTCGAGCAATTCAAGGCCGACAAGGCCGACCTGGAAACCAAGATCGCCGTCATCCAGGATCTCAAGCGCAAGCAGAAGGGGCCGGTGCAGGTGATGGACCGCATCTCCCGCGCCCTGCCCGATCTCCTGTGGCTCGAGTCCATGCAGCTGCAGGGCCAGACCGTGACCCTGCGCGGTCAGGCGCTCAATACCAATGCGGTGGCCGCATTCATCGCCAACCTGAACAAGGTCCCCGAATTCCACGAACCGGACACCAAGGACGTCCGCGCCGTCGGCCGGGGTGGCCGCGAAGCCTACGCCTTCAACCTGGTCTTCACCTTCATCCAACAGACCGAAGACGAAGCGGCGGAAGACGCCGGCGCCACCGCCGCCGGCCCTTGACCCGTACTGGGAGAACGCACCATGGCGATCGAAACCGGCCTCGAAGGCAAGCCCTGGTACTACGCGGCGGCGATCGCCGCGGTCCTGGCGGGGGGCATCTACTTCGCTACCGATTTCTTCTTGCTCAAGAACATGCGCACCGACCTCGAGCGCAAAGAGCAGAAACTGACCAGCTTGCAGCTCAAGATCTCCGAAGGACGCAACGCCAAGGCGCGGCTGCCGCAGTTCGAGGAAGAGATCAAGCGGCTGCGCAAGGAACTCGAGAAGCTGGAGAAGATCCTGCCGCCGCGACGCAATACCGAGGACCTCCTGCGCCGCATCCGCACGCTGGCCGACCAGGGCGATTTCAACCTCCTGCGTTTTACCCCACAGGCCCAGCAGCCGCAGGAGTTCTACACCGAATGGCCGATCCGCATCGAGCTCGAAGGCACGTACCACAACCTGGCGATGTTCTTCGATCGCATCGGGCGCTTCCCGCGCATCATCAACGTCGAGGACCTCAGCATCACCGCGCTCAAGGCCGCCGATCGACCCCACCACACGATCCGGGCGAGCTTTACCGCCAAGACCTTCCTCCGACTGGAGCAGGAAGCCGCGTCATGAAAGGCGTCCCCACCCCCGGCCGATGGCCGCTCGCCGCCGTCCTACTCGCCGCCGTCCTCGGCGCGCCGGGCGTCACGGCGCAGGATCCGCCGGCGGAGGATCCGCCGCCGCCGACCGTCGAGGCGGAGGCCGAAGGCGACGCGGAGGGCGCCGACGTCGCCTACATCGACGACCTCCTCGCCCAGGACGAAGAAGTGCTCTACAGCGACGAAGGCAGCACCTACGATCCCGGCGCCCGGCGCGACCCCTTCCGCTCTCTGCTGCAGCCGACGACGTCCTCCACCGAGGAGGGCGAACGGCCGGAAGGCCTGGCGGGGCTGCTGATCGACGAGATCGAGGTGCAGGGGGTTTTCATCACCCCCGAGGGACCGGTGGCGCAGATCATCGCCGCGAGCGACGAGACCAGCTACCTTCTCCGTCCCGGCGACCAGCTGTGGGACGGAGACGTCGTCCGCATCACCCTCGAGGAGGTCGTCTTCAAGAAGAAGATCGACGACCCGGACGAGCTCAAACCGTTTCGTGAAGTGGTGAAGAAACTCAATCTCTAGGAGCCCGTGGTGAATGTCAGGCACCAGCGAGAGCGAGCAATCCGTGAGCGTGGCGGGCGGCATGCCCGAGGTGCCCAACGTGCCGGGCCGGAGGCGAGGATGAGTCATACGATGGACACGAGGGCCTCATCACGACAGCGTCGATGGCGCTGGTGGCCGGCGGCGGCGGTCGTGCTGCTGCAGGTCGCCTGCATCGGCTCCGGCGGCCAGCGGCCGCGTAGCGTTCCGGCGTCGAACGTCACCACGGCGCAGGCGGCGCCGGTGGAGATCCAGCGTCTCGAAGCCGTCGATCGCGGGCCGGGCGTCGAGATCGACGTGGTCGCCGACCGCGCCCTGGTCTGGACCAGCTACCGCGATCAGGACGGCAATCTGGTCATCGAGCTCCCCAACGCCGTCCCCGGGCCCGAGCTCGGCGACCTGGCACGCACCCGCGGGCTGGTCAGCGCCATCGACGTCGAGCGGCTGGAGGACGCCGAACGGCCTCTGACCCGCCTGGTGATCCGCACCCGCGACGACACCGAGCACGCCTTGACCGCTACGCCGGAAGGCACGTCCCTGCGCGTGGAGCTCTATCCGGCGGGCTACGAGGCGCCGGTCGAGCTCGCCTACGAGCCCCTCAGCGAGCCGCCGTCCCCGCCGCCCCCGGCGGCGCCGGCGGCGGGCCCCGTCGTGCCGGCGGCGGGGGATTACAGCCTGCCTGAGGTGCGCGTCCAGGGGCCGCCGGTGACCGGGGTGGCGGCGAGCCGGTTGACCAGGGTGGAGGTGCTGGCGGCGGACGAGGAAACGCTCATCCGGGTGGCGGGCGACGGCGAGTTCGCCTACACCGCCTTCCGCTTGGAGAATCCCGATCGTTTCGTGCTCGATCTGGAGGGGGTGGTCAACACCAGCTTGCGTTCCACGGTCACGGTGGGCGGCGAGGTCGTCGAGCAGGTGCGGATCGGCCAATTCAAGCCCCGGCCCGAGCCCGTATCGCGGGTGGTCTTCGATCTGCGGACCTTCGTCCCGCCGGTCATTGAGCGCGGTCCCGACGGGCTCCTGGTCCGCTTCGCCAGCGGGCTGCCGCCGGTGACCGCCGAGGCGCCTCCCGCCGGCGCGATCGAGGAAGAGGAGCTGAGTCGGATGGCCGAGGCGCCGCCGCCGGTCGAGACGCCGCCGGAGCCGGTCGAGGTATCGGAGCCGATGACCGAAGAGGCACCGCCGGTGGTCGTCGAAGTGCCGGAGCCGGCGGTGCCGGCGCCG